>NZ_JBSHAQ010000069.1:0-48120 GCF_053611585.1 Streptomyces sp. NPDC054794 | reverse complement strand
CCCTCGGCTACCTCACCCCGGCCGAGACCAGGCAGCGGCATCAACACGCCCTCGCGGCATAACCGACGAGTGTCCAAGATCACGGGGAAACTTCACGCCACCGGGCACTCGCCGCCTACGCCGCCTACCTCGGCTGGCTCGAACTGCGCCGGACCGCAGCCACCCTCGCACCCGAGACACAACTCCAAGACCCCGGCTCCTCAGCCGCGCTCGACCACCTGGTCGCCATGATTCTCACGCCAGCCGAGCCGCCCACCCCCAGCGCACCCGCCGACGGGTCAACGCGCGCCTGAATGATGGTCCGCGACGTGGACAAAACGCTCCGGCTCCCCTGCATGCGCAGTGTCATCTCTGCGGACTAGGCGAATTCGCCCCCTACAGTCGCAGAGGTACCGAGCACTCAAAGCCGGACTATGGCCCGGCGCGAACCCAACGGCCGTTCCTGCCGGAACGATCCCCCGCACCTTTCGCCGACCTGGGCATTCACGGAACTGCGGTCAGAGCCAGTTTCAAGAAGCGCCAACAGCAACGGCCTAAGGAGCAGCCGACGCTACATGCCGCCTTTCTGCGCGCCCGTTTAGTCAGCCTCGAAGGGCCAGTGCTTGCCCGTCGGCACGAGCGCATCCCGCCACGGTTTGGATGGCTGGTTGCAAGCTCTCAAGGCCCGCATTCGCGACGGGGCGCGATCGGCCATTCACTAGCGACGCGACCGCGCTGGGGTCTGGTGCAGGCTTGGGTCAAGATGTCACCCGATCGTGCATCAGACCCCTTCACCTGGGAGCATGATTGTCCATCGGGTGGACGGGGGGAAAGCGGGATGACCACTGCGCACAGACGGGTTCGTGCGGCCATGATCGTTGCGGCGGTGCTGGCGGCCGCCGGCTGTTCCGGCGGGGGCGGTGACGACGCCGCTTCCAGCCCCTCCGCGACGACGACCGCGGCGGCCCCGGCCACCACCCCTTCGACGGCCTCGCCCACCCCTGCGGTCAAACCGTCGGACATCTACCCCACGAACGCGGCCGGCTGCCATCCGAACGCGAAGTGGAGTACGGCGAAGGCGGTGGACTGGGTCGACTGGGGGCAGGTCGGCACGCCCGCCCCGGGCCCGGGAGAGGTCCGGTTCCCCAAGTCCATGCCCGGCTTCGACGGGCCCCTGTGCGACCGGGTGACCGTCCAGGTCCAGTACTGGCGCGTCAACTACCGGCCGTCCAGCGCCACTTCGGCCGCCGACCCGCTTTCGAGGGAGGTGAACTACGACTACGCCCTGCAGTCCCTCAAGCGCACCGAACTGCACATCGACGGCCGCAAGGTCCACGACGTGAAGCCGCCGAAGGGCTTTGCCTCGGCCAAGGCCAGCCCCTGCGATGGCTTCCTGGAGGCGATCTACGTCGGCGCACCGCTCAAGAACCGCGAACTGCCGACCAAGATCAGCACGGGCAACACGATCGTCGGCGACGACGTCACCTTCCCGACCAAGCGCGTGGTCAATTACCACGTGTTCGCGCCGTCCGCGCCCCAGCTCTGCAACGACAATGGCATCCCCACGGCCTCCCCCGCACCGTCCGCCTACCCGTCGTCCGGCTTCGGGCTGTCCACGCCCTCCTACCCCATCTTCGACCTCACCCCGAAGAGCTGAGCGGCCGGGGGCTACGCCAGCACGCGCGCCAGCGCGAAGCCGTCGTGGCCCTTACTGCCCACCGTCTGCAGCACCGTGCCGGTCAACCTCGGGTGGCTGCCGATCCGTTCGATCACGGCCCGGCTGCCCACCACGTCCGGCGAGGTGACCACGATCAGGCTGCCCGCGCTGGTGAGGCGGAGCGCCCACTCCAGATACCGCGGGTTGTTGCTCTTGTCGGCGTCGATGAAGACCAGGTCGAAGGGGGCCGGGTTCTCGTCGGCGAGCTTGGGCAGCGACTCCAGGGCCGGACCCACCCGCACCTGGACGAGCGCGTCGAGGCCCGCCCGCGGAAATCGCCGAGGCCGCTCTCTTCCTGGCTTCGGACGCCTCGTCGTTCGTCACCGGCGCCGAACTCTTCGCCGACGGCGGCTACACCCGGGCCTGAACGACGGCCGG
Organism: Streptomyces sp. NPDC054794; assembly: GCF_053611585.1. NCBI lineage: Bacteria > Bacillati > Actinomycetota > Actinomycetes > Kitasatosporales > Streptomycetaceae > Streptomyces > Streptomyces sp. NPDC054794. The sequence goes on along the minus strand of NZ_JBSHAQ010000069.1, from coordinate 46,046 downwards.
TGGTGCGCATCGGGTTCCCTCGAAGCGATGGGGCGCACGCGTGTGCGTCGTACGAGGCACCGTGCGCCCGAAGATACGATGATCGGATGCTGAGGTTCACCGATGTCATTCTCGACTGCCCCGACCCCTGGAAGCTGGCCGAGTTCTACGCCGAGCTGCTGGGCTGGGAGATCAACACGGACATCAGTCAAAAGAACTGGGTCAACTTGCGCAGTGACGGCGTCGAGCTGTCGTTTCAGCGGGTGGAGAACTACCAGCAGCCCAGCTGGCCGGGTCAGGAGCATCCGCAGCAGTTCCATCTCGACTTCGAAGTGGACGAGTTCGAGCCCGAGCAGCGCCGGGTGATCAAGCTGGGCGCCACCCTCCAAAAGAGCTTCGTCGGCGAGTCCGGCTACGGCTGGCAGGTCTACACCGACCCGGCCGGGCATCCGTTCTGCCTGTGCCGCAACCGTCCTCAGTCCTGACCGCACGCAACGAGAGACCGCCCCGGCTACGGATGGAGCCGGGGCGGCTGCCTATCCCTGCAGGGGCTGGGTGTTGCGCATGGCCATCGCCGGAGGTGACAACCGTCCAGGTCACGAAGGCTCCGTCGATGCGGCCACCGCAGTGGTGCGAGCAACGATCTCCCGGAAGGCGGGAATTCCCAGGCGCCATCGGCGAGGCAGCGCTGTCCGCCTCCCGGTCCAACACCTTTCTCGGCGCCCGCTACAAACGCGTCGTCAAGCGCCGCGGCCGCAAGAGAGCCCTGGTCGCCGTCGGCCATTGACTCCTGGTCGTCGTCTGGCACCTGCTCAACGAACCCGGGACTCCGTACACCGACCTCGGCTCCGACTACCACCAGCACCTCGTCGACCCCACCCGCCGGACCCGCGACCTGGTCCGCCAGCTCAAGGCCCTCGGCCACGACGTCACCCTCGCGCCGACAGCCTGACCAGCAACTCCATCCAACCCCTGGCCAACGATGGGCGCAGCCTGCCCTGGTGCGGGGAGATTTTCCGTTCAGGCCCCAGCAGACGCCCCATCTGATCTGCGAAAGCTCATGAGTTAGTTCGGCCATCGAGCCTGGAGTGCCGCGACGGTACTCCGGCAGACCCGGGCAGCTGCATCGCTCCCCCGCGGACGCACACCGGCCGGCCGCATAGACGCGAGCCCCGTCCCAGCGGCCACACCGGCTGGGACGGGGCTCAGCACGGGCGGCCCGCGCATCGGAGTAAGGGCCGGCCACCCGCCCCTTCACCCCTTCGAGATCAGGGATTACTCATGCCTATCAGGGGTGTGAAACTGGCGACCTCGCGTAATCGGGAGTCGCGTATTCCTCAGCTGCTGAGGGCTCGTGGTCACTGTGAGTGGTCGCCGGGGGCATAGTGGCGCCAGGTTCCTCCGGCCTCTTCGGCGAGGCGGGCTGTCGTGTCGTCGTTATAGCCGAGCATCCAGGCAACCACCGGGGCCGGGCCTTGGAGGACGACGGACGAGGAGACACTCCGGCGGGGCACCGCCCCAACCGGCCGGTCGCGCCCAGGCGGTAGGTTCGCCCGGCCTGCCGGACGTCCCCGCCGCACAGGGCGCCACCAGGGGGAACGGCCCGCCGATCAAGTTGCCGTAAGCGCCCCTGGGGCCGCATGATGCGGATCCGCACCGCACTTCATCCCGGGGGGGGATCTGTCCATATGGGCGCTTCGCTGCGCGCTCTGCGCGCCCTCGTCCTGCTCGCGGGCTTCTACCTGCTGGGCGTCGTCCTGCTGGCAGTCCTGGCCGGCATCGACTACGCCGCTAACAGGAGCGGGCTGCACGCCACCGCCGACAGCATCGTCGTCTTCTCCGTCGCCCTCGCGATCCCGGTCGTGCGCGGCCTGGTCATGCTGCGCACCCCCAAGGCCGAGCCTCCGGCCGGCATCACCGTCACCGTCAGCGAGGCCCAGGAGCCCGCGCTGTGGGAGGCCATGCGCGATGTCGCACGCCAGGTCGGCACGCGAGCGCCCGACGAGATCGTGCTGATCGAGCACGTGAACGCGGCCGTCAGCGAGGGCTCCTCGCTGCTGGGCCTGCGGCCCGGTGCCCGTCGCCTCTACCTCGGCCTGCCGCTGATGATGGGCCTGGACGAGATGCAGCTGCGCGCCGTACTCGCACACGAGATGGGCCACTACGCCAACTTCGACACCCTCCTCACCCCGCTGATCGCCCGTGGTCGCGCCCAACTGATCCGCACCGTCGCCCACTTCCACGAGCGCTCCGACAACAAGCAGGCCAAGGAGCGCGAGAGGCAGGAGAAGAAGGCCGTCAAGCGGGCGGCCAAGGGCAAGAAGACCCTGATGGTCGACACCCCGGGCCTGGGTGCGACGTACCGCGGCACGGCCAAGATCTACACGGCGTACGGCAACTTCTACATGCGCGCCACACTCACCACCTCCCGCCGCCAAGAGCTCGCCGCCGACCTGGCCTCGGTCCGGGTCGCCGGACGCGACTCCGCCGCGTCCGCGCTGCGCGAGGTCAATGCCCTCGGCTCGGCGCATGCGTTCTACATGAGCTCGTACGCCACCCTCGGCGTCGGCGCCGGTCTGCTGCCCCGGCCAGGCGAGGTCTTCGGCGGCCTGCGCCGGCTCCTCGACGCCCGCTCGGCCGAGCTGGAGGAGCTGCGCCGGGAACTGTCGACCGAGCCCGCCTCCCCGTACGACTCCCACCCCTCGCTCGCCGAGCGGGTGGCCCGGATCGAGGCCCTGCCCGACGACGGCCGCGGCCGACAGGCAGCGCGGCCCGCTCTGGAGCTGCTGGCCGACCCGGACGCGGTGCTGGCCGCGCTGGAGCAGGCCGTCCTCACCCCGGAGGCGCTCGCGCTCAAGCGGGTGGACTGGGAGGACCTGGTCCACGAGTCGATGACCTTGTACGTCGCCCAGGGCACGGAGGACATCCGTGAGGCCCTCTCCGCCGAGGGCGCGGGCCCCGACCTCCAGGCTCTGCTCGACGCGATCGACGCCGACCCGGCCGTGCGCTGGCGGATCGCCGACCAGTTCCCGAAGTCCGAGCAGGCGGCGGCCGCGACCGGCAGCGCGGCCCGCGAGTTCTCCCGCCCGGCGCTGCGGCGGGCCCTGAACCAGCTGGTCACCATGGAACTGACGGCCCGCGGCGCCGCACGCTGGCAGCTGTCCTGGTCCGACTCAGCCACCCTGCGCTATCCCGCCGACGGCTTCGAGGACCAGCTCGGCCTGGCCCTGGACGCGGCCGTCGCGGACCAGCCCGACACCGAATCCCTGCGAAAGCTGGTGCTCGCCCCGTGACCGGCCTCTACTAACTGGCGACCTCGCGTAATCGGGAGTCGCGTATTCCTCAGCTGCTGACGGCTCGTAGTCCCCGCGAGTGGTCGCCGGGGGCATAGTGGCGCCAGGTTCCTCCGGCCTCTTCGGCAAGGCGGGCTGTGGTGTCGTCGTTGTAGCCGAGCATTCGGGCGACCACCGGGGCCGGGGCCTGGAGGACGAGGTGACGGATCGCCGCTGTGCGTCCTCGCTGGGTCGGGAAGCCCAGGTGCCGGAGCCGGAGTTCCAGAGTTTCCGGGGTCATGGGCCGCCCGGCTCGGCGGCCGGGGAAGAGCCATCGGGCGTCGGGGTTGGTTGCGGTCATGGTGTTCGGCCGCCCCAGGTAGTCCAGCAGCATCTCGGCGAAGGGGGCCGGGACGGGCGACGGCGGGTCGCCGAGCCGGACGAGGACTTCGCCATCCTTGTGCTGGACGTCGTCGCTGCCGAGCCTGGCGATCCGGGTGAGCGGCTGCGCGTAGAGGAGGACAAGCGCGGCAGCCACGCGGTCCTGGAGCGGGACGTCGTCACGGTTCACGAGCTGTCGCAGCAGCGCGAGCCGCTGGTGCTGGGCGATCGGCGTGGGATTGCTCGTCGAGCGGTGCGGAACGGTGACGGCGGGCATGTGCTTGGACCGCATGGCCCAGCGGAGGAAGGCATGGGTGAGGCGCCGGGCGGTGTAGCCGCCTGCATACCAGGCGTCGACATCGGCCGGGTGCAGTCGGGGAGGGCCCGTCCACGCTCGGCGAGGTGGCCGAGGAAGGCGATCGCGAGGTGGAGCTCGTTGCGGGCCTGCTGGATCTGCTTGCCGGTGAGCGGGCCGCGGCCGGCCAGGGTGCGCAGACGGCGTTGGATGTGCCAGGCGGCGAAGAGTTCCAGGAGCTTGCGGTGCTCGGGGTTGCTGACGGTCGGCAGTTTCTCGGCGAGCCACCGCTGGAACAGCAGCAACTGACGGTCGGCCGGCGGCAGGATGCCGCTCTGCATGAGCAGATCGCGCAGGTAGGCGACCGACCGCCAGGGCGTGAGCTGACTCAACCCCTCGTGGGTGAGGGGCACTTGGCCGCGAGCCAGAGCCCGCAGGTTCCGCTGGACGTGGGGCTGGCTGGTCCAGGTCAGCCCGCCCCAGGGACGTTTCATCTGCCGGAGCGTGCAGTGGGAGGAGTTCGGGCCGGATACTGCCGGTGCCGTCGTCGAGGAGGTCGTCCGCTGACCGGGGACTCCTGCGCCGCGACACGTACACCGCCCGCGCCCACCGGATCCTCGCCCGCCACGGCGACGACACCGCCGTGGTCCTCGTGGACCAGGACCACTTTAAGGCCGTGACGACACCATGGGCCACGCGACCGGCGACGCCGTCCTCACTGCGACCCCGGCCCGGCTCATCGCCTGGGCGGGCCCGCGCATCCGTCGGCCGCCTCGGGGGCGATGAGTACGCGGTGAGCTAGTAAGGACCACGCGATGGGGTTGTCGGTGGCCTTCGGGATCATGGTGACATGGGCGAAAAAAGAGGAAGCTGTCGTATGTTCTACTCGGTTGCATTTCTATAGAATTCGGCGATGCACTCCGGATAAAGGCTGCCGCCGGTGATCATGGTGTTGCTATCCTTCTTAGGATTCGCAGACGAAGGCAAGAAGGGGTTCATGAATATTAGGCGAATGGCTCGGCGAGGGCTCCCGGTGCTCACCATGATCGCTGCAGTTAGCACTCTCGCTACGACGCCGGCGAGCGCGATCGACTGGGATTGGGGACCCTATTACACGGTAGATGCAAAGCCTCATGGCGCTACTATGTACTTCGAGGAGCGCGGAGATATCCTCAAGGTGTGCGATACGGAGTCCGACTCCAAGCATGCCATAGCGTACGTGAATATGGGCACCCAAGACCTCGACGAGATGTATACCCTCACGGACTGGCATAACGACGGGAAGTGCTCGTACGCGCGCGCCAGCGACGGATCTTGGTACAACCTACCGGAAAATCGTTGGTACAGCCTGACAATCTGCCGGGCATACAACGACACGGGTGATACCCAATTTAGCAGCTGTTCCCAGTACTACCGGATCTACAACGATCACTGAGGCAGTTCTTACAAGTCGAGGGCCAGGCGATTGAGCCGTCTTTACGGTTGCCTGGCCCTCGCCGCGCATACAGATCGACCGCTCTTTACATACCCGATCTTGGAACAGCTTGCTCGCTTAATGAGTTGACATGTACTCGAACGCGCTGCAAATGTCGCAGCTCGCAGATTCTGAAATAAGTCGGTTCTCTGACCAGTGGTTTCGCATATTGGTTGCGTAGCTTCGGGTTGGACTCGTTCAGGTAATCTGCATGCGAAAGGAACAACTGGGCGTCTTCTGGCTGGCTTGGCGGGCTGCGCAGGTTGTCGTCATGCGGCCGACGAGCGGAACACCTGTGTGCCGCACAGCCGGAACACCGAGGCGCTCCCGGTAGGCCGGACCGGTCAGAGGAGTTGATCACCGACGACATCGAGCGGACGTATCTGCTCGGCCTCGCGGCGGCACGCCCCCGGGCGCCACGCCGCAAGCGGCCCGAGCACGTACCGGCGCGGGTGCACGAGCTGCTCGCCCACCTTCAGATCCCCGCGTTCGTCGAAGGGCGCGCGTTCGATGTCCTGGCCTCCAACCCCATGGCCGTCGCGCTCTCCCCCCGGCTGCGGCCCGGCCAGAACCGGCTGCGTTCTCTCCTCCTTGATCCTGAGGAACAAGCCTTCCACCAGGACTGGACGAAAGCCACCGCCGATTTCATCGCCACCCTTCGCACCACCATCGGGGACGACACCGACAACCCCCGGTCCGTCGAGCTCGTCGGAGAACTCGCACTGTCCAGTCAGCGGTTCCGTACCCTGTGGGCCCGCCACGACGTCCGCAGCCTCGACAGAGGCACGACCACGGTCCACCACCCCGTCGTCGGTGAACTACGCCTCCACCGGGACAAACTCCCATCGAAGACGTCATCCTCGTCGTCTACTACCCCGACAAGGACAGCGACAGCGACGAGAAACTGCGGCTCCTCGCCGCACTCTCACACACCGAGTCCGCCGGCACAGCGCACGACAGGCCGGCGGACATCCCGCACCCGGAGACACTTTGACGAACACGCGCCGTCCCGGCGTCGCAGCCAGAACGCGCACGCCGCGGGTTCCGTCACCCGCGAGATCGCCCCGGGCCCTGATCACGAGCCGTCTGCGTCGTCCTTGTCGCGCAGCGGCCGCAAGCCCCCGGGCAGGTCGGGGAGCTGGAAGGAGTACCGGCCGAGCATGTTGATGTGGTGCCGCACAAACGGCGAGAGGCGGGCCACATCCTCATCACGAACATCGAAGCCGTCCGCGCGCAGCTGGTTCACCGCGGCGTGCTGTATCAGGTCCGCGGGCGGTCCCTGCTGCGCCATCTCGTCGAGCAGGGAGTCCGCGAGCAGCACGATCCGCTCCCGCATCTCGTCGACCCGCTGTTGGGTGAACGCCTGTGACGCCAGGCGCCGTACGCGGCTGCTGTGCGGCGGGTCCATGACGTTGATGGACTCGGGGAGACGATGGGCTCCGGCGTCATCCGGGGATAGCCGCGGCCCATGATCTGCGCCCGGCTGAAGCGCTGGTCGGAACAGACCTCTGGACCGAGCGGAAGCCGGTGACGAGCCAGGCGCCGGCATCACCGTACGGGAGCCGGATGCGGGTCAGGGAGTCGCGTTCCATGATGGCCGCGAGCTCGGGATCGAAGTCGAGGGCCTCGCTGTAGTCGAACGGGCAGGTGATCGACTCGTCGCTCATGCTCATCAGGCACCCGTCCCCTTCATCGGCGCGACATTGATGGCGTCCACGACGGGGCGCAGGCGCCGCGCCAGGGTCACGGCGTCGCCGACGGCCCAGTAGTGGACGAAGAACAGCCGGGGCTGGTCGGTGAGGTTGTGGTGGTGGAGCTCGACGAGGTCGGCACCGCCGCGCCGGAGCCCGGTGAGGACGTCCTGGACCTCGTCGGCGATCACGGCGAAGTCGCCGCTGACCGCGGCCCGGCCGCGGCCGAGCGGCTGGAAGTTGAACGAGGTGGTCGAGCCGAGGCCCGGGGGAAGGAGGAGGTGGCCGTCGGTGATGGCCTCCCGGCGGACGAACGTGCTCTGGTAGACGCCGCTGTCGGCGGTGCCCTTCACCCCGAGCGCGGCGTCGATGGCCGCGGTGTCCAGGTCGAAGCGTACGGCGAAGGGCATGCCGGGGGGCACGGCGAAAGCGGCATGGGCCTTCGGGAACGGGGTGGCGGTGCGGTCCAGGGCGGCGCGCAGACCGCGGGCGACGGCCACCGGGTCGGTGCTGTGGGCGTGGAGGTGACACCACCAGACGTCGGGCCGCTGGGCCAGCAGGTGCTTGTGGATCGCGGTCTGCCCGATCCCGTGCTCGTACAGGGCGTCGCTGAACGGCTGGAGTTCGCGCTCGGTGACCACCGCGTCGCCCATCAGGAGCGAGCTGCCGTCGGCGTACCGGACGAAGGACACATGGGTGCCCAGGGCGAGCGCGGGGTCGATCATGATGCCCCGGGAGACCACGTGGAGGTCCCGGCGCAGCAGGGGCGTGTGGTACATGAACCGCTTCATGCCGCCCGGTGCGCCGAGGGCCGCGCCCACGTCCGCCCAGTCGGCGAGTTCGGTCATCACCGGCGGGACCGGGGTGTGGACCGGCTCGGCCCCCGGTCCGGCGGTCGCGGCACGGGCGGGGGGAACCGCCCCGATCGCTCCGGTCAGTACGGGCGCAAGGGCGGCGGTGGCCAGCACGCGACGCCGGGACGCTGTCGGTCTGGGGTCGGCGTGCTGCTGTCGGTCATCAGTCATCTCATATGCCTCCTGGCGCGATGGAAGCACGGGAGGACACCCGGACCCGTGATCTGCACCGGCACATGGGCCCAGGTGGGCTAAGCGGGCTGGAGCGGTCGGATGAGCCCACCGCACTCCACCGGACGAGCCCGGGTCTAGCCGTACAGCTCTTCGACCTGTCCCGAGAAGTCGCGCATGACCGTCTCCCGGCGCAGCTTCATCGACGGAGTCAGATGGCCCGCCTCCTCCGTGAAGTCGACCGGGAGCACCGCGAACTTTCTGATCGACTCGGGGCGGGAGACCAGCCGGTTCGCCTCGTCCACCGCCCGCTGCAGCACCGCCCGCAACTCTGGGTCGTCCACGAGGAGTTCCGGCGGAACCGGGTGCTTGCCGTTCATCTGGCGCCAGTGGGTGATGCCGTCGGGGTCGAGGGTGAAGAGGGCGGTGACGTAGGGGCGGGCGTCGCCGACGAGCCATCTTCAGGGGTCTCGTCAGGCAACAGGGCATCACCCCCCGCGGTGGCGTTCTCACCCGGCGGCACCCTCCTCGCCACCGCCAGCAGCGACGGCACGGTCCGGCTGCGGAACCCGGCCACCCACAAGCTCATCGGCCAACTCACCGGCCACCAGAACACGGTCCACGCGGTGGCGTTCTCACCCGACAGCACCCTCCTCGCCAGCGGAGGCCGCGACGGCACGGTCCGGCTGTGGAACCCGGGCACTCATAAGCCCATCGGCCAACCCCTCACCGGCACCAAGGCCCGGTCCTCGCGGTGGCGTTCTCACCCGACAGCACCCTCTTCGCCACCGCAGGCCGCGACGGCACGGTCCGACTGTGGAACCCCACCACCCGCAAGCCCATCGGTCAAAACAGGTCCACTCCGGCCTGCTGCAGCGCCATCAGCTGCTGGGCCATCTGCGGCCAGTCCGCGCCCTGCATCAGCGCCGCGGCGATGTCCGACGGGAACAGCCGCTGCAGAGCCTCTTGCGCTGCTGGCACGGCCTGTTCGACGGGCGGCGGGACGGACTCGGCACCCTTCGCCCTTCTCTCCGCGTTGCGACGCACGGCGTCGGCCACGGCCATGATCAGCCGCACCGCCATGACGGAGGTCTGTACCGCCTCCACCTACGCATCCATGAACGGTTCCCCACCCGGTGTCGCCACGGTCGCTCTCCGCGGATGTCGTCGACGGGCTCGTGCCGGTGACGGCCGCGCTCGTTCCACGCTGCTTCCGCCACCCGTCCAGGCGCCATGTAAGCACTTCCGCTACCGAGTCCGCTGAGGTCAATATGGAAGGAGGCGGCCGGCCTCACCGACCCCGACGAGCCCGCCTGGCGCCGCCCGCACAACCGTGGCACACCGTCCTGGCCGGCGGACTGCAACCCGAGTCCATCGGCGACATCGTCACCCGCGCCGTCGAACGCGCCGGAATCGAAGACGCGGCATGCCTTGACCTCGGCGTGCTCGACGCCGCGTGCGCCCGCACCCGCGCGCGCTACATGGACCAGGACGTCTACGGCTCGACCTAACTCAAAGCAGCGGCCCTCCTGCAGACACTGGCCCTGCACGAACCGCTCGAAGACCGCAACGCATTCTTCGCCTGGCTCGCCGGCGAAGTGTTCCTCCAAGGCAACGGCATCCACATGGACTACCAGCCGAAAGAGGCTCTCGCGCTCGTCATGAGCGCCGACCACAAGCACGCCAGCGCCAGGAGATCGCCGCCTAGCTCCGCGGCTGGACCATCACCAGCTGATCGGGCGGCGCGCCCGCCGCCCGATCGACAGCCTCACTGATGTAGAGCAGCGGCGATCCATCTGGTTGTTGAACAGCGGGTCTGTGCACCCGGCGGACTCCACATCGCCGGTGCTTGTGGCGGCCCTGACGGCGGCGCGGGGCTGATGTTCGGACCCTGGAGCCCCGACGGTTCATGACCGGGGGTTCGGCTGTCCTACGGAGCCGGGCTGATGTTGCCGTTGGTGTCCATGTCGAAGATGCCCTGGTTCTTGCCATCGACCTTCAGGTGCTTGAGCCAGTGCTTCGAGAGGTTGTGCACGTTCTTGTGCTGCATCTCCCACACCACCGAATGCCCGGCGCAGTCCAGCTTGACCATCAGCTTGTGGTCGCCCGCGATAGCGTTGTAGAGCGCGGGGACCGAGAAGTTGAATTCCGGATCTTCGCTCGACGTGTTCGCCTGCCTGTCGTACTCCCCGTACGCGATGAGGACAGGCACGCTGCCGCCGAGGACGCCGCCCTGTGCCGCGGTGGTCTTGTTCCAGCCCCACCGGACGAAGTTTCTGATGCGATTGAGCCCTTCACCTTCCTTCCCCCACGTGCTGCCAACCGGATCGCTTTTCATGATCGCGTTCCACACTACGTCGTGCATCGCTTCTTCGCGCTGGCCCTCGCAGTGCACCTCGTGGCCCCACCCGTCCCAGGTTCCCTCTTTCGTGCTCACGAACATCGGGAAGCCGGGCTGCGGCAGCGGGTCGGGGGCGTTCGACGTGCCCTCGGGCGGGAAGATCGGCGCCAGCAGGAACAGGCTCGACACCTTGCCGGGGTTCTTGACCGCGTACGGTCCCATCGTGAACGCGGCCGCAGACCAGCCGATGAAGGCGACCTTCTTCACCCCGCGCTCGCGGATGATCCACTCCACGACGGTGTTCAGCTCGTCCCGGTCGCTGTTCGAGTTGGTCAGCTGGAACGGATAGTTCGGCGGGCCCGGCGTGAACCCTGGAGGTCTCGGCTTCAGGAGGTACTGCTGGGCGGGGTTGACGTTGCGAGGGTCGTCCATCGTCGGCCGCGGTGACAGCCCCGAGCCCTGGAGGTCCATCATGAAGACGTCGTAACCGGCCTGCGCCAGCGCATCGGCCCAGCTGTACGACTTGTACTCGAGATCAAAGCCCGGGAGCACCGGAATGCTCCGGCCGTGGAGCATCAGGACGGCCGTGCGCTCGTCGAGGTGGCCGGTGGGTGTGCCGTCGCGCTCCCGCACGAAGAGCTTGACCGGCTTGTCCTTGTTCGGGCCGGGGACAGTTGACTTGTGGGGTATTTCGTGGTTGTGCACTTCGACGGGCATGAGAATCCGTTCTGTGAGCTCGGCCGGGGCATCGTTGCTCTGCCCAGACCACGCTCGATGTGCGGGACCGTCCGCGCCACCGCAGGGGGGCCAGCCGTGTGACGTGCACTTTCTCCGTGCCGGTGGCGGCCTGCTCCTGTAGTCGTCGTCCTCGAACGGTGACAGCGACAGCGCCGCCCCGTCGGCGGTCAGCTCGCCCGCCAGCTCCGCCAGCCCAGCGTGCAGCGCGGCCACCTCCCGCACGATCCGCCTCGGCGCATTCTCCGCGCCACAGCGACGCAACCGTGAGCTCCTGGTCCTCACGCAGAAGCGCATGCCCCGACCCCGCCCCCGGCACCACCGAGACCCTGGTGGAGCCAGCTAATGGGCACCAAGCACTGCGCCGTTGACGGCTGGGTCGACGCGATACCCGCGCCCGGCCCGCGCGGCACCGCCACCTTCGACCTGATCGTCCGCCCCGCCGACGCCGGCACGATCGCCCCCGACGCCCCCGACACGGTCGTGGCCTGCACCAGCGGCCACCCCCAGATCACCCGCAAGCTGCTGAACGGGATCCAGCTCGACAACCTGCTGCGCGTCACCGGCACTTCACGAACCCGTACTCGTTCTGCCACCCGCATAGCTTGGCGGCGCGCGGCGCGCATTCGCCCGAGGGAGCATCCAGGCGGCGCGTCACAGGGCGCTGCTTCTGCCTGCGCTGTTCGACAGCGGCGGTGTCCGACGGCTCCGAGGATGTTCCCGCACAGACGGCACCGTGGTGTCACAGCGCCCGGCGCATGCAGACCCGCGGCCACCGGTTCAGACCATGAGCCGCTTCACGTTCGCGGATCTTCCGCAGACCGGAGGTAAGCCCGCTGTCGTCCATGAGCTGAAAACCACAGCGCGTGTAGTAAGGGGCGTTCCACGGGACCTGGCTGAACGTAGTAAGGGTCAGGGCGTGTGCACCCTCGCTCGTGGCGTGGGCCGCCAGATGGTCCAGCAGCAACCGGCCGACACCGCGACGCGCGCTGTCTGGGTGCACCGAAACCTGCTCAACGTGGAGGTTGCCGTCGATGCGGTCAGCGATCAGGTAGGCGACCGGGGCGTCGGCGTCGTTGGCCACGATCCAGGCCAGCCCGGCGTGGTGGTAGCGGGCGAGTTCACCGAGCGGGAGCGGCTCATCATCGGCGATCTCCGGCATGCCAATGTTCCGGAAGCACTGCCCAGCGGCCCTCTCGATGTCCTGGAGGACGGGCAGTTCGTCCAGGCGCACGGCTCGGATGTGCATGGACGCATTCTCCACAGCACGCCGGATGGCGTCACCGATTAAGGGTTCCAGGGCGGCGATCCACCGGCGGTGGGCCGGGGCGCAAACGGGGGGCGTGGTGATTGTCGCGGCCCATCCGGCGATACTGGGGGCATGGCCGTGCAGTCCCCGTCGTTTCCTGTGCCGAACGCGTTCGAGCTGCTGTGCGCGCAGTACACCAAGCGGTTGCCCGCGCGTCTGAAGGACCTGACAGGCCCTGCCCAGGGCACGGTCGACCTGCCGCTGCACGTGGTGTGGTCCGGACGCCGCTCCTACGACGTGGAGCAGCCCAGATCCCGGATGGGCCTGTACCGCACCGTCCTCGCCGAGGGACAGCGCCAAGACCTCATCGACTTCCTGAACAGGGACCTGCTCATCGAGCAGTGGCCCGTGCTGCGGACCCTCATCAGCCGCCCGATCCGGCACGTGTGGGAAGCCGCCTTCCCCGAACTGGCCACCGCCACGAACGCCACAGCCGCGTGAACCTCACCGACCTGCACCGCCGGCTCCTGGCCGACGTCCTCGACATCGGCACGCCATACCCCTTGGTGATCACCGGCGGCTACGCCGTCCAGGCCCACGGCCTCGTCAACCGCCTCAGCCAAGATCTCGACGTGGCCACCGAGAACCCCACCCCCATGGACGAGATCGCCCGCACCGTCGCCGACGGCCTCACCCAGCGCGGCTGGGGCATCCGGCAAGTCGAGACGAGCCCGCTCTCCGGACGGCTCATCGCCACCGACCGCACCACCGGCGAAGAGTGCGAGGTCGACATCCTGAAAGAAGCGTTCTGGTCTCCGCCCACGGCGACCGAACACGGACCGGTACTCGCCCTCAACGACGTCATCGGTACCAAGGTGCGCGCCCTCGCCGACCGCGGTGCGGTCCGCGACCTCATCGACGTCCACGCCGCTGCCAGGCACCGCATCACCGCCGACCTCGAAACCCTCGGCCGCCGCCACGCCCGCTTCGAGTTCAGCCTCCAGGACCTGCGCGACCGCCTCGCCGGCGCGGAATGGTGGGACGACCAGGACTTCAGCGACTACGGGCTGAGCTCCGAGCAGATCGACGACCTGCGAGCCTGGGCCGGCGACCTCGATACCCGAATCTCCGCCGAGGAGGACCCGGACAACAACTGACCGAGCGGCTTCGGCCTGGCCAACCTCGCACGCCTCGCCGGCGGCTTCCCCACCGCCCTGGCCGCTGTCCCCATCCTGGGCTGGAAAGGCCACCACCACCGCGTCCTCGGCGACATCCCCTGGTCCCACGCCAACACCACCGACGCCATCACTGCCTTCGAAGCAGGCCGCGCCGAAGCCGAACAGCACGGCGCCGCCGGCGAAGGCGCCATGGCGCGGCCTGGAGCCTCGATCGTGCGTCCAGCGGCATAAGGGGTTCCACCGGTGCCGCCAGGAGCGACTGGTTGGAAAGCAACTTCCTCACCGAAACTCACGTCTGCCAGTGGGAACAGGACCAAACCCCACTGACCCATGCATGAACGGGAGCTTTCGGTGCTCGCAGGACTGCTCACTGCCGTGGCAGCATCAATTTGTTACGGCACCGGCTCCGTCCTGCAGGCCGTCGGATCACAGAAGGCCGCTCGCCGGGAAGCCACCGCGGGCAGCGTGACCCAACACGGCGGCCCGAGCCTGTCGTCCACCGCGAAGGCGGCCATGACCGGGGAGTTCATCGTCGGGACCATCCTGGACTTCGTCGGCTTCGGGCTCGGCGTACTGGCGGCGCGTCTCCTGCCGCTCTTCCTGTCGCAGACCGTGATCAGCGCAAACTTGGTGATCACGGCGGTGCTGAGCACCAAGCTGCTCGGTATCCGGCTGAGCCGTGCCGAGTGGACCTCGATCGCCGTGGTCTGCTCAGCTCTGGTGCTGTTGGCGACGGCGGCGGGACCGGAAGGCAGCGGCGCCACCCCGGTCTCCACGCACTGGTGGCTGTTGGTGATCGCGCTGCTGCTGATAGTGGGCGGCATCGTGGTCGTACGCCTGCTGGGCGGGCGCGCTGCGATCCTGGCCGGCCTGCTGTCCGGACTGGGCTTCGGTGCCCTCGGCGTCGGGGTCCGGGTGCTGAACGGCATCGATCCGTTCGACGTGCGAGCGCTGCTCTCCGATCCGGCGCTCTACGCGATCCTGGTCGCCGGCATCGGCGGCATGTATCTGCACACGGTCGCCCTGCAGATCGGCTCAGTCAATGGCGCCACAGCCGCGCTGGTCGTCGGTGAGACCGTCCTGCCGGGCATGATCGGCGTGCTGTGGCTCGGCGATGCCTCCCGTTCCGGCTTCACCTGGGCGGCGATCACCGGGTTCGTGCTCGCCGTGTCGGGCGCGGTGGCGGTGGCCTGGTTCGGGTCCCCGGAAGGGCACGGCGGCGGCCCTGCAACGGTTCCCTCGACACCCACCGAGGACGCCCGGACGCCCGCAGGGGTCTGATCCGGCCCCAGATTCGCAAGACGAGGCCGGGGACGCCTGGGATTGGTGGGGTCCCGGCCTGCTCACACAGGTGCTCCAGCCGGAGGCGCTCGGCCGCGAACTCATCGTGCAGGGCACGCACGAGGGCCTGAAAGTCAGTAAGGGCCCCTCGCTCACGGCCGAAGAGCGAAGGGCCGTCCCATTGCCCTCGTCCTCTACGGCAGGCCGGTGCGGTTCGCCATCACGCGCAGCGCCTCATCCAGCGCTGTTCGTTGCTCCTCCGCCAGCCCGGCCACGAACTCCTCGTCCAGGGTCCGCGCGATGGACGTGCAGCGGTCCAGCAAGCCCTGCCCCTCCTCGGTGAGTGTCAGTACCTGCCGTCGGCGGTCCCGCGGATCCCGGACCCGCTGAACCGCGCCGAGACCCTCCAGGTAGTCGGCCAGCGACACCATCAGGCTGGGCGCGACGCCCATCCGCGCGGCCAGTTCCTGCTGGGACGCCACGGCAGCAAGGCTGAGCGCGGCCATCAGGCCGACGTGCTTGGGTTTGAGGCCCAGCCCCTCAATCTCCCGTGTGAACCGGTCGGTGACCACCGTGCCGAGAGTGCCGAGCCTGAACACCACGGTCGAGGTCAGGCCCGAGGCATCGCCGGCCATCGCCCCATTGACATCGCTCATGCCAAAAATGATAGCCTCAAGAAATCATTCACAATCAGAATGATTCACGGGGAGATGTAAATATGAGCTCGTCCACCGTCCAGGCCATCCTCATTGCCGCCAACGGCCTCGCCTCCCTCACCTCGGCTGGCTTCTGCATCGCCGGAATGGCTAGGCCCGGCCTCGCGCTACCCAAGGGCATGGCCGTCAACGGGGGCACACATCTCTACGCGAACGCCTACGGAGCCCGGGCGATCCCCCTCGCCGCCGTCACCCTCGCTCTGTTCGCCATGGGCGACCGGTCTACCGTCGCCCCCGTTCTCGCCATCGCCGGCCTGGCCCAGATCGGCGACTCCGCGATCGGCGTACAGCAGCGCAACAAGGGCATGGCCATCTGCGCCAGCCTCCTCGGTGTCCTTCACCTCGCGTCGGCGTGGTGGTTCCACAGGCACTGAACGCTCCGCGGCCTGCGAGATCCTCTCGCTATCGGCTTCTCGGGGCTCTGGATTGGTGCTGCGTGGCGGCCGCTGGGTGACCCAACTCAGGGGTGGGCCGACGTAGTCGAGGCCGTAGCCGACGACGAACTCGTCGGGGATGTCGAAGCCAACCCATTCCACGCCGATGGCGACCTTGGCGGCGTCGGGCTTGCGCAGCAGCGTGCACCGGCCCCGTCCCACCAGCCCCAACCGCCTTGCTGGCCCAGGGCCTTACGAGCCATCCGTTCCTGGCTCACCCCCGCCATCACCCTCAACCGGTGGTGGCAAGCATGGACGGACACGGACCCACCCTCCGAACTCCAGGCCCTGATCGACGCCGTCACCACCGGACACGGCATTGACCTCTACTGCCGGATTTAACGAACTACCGGTAGCTGGAGATGCGGCGTGGGCTGCGGGCGGTGTCGGGGTGGCGTTCTTCGGCGATCCACTGGGCGAGGGCTGCCAGTGTGGTTTCGGCGCTGTCCGCCATGTAGTCGCGCAGTGCGTCGAGGTCGGCGGAGGTGGTGCCCAACACCGGGTCGAGGCGCAGGAGCTGCCAGGACTGCTGGACGAGGGTTCCGCGTCCTCGGGGCTCGAAGGTCCAGCTCCATCGCACGATGCCGTCGTCGGCGCCGCCGACGATGAAGGTGAAGGCGGTGCCGGGTTCGGCCCGCGTGATCTGGGAGCGAGTGGTCCACTGCTTGCCGTTCCTGTGGTTGCGGCCGCTGAACCAGGCGCCGACCAGGGGGCCGGCGTTCTGGTCGTAGGCGACGTCGGTGGCGTTGGGGCTCCACCGGTGGATGGCGGACACGTCGCTGATGAGGTCGTAGACCCGTGCGGGGGCGGCGTCGACCCATGCGCGCCTGGTGAAGGCGAAATCCGACGCGTTCAGGATTTCGAAGCGGTCGTGTTCGCGGGTCGTGTTGCTCAAGGCGTTCCTCCTGTACGAGTGCGGGATGCGGTGGACTCAGCTCATCGCCGCTCGGGCCGGGGGGCCAGTCCCGCTGGTGCCTATCCCCGGCGGGGAGAGGCTGTGCGTCGCGGGTCGGCACATACTCGGTGCCATGAACGGGACATCACAGCTCGGGGACTTCCTGCGGACGCGGCGCTCCCAGCTGCGCCCCGAAGAGGCCGGCGTGCCTACCTACGGGGAGCGCCGGCGGGTGCCCGGTCTTCGCCGCGAGGAGCTGGCGCTGCTGGCGGGGGTGAGCGCCTCCTACTACGCCCGCCTGGAGCAGGGGCACTCGCTGGGCGCCTCGCCCGAGGTGCTGGACGCGATCGCCCGGGCTCTGCGCCTGGACGAGTCCGAGCACCGGCACCTGCACGACCTGGCCCGACCGGCAAAGCCCCGTAGCGGGCGGCGCCCCGCGCCGGAGCGCATGACGGAGGCGACCGCCCAACTGCTGGACGCCCTCGGGGACGTTCCCGCTATCGTGATCGACCGGCGCAGTGACGTCCTGGCGTGGAACCGGCTGGGCCACGCGCTGTTCGCCGGGCACCTCGACCCCGGTGCACCGGACGTACCGGCGCAGCGCCCCAACATGGCCAGGCTGGTATTCCTTGACGCCCATATCCGAGACCTGTACGCGCACTGGCCGGGCAAGGCTAGGGCGGTGGTGGGGAATCTGCGCCTGGTGGCGGGCCAGTACCCGCAGGACGCCGCACTGCACACGCTGCTGGGTGAGCTGAGCACGAAGAGCGAGGACTTCGCCTCGATGTGGGCCGACCACCGGGTCAAGGCCTGCGCGGTAGCCGAGTACGAGATGCGTCACCCGCTGGTCGGCTCACTGACCGTGATGCAGCAGACCCTGAGCCAGGGACCGGGCCCCAGCGTCGTCGTGGCAACCACGGCGGCGGGCTCACCCTCGAGAGCCGCCCTGGAACTCCTCGCCCAGGCCACCACCCGGGACGCCCCTGCCCGTTCGGACAGTCGGCTCAGCACCGGCTGACCCCGTATCCCTCCCTCCCGTCGGCACCCGCGCATGCTGGTCCCGGCCGGGCATTTCCACCCCCCACCCTCATGCGTCGGCGTGCCGCTGCCGCATGCCCGAAAGCAGTGAAGGAACCAGGTGTTCACCAAGCTCTCCAAGGCCGCCGTGTCGGCCGCCGTCCTGGCCGCCGCGGTCGCGATGGCCGCTCCGGCCCCGGCGTCGGCCGCTTCCGACCCGCTCAGGTGCGCGCGTACCGCCGTGCACTTCGACCTGGCCAAGGGCCAGACGCCGGAGAACATCGCCCTGGGCCCGGACGGCACCGCGTACGTCAGCCTCGCCAAGGCCCGCCAGGTCGCCGCGGTCTCCCGGCACAGTGGCGTACGGATCCTGGCCACCCTGCCCGCACCCGCCGGCGGCGGCATCCACACCCCGGCGCTGGGCTTCCCGCTGACCACCGGCGTCGTCCGGGCCCAGGACGGCACCTTGTACTTCCTGTACGCCACCGGCACTGCGGACCTGACCGGCGTCTGGCGCCTACGCCCGGGCGGCCGGCCGCAGCGCATCGCCGCACTGCCCGCCGCCGGCCTGCCCAACGGCCTGGCCCTGGACCCCCATACCCGCACCCTGTACGTCACCGATTCCACCCTGGGCACCGTCTGGCGCGTGCCCGCCTCCGGCGGCACTGCAACCGCCTGGTCCACCGACCCGGCGCTGGCCCCCGCCGGGTTCCTCGGCGCCAACGGCCTGAAGATCCACAACGGGGCGCTCTGGGCCACCAACCTCGACCAGGGCACCATCGTCCGTATCCCGATCCTGGCCGACGGGCGCGCCGGCACCGCCCGGGTCACCGCCACCGGCCTGACCGGGATCGACGACTTCGCCTTCACCGGCCACGGCGACCAGATCATCGCCGCCCTCAACACCGTCAACCAGGTCGCCCTGATCCGGCCCGACGGCACCCGCGCCACCGTCCTGACCGCCGCCGACGGCCTCCAGGGCCCGACTTCCATCGCCCTGCGCGGCAACACCGTCCACGTCGCGAGCGCCGCCTACCTCACCGCGAAGGACCCCAACCTCGTCCTCGCCCACCTGGGCGGCTGAGCCCCGCTCAGCACAACGCCCGTCAGCGCACCCCGGCCGGGGAGCACACCTCCCCGGCGGGCACCGATCAGCCCGCACCCTACGGAGAACCCCATGTCCGACATGCACGAGACCATCCTGGGCGACGTCACCGTCACCCGCATCGAGGAAATGCACGGGCCGATCATGCCCGCCGACCAGTTCTTCCCCGACCTGCCCGAGCAGGCGTGGAAGGACCACCGCGAGCCGCTCGTCCCCGATCACCTGGGCGCGGACGACGCCATGGTCCACGTCGCGATGCAGACCTGGCTGCTGCGCAGCGAGGGCCGCACCATCCTGGTCGACACCGGCGTCGGCAACGACAAGTCCCGCCCGACCGTCGCGGCGTGGGACCACCTGCGGCTGGACTACCTCGGCACCCTCGCCCGGGCCGGCGTGCGGCCCGAGGACGTCGACCTCGTGGTCAACACCCACCTGCACGTCGACCACGTCGGCTGGAACACCCGCCTCGTCGACGGCGCCTGGGTGCCGACCTTCCCCAACGCCACCTACCTGATGCCACGGGCCGACTTCGAGCGCTGGAACCCGGCGACCCACCCGGACATCGCCGGCAGTGTCAACGAGAACGTCTTCGAGGACAGCATCGCCCCCGTCCATGCCGCCGGCCAGGTCCTGCTGTGGGAGGACAGCCACACCATCGACGCCAACCTGCGCCTGGAGGCGGCGCCCGGGCACACCCCCGGCTCCAGCGTGATCACCCTGGCCTCCGGCAGCGACCGCGCGGTGTTCGCTGGCGACCTGCTGCACACCCCGCTGCAGGTCATGGAGCCCGAGCACAACAGCTGCTTCTGCGAGGACCCGGCCGCCTCCCGCGCCACCCGCCACAAGATCCTCGGCTGGGCCGCCGACCACAACGCCCTGGTACTGCCCGCGCACCTCGCCGGCCACGGCGCGCTGGAAGTCCAGCGTGACGCCGGCGCCTTCGCCATCAAGGAGTGGGCCCCCTTCAGCCGGCTCTGACCCCGCCTCCGACCGAAAGCACGGGCCGACCATGGAGCCTTTTGCCGAGCCCGTCGTGACCACCACAGGTGGTGCCGTCCGCGGACGGCACCACCTGGGCACGACCGTCTTCTTCAACATCCCCTACGCCGCACCGCCCACCGGCCGTGCCCGCTTCCAGGCACCCCGTCCCCACACCCCGTGGACCGCAGTGCGCGACGCCACCGAGCCGGGGCCCACCGCCCCGCAGGCCAAGCGCGACGCCTTCGGGGCCCTGGACATGTCCCCGTACTTCGGCCCCGGATGGATCAAGGGAGACGACTACCTCACCGTCACCGTCCGGGCGCCCGCCGACGCAGGCCCCGACCTGCCGGTCATGGTCTTCGTCCACGGGGGCGGATTCACCGCCGGCTCCACCCGCGCACCGCTGTACGACGGCACCGCCTTCGCCCGCGACGGCATCGTGCTCGTCACCATCAACTACCGCTTGGGCATTCCCGGGTTCCTGCACCTGCCCGGAGCGCCGGACAACCGCGGACTGCTCGACGTCATCGCCGCACTGCGCTGGGTCCAGCAGAACATCGACGCGTTCGGCGGCGACCCCGGCAACGTGACTCTGTGCGGCCAGTCCGCCGGGGCGACGATCGTCGGAGCCGTCCTGGCAACCGGGTCCGCTGCCGGTTTCTTCCGGCGTGCGATCGTCCAAAGCGGAAACATCGAGGGAGCCTTCACACCCGAGCAGGCCGCCCGCACCACCCACGCAGCCGCCCACGCCCTGGGCATCGCGCCCCACCTCGACGCGTTCGCCGCCGTGAGCGACGAACGGTTCATCGACATCATGCCCAGGCTCGCGGGCATCGACCTCACCACCTCCACCCACTTCGACCCCCTGGTCGGCATCGCCCCGTTCAGCATCGCCATGGACCGACAACCCGCACTTACGCTCTCGGCCGGCCACGCTCGCGACATCGACCTGCTCGTGGGTAACAACGCCGAGGAAGGACACCTTTACCTCGCACCTTTGGGACTCATGACCGCCTCCACCCCCGCCGACGTGTACGCCACCGCCGCCCGGACCCACCGTGCCCCCGCCGGCCTCGTCGCGGCCTACCGCATCCGGCACCCGCAGGCCACCGACGGCGAACTGCGCTCCGCCATCCTGGGCGACGCCCTGTTCGGCAACGGCACTCGCCACCTCGCCGACGCCCACGCCACCACAAGCGTTGCGCGTACATATGCCTACGAGTTCGCCTGGCGCTCAAACGCCCTGCACGGACAACTGGGCGCCACCCACACCATGGAACTCCCTTTCGTCTTCCACACCACCCACCTGCAACAGCTCCACGGACCCCACGCACTGCTGGGAACCGGCAGCCCACCCGCGGACCTGGCGCGGCGGATGCACGCGGCCTGGACCTCCTTCGCCCGCACCGGCGAGCCCGGCTGGGAAACGTACGGCACCGCACGGCGCGCCACCATCCGCATCGCCCAGGACTGGACCCTCACTCACGACCCCCGCGCCGCAGAACGCCACGCCTGGCATCACTGACACGGCAGTTGGCTGGTCAGGTCGTACATCGTGGAGCGGTCCTTGAGCAGGTGCCCGTACAGCAGCACCTCCCAGTAGTTGCCGTGGTGGGCGGCGACCTTCTCGATCTGCTCGTACTGCCGCTCGAACCCGCCGAAGCCGTCCACCGCCGCCGCGGGCACCCCCAGCGCGCCGGCCTGGGGCTGCTCTGAGTTCGGGCGCCTACGGGCTGGTTCTGGGCTTCGTTTTCCAGTTGAAATTCCTGGAAAGTCAGATAGGTCTGAATGCTGGACTGCAGCAGTCCTGTTCCTGGAGGGGTTCCTTCCGCAGTGCCGGCTCGGCCCAGCAGTGCCGCTGGCGCTCGGTCACTTCGACAACTACGGGTGCCGGGCGTTGTCTGAGAGGAACTGGGCAAGCCGGTGCCCCGGCGCGCTCCCCTGTGGGGCGGCCGGGGCATCGGTGGAGGTGTCAGTTGTTCTGGGCGGGGAGCTGCTTCAGGCCGTCGACGATCGCGCGCTTGACGATGGCGCTGGTGGACCTGATGGTGCCGGGCTTCATCAGGCCGGCGTCGTCATCGCTCGGCTTCACCTGGACGACGCGCTCGCCGAGGAAGACGTGGGTCTTCTTGTCGAAGATCCATTCCTCGCGGTATCCGCCTTGCTCGTCCAGGCGGATACCGCCATTCCGGGCTGGCCGCGCGCGTCCTCAGCATTCGGTACGACGACCACTTCGGGGATCTTCTCAGCGGCCTTGAACAGCGCCGAGTAGAGCTTCGCGGGCGGGTAGGACTCGCTCAGCAGGTCGCCGGTTGTGGCGCCGGGGCCGTGCAATGACCTCGTGCGCGTTGGAGGGTCTCCTCATCGCAGTCACAGGCAAGCTGGTGCTCACGAAGTTCCGCCCCGCCGGTGACAGGTGCAGCCGCAGCGCCGCACCAGAAGCACGCCGTGTGAGTGTGGCAGCGGGACGTCCTGTGTCTGTGTGCACTCGCGGTGCACGTCCTTGTACTGCGGACGCTGGGCCAGTGTGCACTCTGCCGAGAGGGGTGGCTGGTCAGTCTTGGTCGGCGCGCTCACGGTGCCTCGCTGCGAGCCTGGGTGTTGACCGGGCGGCGTCAGCCGACTCTCGTTCGGCCGGTGTGGCGGGTCGCAGCGGACCGTGTGCGTCCCATTCGCGGCCGCCCCGGGGCGGCTTGAGCTGCCAATAGGGGCCGACGCGGTCCATGACCCGGCCAACCTTGCGTGTGCTCTCATCCCACACCAGGTCATCGATCTGGGGCATGTACGCGTTCATGCGCACCTCTTCGAGATGGTCTCGGACCGTCGGGGGCGGGTCTTTGGGCACACGGCCGCGTGTGATCGGGTTCAGTCACGTCGATGTTGTGTCCGTTCTCCGAGAACGGCAGTGCATTCCCCGCTGCCGTCAGCGCGTGCCACGGAGTGTCCGCGGCCGCTGTGACATCCGTTGTGTCCGCGGCTTGCTGCCTTGTGACCATGAACTCAGCTTCAGCGCAGCTCAGTTGAGAGGCACAGCCGCTATGCACGGTTATTCTCGGGTAGCTGAGATGTATGCCGGAGTTTTCTCACGCAGCCGCATGGTGGCCATAGCCGGGATTCGCACCCTGGCGCCAAGCTGATCAAAAATCCGGCGAAAGGAACTGATCATGGCGCGTCGCCTGCGCTTCAACGGCACCGGCAGCGGCGTGAACGGCTGCCTCGCCGTCCACGAAGACCTCGACACCGGCGAAGTGATCATCCACGGGCCAGTACTCACCGACCCTGCCGACATCGCCTGCCTGCAGCACCTCGGGGAGGAACGAAGTCCCGATCGTGGTCCCGCGTGAACTGCTCGTCGACTTCGGCCCCAAGGAGGTCATCCGCGTGCCGAACATCATCGCTCTGGATGAATTCGACCAGCTGTTCAACCGCTTCGAGCACACGGCCGGCTGGAGACCCGCCGCCGGTACGCGTCCGACGAGGTCACCGACACCTATGCCCAGTTTCTGCGGGGCAGGCCCGTCGATTGGGAGGGCAAGGACGCCACGTGGTGCGCCGAGCGCCGCGAACAGACCGCGCTGGGCAAGCGGTTCGAACGCGTCCGCATCGTCGACAGCCCTCCCACGCCCGGTCAGCTCTACCTGCTGGACAACGCCCGGCGCAACAGCGCCGTCGGCGAAGACATCCGCAGCTTGTGGCGTGCCGACGCCGAACGGCTCCAACTCCCCGAAGAAGACTTCTGGATTTTCGACTCCAGGCTGGTCGCCCTGCTCAACTTCGACGACGCCAACAACCTGGCGAACGTTGAATTGATCGCCGAGCCGGCCGAGGTCAACCGATACGCCCAAGCACGCGATGCGGCCTGGCACTACGCGGTGCCCTACGAGACCTTCGCGGCGCGCCTGACGGCGCAGTAGGGCACTGGTCAAGACAAGGGGACGGGACCGGTGAGCACCGACTACCAGCAGGCGCGCGAGGCACTCGGGGTGCGTCTGCGAGAACTGAGACTCGCGGCCCCCAGCGGTCGGCTCACTGGTTCCGCCCTGGCCCGACGGCTCGGCTGGCCGCAGCCCAAGGTCAGCAAGCTGGAGAACGGCAAGCAGACCGCCACCCCCGACGATCTGCGCCTGTGGGCCGAGCACACCGGCCAGCCGGACGCCTACGACGAACTACTCGCCCGACTCACAGGCTTCGAGTCCCACATCAG
The DNA here is from genome assembly GCF_053611585.1 of Streptomyces sp. NPDC054794. Taxonomy (NCBI): domain Bacteria; kingdom Bacillati; phylum Actinomycetota; class Actinomycetes; order Kitasatosporales; family Streptomycetaceae; genus Streptomyces; species Streptomyces sp. NPDC054794. The sequence goes on along the minus strand of NZ_JBSHAQ010000069.1, from coordinate 21,793 downwards.
GTCATGGCGCCGGCAACTCGCCTCAGGACACCAACCCGTCCAGGACACCCACCTCGCCGCCCACACCGACGCCGCCGTGTTCCGGGGCTGGGAATCCTCCATGATCTTCGGGATTCTCCAGACCCCCGACTACGCCCGGCACATCTTCACCCGGTATGCCGAACTCCAGCAATCGCCCCAGGACACCGAGGAGGCCGTTCGGTCCCGCATCAGACGACAGGAGGCGCTCTACGACCCGACCAAGCGCTTCCACCTGCTTCTATGGGAAGCCGCGCTCCGCGCCCTGGTCTGCCCGCCGTCCATCCTGGCAGCGCAACTCGACCGGCTGTCCGGCACCGTCGGCCTCGACACTGTCGAGCTGGGAATCATCCCCTTCAGCGCCTCCCTCAAGATCGCACCCGCTACAGCCTTCTGGATCTACGACGACAACCGCGTCATCGTCGAAACCTGGCACTCCGAACTATGGATCGAGGACCACACCAGCGTCAGCACCTACCTCCGTACCTGGAACACACTGCGCGAATCCGCCGTCTACGGCGCCGACGCCCACCGGCTCATCAGCACCGCACGCCAAGCCCTCACCACCTTCTGACCCACCTGGTGTCGTCAGCCCGGCTAGCAGTCGGTTCAGCAGTTGCTCACCATCAGTAGGGGCGCGCGGAGGCGCCGCCGACGCGCAATACGGATCGGGCGGGCTCATGCCGCTCATCCGCCCTGCGTGCACTGCAGCGCCCCCTCCCCCAGTCCGTGATCGGATACGCAAGCCACGGCCCCTCCCCCACCTTGGGAGCCTCGCCGTCGCTATTACGGCGTAATAGCGCCTCGCTCCCGCCGGTTCCCAATTCATCGAGTCGAGGGATCGGAAGGGGCGTCACGCGAGGTGTGACCGCCAACTGTTCACTCATTGGGTATCACGGAAGTCCTTTACAAGATCCAAAACGCCCGTGTGCCCCTCTGACGGCCTGCGAGGCGGTCCCAGGTCGCGCCATACCAGCAGCTCTGGGTTCGGGCGCGTGGGGGCCGGTTCTGGGAGTCGCCTTTCATCTGAACTTCCCCGAAAGCCAGATACATCCGGATACCGGATGCCAGAACCCTGCTCCGGGAGCTCCTCCATCCATGGCGCCGGATCAGCCCGACAGCGCGCCCGAGGCTCGACCATCACCAGACCCAAGCACCTGCCGGATTCTGGCCGAGCACCGGCACAAACCGTCCCATCACCATCCGCACCAGCAACCCATCAGAAGACTCGCGCGGTGGCAAGGCGGGCTAGGAGTGGAAGGCGCCGAACTTTACGTCCTTGGTGCAGACGTTGAAGATGCCGGGCGCGCCGTTCGACTTGGTGACCTTGATGGTGCGGGCGGTGTCCTTCGGGAGGGCGATTTCGACCTTGGAGGCCTGTACCGCGCAGACCTCGCGGGCGGACTGGCTGCCTTCGAAGTTGAGGTCGGTGTAGAGGACGTCGGCGCTGGCAGAGGCTCCGGGGGCGATGTCAACGGCGTCGGTGCCGGCGGCCGAGTTGTCGGTCGCGATGGGATCGGCCTTGTTCTGGTCGTCCTTGGCGGTCAACGTGGTCGCGCCCACGAGGGTGCAGGTGCTGCCCGAAGTGTTGGTGACCTTGATGGTGGCGGCCGCGGGCTCCGACTCGCTGGCGTGGCCGGCCGCGGCGATGAACTGGATGGTGGTCGTCTTTGTGGTGCATGCACTGACTGCATCGCCGCCGGAGCCGGAGCCGGACGTCTTGGTCCCGGTCTTGGGCGCCTTGGTGCCGCCAGGCTTGCCCGTGGACGCGCCGGCGGCAGTGGAGGCCGTAGTCGACGCCGTAGCCACCGGCCTGGAGGTGTCCGCGGACTTGGAGTCGTCATCGCCTGAGTTACAGGCGGTGAGGCTGAGGCCGGCGACGAATACAGCGGCCGTCGCGAGGGTGGCGGTACGCAGACGCATGAGTGGGTGTCCCCCTGAGTCAGTCGGTCCGGCGGGGTGCCGGCGGGCTTCGACGTGAGTACGACACGACGGGCGACCCACCTGCGGTTCCGCCGACGATCGGCCAGCCGCCTGTGAAAGAACTCACCAGTAATTTCAGCAACCGAGGGACGTGAGATGTTGTCTGACAGGCACTGAGCAACCCGGTGCCGAGGCACGCTCCCCTGTGAGGCGGCCGGGGCGCCTGTGGAGGGGTCAGCCGTTCTGTCGGGTCGATGAGCCAGCCCTGGGTGCCATCGGCGGACTCCCAGATCTGGCGCTTGTGGAGCCCCGTTGCTGACCAGGGGGGCCTTGTCGCCGTCGTACCAGACATGGGTGTCGGCCGATTTCGACTCGATGTAGACGCACTCCCCCGGGTCGAGTACATCAGGGATCATGCGGCATGCGCCCGGATGACTGGCACCTCACCGATGACGTCCACGACTTTCTCGCCCGAGCCGGAGGCTTCCTGTGCTCGCGCCCCGTCATGCACAACACGCCGCTGACCACGCTTGAGAAACTGCGGACACGTGGTGCGGACGCATACGGCGCCGAAGCCAGCGTCTTCGGGAAGCGCTACACGTACTGGGAGACCCCGGACGGCACGCCCGTCTCCATGGCGGGCGTGAACCCGCCGGTCGGCGGCCAGGTCCGGGTGGACCCCGTCTACACCCCAGCCCACCTACGCGGCCACGGCTACGCGGGCACAGTGACGGGCGAAGTGAGCCGGGCCGCGCTCGCCGCAGGAGCCAAAGAAGTCGTGCTGTTCACGAACCCGGCCAACCCCACCAGCAACGCCCTCTACCAACGCCTCGGATACGTCCCGATCGCCGACTTCACCGGGTACAACCTCTCGTACAACGCACCAGAAGCCGACTAGAACACGACCGGCACAGAACGACGGGTAGGGCGGTGCCTCGATCACGTCCGTGAGGAGGCGACCGGGGCGAGGGCGGCGTGCAATAGGGATCGGGCGGCCTCATGCCGCTCATCCGCCCTGCGCGCACTGAAGCGACCACCACTCCCCCAGTCCGTGATCAGATACGCAAGCCACGGCCCCTCCCCCACCTTGGGAGCCTCGCCGTCGCTATTACGGCGTAATAGCACCTCGCTCCGCCGGTTTCCCAACTCATCGAGTCGAAGGCCGGAAGTCGCGTCACGCGTCACGGTCGGTCGTGCACCCGTTCAGGTACCACGGAAGTCCTTTGCAAGGTCCAAAACCCCTGCGTGCGTTCGAAGCCAGGGGACGTCGGACGTGATCCGACAGGGGCTGGGCAAGCCGGTGCCCCGGCGCGCTCCCCTGTGGGGCGGCCGGGGCATCGGTGGAGGTGTCAGTTGTTCTGGGCGGGGAGCTGCTTCAGGCCGTCGACGATCGCGCGCTTGACGATGGCGCTGGTGGACCTGATGGTGCCGGGCTTCATCAGGCCGGCGTTCTCGTCGCTCGGCTTCACCTGGACGACGCGCTCGCCGAGGAAGACGTGGGTCTTCTTGTCGAAGACCCATTCCTCGCGGAATCCGCCCAGCTCGTCCAGGCGGGCCACCGCCACTCCGGTGCGGCCGAGCGCGTCCTTGGCGTTCGGGACGACGACGACTCCAGGGATCTTCGCGGCGGCCTTGAACAGTGCCGAGTAGAGCTTCGCGGGCGGGTAGGACTCCTTCACCAGGTCCCCGATGGTGGTGAACGCCTCCTGGTCGGGGCTGTTTCCGTGGCCCTCCCCCGCCTTGTAGATCATCGCGAGCAGCTTGTCGGGGTCCGTGGGCAGCTTGGCCAGGAAGTCGTACGACGGAGCGTTGAGGGTAGCCTTCGGTGTGTTGCCCAGCTCGTCGGGCAGGCTCAGCGTCTCCCCCTCAGGGCCGTTGACGGCGGGGTCGATGAGCCAGCCCTTGGTGCCGTCCGCGGACTCCCAGATCTGGCGCTTGTGGAGCGCGTCGCTGACCAGGGAGGCCTTGTCGCCGTCGTACCGGACATGGGTGTCGGCCGACTTCGACTCGATGTAGACGTACTGGCCCGGCTTGAGGGCGGATGTGTCGCTCTCGGCCGCCGCGAGGGAGATCTGGTCGAGCAGCTGCGGGACGCCCTTGGTGGTCGGGGTGCCGAGCTGGGTGGTGAGGGCCGGGCCGGTGGCGAGGCCGTCCTGCTTGACGCCGTTCCCGTCGTTCATCACCGATGCGGCGACGACCGCGCCGGCCAGGGCGCAGGCCAGGGCGGGGAGCGTGATCGCCGGGCGGAGCAGGCGGAATCGCCCGGTCTTCGGCCGAGCCTGCGGCGCGGTGGCCGTCGCCGTGTGGTTGTTGTGCTGGATGTCCTGCTCGATGCGAGCCATCAGGCGCTCCTTGTGGAACTGGTGACGGCCCGTCGGCAGTTCGCGCGCCGTCTGAGGCAGGAGGAGTGCGGTCTCTTCCCACTCGGCCGGACTCTGCCGGGACGGGGTCGCTTTCATCGGTTTCCTTCCGATACGGGCCGGATCGTGTGGTTACGTTCTCCTCTTGTCTGGCGATCCAGCGGGGCGAGTTCCCGTTTTTTTCGCGCCAGTTGGACGGGCGGTCCCGCCAGCTCGGCTTCGGTCAGCCGGCGCAGCTTCACGCGGGCCCGGGAGAGGCGGGAGCGGACCGTGCCGACGGGGATCCCGAGCGCCTCGGCGGCCGCCGTGTACTCCAGGCCCTCCCACAGGCACAGCGTCAGGACCTCGCGCTCGGGTCTGCGCAGCAGGGCGAGTGCGCGGAGCGCGGCCGCGATGCGCCGGCGGTCGTCGAGCCGGCCTGCGACCTCCTCGGCGTGATCGGGCAGCGTGGTCTCGGCCTCCGCGGCGGCGATCGCGGCGGCACGGTAGCGCCGGTTGCTTCGGTAGTGGCCGCGGGCGACGTTGGTCGCGACGCCCAGCAGCCAGGGCCGCAGGGAGCCGCCCTCGGCCCCGACCCGGTCGCGCATCCGCCAGGCCTCCATGAAGGTCTCGGCCATGACGTCCTCGGCCGCCGCCCAGTCGGCGGTGAGGCGGAACGCGTGGTTGTAGACCGCCCGGGCGTAGCTGTCGTACAGCTCGGCGAAGGCGCTCGGATCCCCGGCCCGTACCCGGGTACGCATATCTGTGCTCACCCCCTTTAACTGCGGGGCGAACAGGCCGAGTTCCCGTGACCCGTGTCACATTGCTCTCTGGGGTCCCGCCCTGCGCATCCGCCCCAGCGCAGTGAGCGTACGGGCCGTGAGTCGTTGGTGAGGGTGCCGGGTGGGCCGTATGCCGGTGGGGTGTCGTGTCGTGTCAGCGTGCCCAGGTGCTGTGGCCGGGCGGGAGTTCTCCGCGCAGGAGGCTGATGAAGGCGCGGCCGCAGGCCAGCAGTGGGTCGGTGGGCAGGTCCCCGCCGAAGCGTGAGCCGGGGCCGCCCGTGCCGAAGGAGTTGGCGAGGTCCTTCGGGATGGCCGGGGACCAGGCGAGCAGCCGCTGCAGGGCCCGTTCCGAGAGCTGGAGTGTGAGGGCTGTGCGCTCGGGGTCGGTGGCCAGGTGTTCGTCCAGGCAGGACGACACGAATCCCGTGAAGCCGACCGTGGCCTGTGTCTCCCAGTCCTCGCGGGCGGCGGCGAGCCAGGCGGGAGCGTCCTCGACCTCCTTGGTTTCCTGCGTCAGGAGGTACAGCCACACTTCGGGCTGGTGATCGCGGGCCCAGAAGCCGAATCCTCGGTAGTCCATGTAGGAGCTGCCCACGTGTCGAGTAGATCATGTGGGTGCCGGCCACGTATGGACGTCAACGCAATGATGACGTCCTGGCGGACCGGGTTGATGGACTTCAGGTCAATCAACCCGGTCCGGGGGAACGTGTCAGGTGGCGCGGCGGAGGGGTACGACGACCTCCTCGCCGGTGGCCTTCGGGCTCAGCCGGTAGTAGCGGATGTGGCCGAGGCGCTCGGACTCCTCCAGCCAGCCGGCCTCGACGAGCTGGCGGCGGGTACGGGAGAAGACCGTGGGCGACATCCCGAGGACCTCGGCAAGCTCGGCCGCGGTCTTGCTGACAGTGCCGGCGCGGTCCGTGGGATGCGCTGCGTAGAGCGTCAGGATCAGGCGCTGGTTGGCGGGCAGGCCGGCCGTGTGCGTCAGCAGGCGGAGGGTCATGTCCTTGGTGTCGTTCACTTTGCCTCCCACCGCGAAGGGGTGGACTCGTCGAATCCGGGGATGTCCGGCGGGTTGCAGGTCTTGATGGCTTCGCGCTGCTCGATGCCCGTCCCGTGGAACGCAATGTACGGGCTGATCCGGTAGAAGTTGTAGTTCCCGATACGGCCGCGGACGATCAGGATGCGGTGCTTGGCCAGCTTCCGGTTGATCTTCCCCACGGCGTCGGTGGACATGCCGACCCGCTTGGCGATGTCCGCTCCGGTGGACTTGAGCGGCTCCATGCCTTCCGGCGAGACGCCGATCCACCACAGGACGAGGAACTTCTGGCTGGGCGTGAAGGCCCTGCTCTCGGAGATCGCCTCGACTCGCGCCTTGTCGACCTGGGTGTGCCGGCCGGAGAAGGCGTAGGGCGCATAGGGGACGATCTCGCCGGTGTCAGCGTCCAGCAGTCTGCGCGCTGTTCCCAACAGAGCCTCCGTGCCTGGGTGCTGATGAGTCGACGAGCGGCGGTTCTCAGGCCGACCAGATGAACTTAACGTACATGAGCAAGAAGTTCATCAACCCTGCTCCTCGGACATGTCGCCGGGCTCCGCCGACGGTTCCTCAGCACCCCTCGGAAGGCGTACACGAGCGCTTTTCGGGGCCGTCGTCATGAACGTGAAGTCAATCTGCCCAGTTCCTGGGAACTGGGCACCACGATCCCTCGGACTGGGTGTGCTGTTCCAGGAACTGCCTGGCAGTTCGCAAGATCTGGGTCATGGGTGGCGTCTTCGCAGGTCAGCGAGGAGATGGGGGATTGACGCTCTCTTACTTGGGGCTAAGGTCCGTTGCCAGCTGCGCGCTGCGGGGGAGTGGGCAGCGCGAAGTGGCACGGAGGGGCGACACGGAGGCTTCGTAGGGAGGCTCCGCGGACTCCCGTAGGGAGCCGTACCCGTTGTGCTGCCTGGCGTCGCCCATGTCGCCCCGTCTGGACCTCAGCCACGGAAAGCCAGCCACAACGGTGGGGGCGCCGAACGGGCAGGCGCGCGTGTGTTTCCAGCAACCCGGTCCCGGTCTCAGCCACGCCTCTTCGGGTGAAGGGGGGACAAGGCGGCCGGCAGGTGGGGGCGGGGAGAGCGCCGCCGGGGGGAGAAGAGGGGGGAGGCGGGTGGGGGCTGGCTATTACGTCGTAATGGCGGGAGGGCTATTACGACGTAATAGCCAGGCGGGGTCAGCCCTCCCCGGTGACCGTGACGGCCGCGGTCGCGGTGGTGCGCTCCAGCTGGTGCTCGTTCAGGATGCGGAGCATCTTGTCGAACTCGGTGTCCGTCATCTTGCGGATGAGGTGCATCGCCAGGAAGGCACCGTCGTCGTAGGGGAGCTTCGGAGGGTTGGAGGAGTCGGTGCGGGGTTCGGGGACCGTCGATTCCGTGGAGGCGGGGGTGGTCTCCGGCACCGGTTCCGGCTCTGAGACCGGGGCTTGCGCTTGGACCTGGGCCGGGTCTTCGTCGAGCTCCAAGTCCGGGGCGGAGGTCGGATCCGCGGCTGCGGGCTGCTTTGGGTCCGGCGCGGGGGCCGGGTCCGGGGCAAGCTCGGGGGCGGGCTCTCCTATTACGTCGTAATGGGTCGGGCGCCTGCCGGGCTTCAGGGGCGGCCGTTCCGCCTCCTTGCGGGCACGGTCGGCCTTCAGTTCCTCCAGGGCCGTCTCCTGCTGTTCGGCCGGCTTGTTGCCGACCGCGCGCAGGAGGTCGATGGGCTCGTCGCCGATGCGGTCCTGGAGCGCGGGGGTGAGGTTGAGCAGAGCTAGCCGCTGGGAGACCCAGCCCTGGGACCGGTGCAGGCGCTTTGCGAGGGCCGTCTGGCTGCCGTGGATGCCCAGAAGGCGGTTGAGGGCCTTGGCCTCGTCGAGCTCATCGAGGTCCTGGCGGTGGATGTTCGCCACGAGGGCGGACTCCAGAAGCTCCTCGGCCGTGCTGCCCTGGTCGTCGCTGACCATGATCTTGACCGTGGCCAGGCCCGCTTCACGCGCGGCCGCCAGGCGGCTGCTGCCGTCAATTACGACGTAATGGGTGTCCGGTTCGAGCTCGGCCTCGTGGTCCGGGTTGGCCTTGACGTAGGAATCGCGGTTCATGACCGTGATCGCCTGCTTCTGGCCGTGGGTGGCAAGGCTGCCGGCAAGGTCGGTCAGGTCGCCCAGGGTCGAGCGGGGGTTGTCGGGGTTCAGGCTGATGCGGTTGGTGGCGAGTTCGGTGGGCGGAGCGACGCCGTCCGTGGGGACGCCGGTGGCCGCCGCGACGGCCGCGCGGCGGGCGCTGACCGGTCGTGCCGAGCCGCCGAACCGGCCCGCGCCCAGTTGGTCGGCCTTCTTCGTCATGAGATCTCCCGGGCCAGGGCACGCACGCTGACCGACTGCTGGGACTTGGGGGCGTAGGAGAGCAGAGGCTGCTTCATGCGGACGGCTTCCTTTTGTTCCTTCAGGTCGCCGACGAGGCCCACCACACGCGGATCCTTTATGTCCACCCAGCCCTGCAGGGAGGAGGTGGCGATGTAGCCGCGGCGGCCGTCGTAGAGGTTGACGACGATGCCGAGGTAGTCGATTTCGAGGGAGAGGTCGGCGCGGAGGTCCTCGATCTGGGTGGTGAGGAGCTCGTAGGCGTCCGCGGAACTGTCCTCGGCCTGGACGACGATGAGGGCGCCGGACTGGCCGGGCTTCTCGTTGTTCCGGCGGCGGCCGTAGTAGGCGGCGGCGTCCATGCTCAGGCCGAGGCTGGGCGGGCAGTCGATGAGGATGACGTCGTAGTCGGCTTCGAGGGGTGCCAGGGCGCGCTCCAGGGCGGCTTCCCGGGCTCGTACGGCGGAGAGGCGTACGTCCAGGAGGAAGGCGTCGTTGCAGCCGGGCAGCAGGTGCAGGCGGCCGGCGAAGTGCTCGTCGTCGATGGAGACGATCAGGTCGCGCAGGTCGCCCTTGGGGTCGCCCGCCATGTGGTTGGTGAGGCTGTCGCCGTTCATCGGCACGGGGGAGGCGCCGAGCTGGTTGGTGAGGTGGCACTGCGGGTCGAAGTCGACCAGGAGGACGCGCATGCCGAGCCCGGGCAGGCTCTCGATGTCCAGCGGGTCCTCGACGGAGGTGTCCTCATCACCCTCGACGGCGCGCAGGGCGGCGACCAACTGCTTGGCCACGCGGACCGGGTAGAGCTTGTTGGAGTCCTCGGCCATCGCCTCGCCGGTACCGGCGGTGATGGCGGTCTTGCCGACGCCACCCTTCTGGTTGCAGACGACGATGCGGCGGGTGACGGCCGGTCGTACGACGTCGGGGGCGGGGTTGGTGTCGAGCCAGAGCCTGACGGACTGGGCGAGACCCTGGATGAGGGAGACCCCGCGGTCGGCGGCCGCCTGCTTGAACTCGTCCCACTGGCCCTGGGGGAGGAAGGTGGAGAAGGAATCGGCGCCCGCGGTGTCGATGGGTTCCAGGGCGGAGGCGAGGCCGCACCAGGCGGTGATGCCCTGCTCCACGGCGCTCTGGATGTCGAGGCCGTGCTGTGCGGCTCTCACTTTGAGGTCCTGCCGGAGCCGACCCGGCAGCTTGGAGACGACCTTCTCGCGGTCGCTGGAGGTGGCTGGAGAACTCATGCGAGCTACTTTACTAACGTTCTTGATCCAAATCTCCTCCGACACGTTAGTTTGGGAAAGTTGGCTGAGTGTGGAGGGGCCTGAGGGAGGACCGCGAGGGTGCGGGGCCTGTCCGTCGCGCCCGACCGCCGGAGGGCGAGTCGTCGTGCGGGAGCTATTACGGCGTAATAGCCGGGACGGGGGACCGAGGGCCCGCCGGGGCTATTACGCCGTAATAGGGGTGGGGCGTTGGGGGAGCCGTCAGGCGATGGCCCAGGGGCTCGGGCCCTGCGAACGGCGGTTGGAGGAACGGGCCGTGTCCCAGGTCGGCTGGATGGCGGCGGACACGATGCCCCACAGCTGACCCGCGGTCAGGCTGTGGACCGGGACGACGACCTCGCCGGCCAGGCTGATGTCGAACGCCGCCTCCAGGCCGCTGACGATGCCGATGAGGGCCAGGGAGTCAAGGCCGTACATCTCCAGGGGCTCGTCGGCCGCGGGAGTCTTGTCCTGGGCGAGACCGGGCAGGCCCCGCCGCAGGACTGCTTCGAACGTCGCGTTCCACGGTGCTGAGGCCATCGACGCGCTTCCTTCCAGCTGCGGACCAGTCGGGGCGGTGCGCTCCTGACGCACTTGTGCAAGCAGCCTGCCGGGGGGCGCTCGAATCCCCGTTGACGAAGGCTCAGGTCCTATAGGGGGCAGCAGGGGAGGGGCGTGGGGGAGCACGGGCCTGGGCCATCACGTCGGTGGGCTATTACGCCGTAATGGCTCCGCCCACTACAGCGCGAAGGAGTAGAGGGCTATTACGCCGTAATAGCCCTCTACTCCCGCAGAGCGCACCGCCGTCCCCGAGGACTCGACGGCCTCGGAACTGCCGGTCCCCGACGACGTGGGGGTGGATGCTCGCCGGCGCCCCCACGCCGACCGGGTCCGCTCGCCGGGGCGCGATTCCACCTGTCTTCCCCCTCACCGTGATCGACGACCCGGCGCTGCCGGAGGTGCTGGCGGCGGCGCGGGCGGACGCGATGGACGCCGAGACCGTCAACCGAGAGCTGTCCATCGCGCGCAAGGCGATCGGCTGGTGGCAGCGCCAGGGCTGGATCGAAGGCGATCCGACGATCGCCATCGAGCGGCGGCCAGTACCGCCCGACCGCACCAAGTCCCTGGCCAAGAAACAGATCGCCGCCCTGTGGCGCCTGGACGCCGCCCTGCGGGAGAAGACGTTCTGGAAGATGCTTTAGTGCTGTGCCTGAACGTGGAAGACCTCTACCCGCAGGACAAGCGCGGCAGGATCACCGCCAAGGGCGAGGCCACGGAGTGGATTCACTAGCAGTCCGGCACCGCCCAGCTTCTGCCGCGACTCATCCCCCACCGCACCCGCGGCCCGCTGTTCCTCACCGACCGCAAGGCCCCGGGACGCCAATGCTAGATGTGTGCCCCGAGACTGGCCGGGCACGTCTGTCGTATCGCCGGGCTGAGGAGATCTCGAGGAGAACACCCGGCTGCTGGCCAACCCGCTCGCCTCACCCGAGGACGTCGAGAACCTGGACGGCTGGACCCTGCACCGGCTGCGGCATACCGCGCTCACCCACGACGCGGAGAGCGGCACTTCTACCCCAATGCTGCTGGCCCGCTCCCGCCACGCCTCCGTGCGGTCCCCGGAGCGGGACGCCCGCCCTGGCGACGACGCCGTCGCCCGGCACGTCGCTGAGCTCGATCCCGCCGCACGTCGCCGGACGTGACCAGGGCGGACAGCGACGCAGCGGTCGTCGCGCCCGCCCCAAGCACGCACGTCACCGTCTAGGCGGCGGGGGTGAGTTCGGCGCGGCCGAACAGCAGGGCGTAGCCGGTGGGGAGCTGGTGCAGGATGCGGGTGATGAGGTCGGGGCCAGCGTAGGCGGCGACGGCGGAGAAGACGGATCCTGTGTCCCAGCGGGTGGTGCCCAGGGAGGCGCCGTGCGGGCGGCGAGGTCCTTGACGAAGGCCCAGCCGGTCAGCGGCTGGGTGTCGGGGATCTGCGCGGTCAGCACGCGTGCGGCTTCCAGGGGCAGGCGGGCGGCCAGTTCGACGCGCTCGTCGCCGGTCAGCTGGCGCCCCAGTTCGGCAAGAACCAGGCGGACGGGGAACGCCCCACCCTGCCGTGTGCGCGACCAAACGCCTGGTGGACAAGAAGGTGGTGCTGCCCGGGGTGACCGTGCTGGAAAGGCCGGTCTCCGGCACCCGCGAACGGGCCGAGAAACGCTTGTGGGCGACGCTGGCCGCCGCTCCCACCCCGGTGCAGGCCGAGCGGTTGCAGCAGCTGGTCGTCGCCCCCGCGGGCAAGCGCCTATCGAACTGGACCGGCTGCGCCGCTCCCCGCGCGACATCTCCACGCGCGGGGTGGGCAAGGCCCTGGAACGCTACGAATCCCTGCGCGCATTCGGCGGCCACGCCTGGGACCCGGACGCGGAAACGCCGGGCCGCATCCAGGCCCTAGGGCGGTTCGCCAAGGCCGCCCGCGCCCAGGCCGTCTCCGACCTGCGAGGAGACCGGCGCTGGCCACCCTGGTCGCGTTCGCGCGGTGATGCCGCAGCTCGCCGCCGACGAGGCGATCGAGGTCTTCGACCTGGTGAGGGGCGACATCATCCGCAGCTCGGCCGCCAAGATGACCAAGGAGAGGAGGCGCACCCTCAAGGACCTGGACGCCGCCGCGATCGAACTGCGCAACGCCTGTCTCGCCGTCTGCGCCGCCGCCGATCCCGAGGGCGATCTGCGCGCCATGCTCGACGCCATGGACGTCGGCCCGGTCCGCGCGACGGCCGACACCGTCAAGGTCGTCGCCCAGCAGCCCGACGACGAGCCGGCGCAACCTCGGCTCAGCTGCAGAGAGCTGCTTGTCCCTTCGCCGCAGCTTCGGGAGCAGAGGGCCGAGTAGCTGTGCTGACCCCCGGCAGAGGAACCGGGTGAACAGTTCCGCAAGAGAGCCCGGGGCGCGGCAGCCCGCGGAGCGATTGAAGCGACCGAAGCGACTGTCGGTCGGAGTTGCTTTCCGGTTCAACAGATTCGGGAGCGGGCCAGGGGGAGCCAAGTAGCGGAGAAGTGTTCGACTTCGGGTCCAGGGTCGTCGCAGCGTCGCTTGAGTCGCTGTCGTCGCTGCGCCTGGGCCCGTGGGGAGTTGAGTCGCTGGCCTCCTGGGCGGGGTGGTGGGGGCAGCGACTGAAGGAGAGCGACTGAAGGTTCAATCAGTCGCTTTGGGTCGCTCGGAGTAAGCCCAGGTCAGAGCGGCTACGGGAGCAATTTAGCGACCGAAGCGACTGACAGTCTGGGTATATGGAACGCAACGCACGTGTGTGCGTGCGCCTGTGCGCGTTATAGATAGAGACCTTCAGTCGCTTCAGTCGCTTTTTAGTTCAGTGCGTACCCTTTGACCTGCGGATTCGTTGAGCTGCTGAGACAGCGACCGAAATCCGTTCAGTCGCTGGGTCTTTCCTTTGGTCGCTGGAGGGTCGGAGGGCGACACGCAGGCATTTTTGTTCCCAGGCGTGTCCCCTCCTATCCCTGTGGTTCGCTAGGCTGTCTCAGTCGTTGAGTCGCTTCGGTCGCTGGTGGGGGATGTGAATGGTGCCTGAGCTGCGGGTTTCACGCAGCGACTCAAGGCAGCCGGACCCCGTTCCGCCGGTGCCCGCGCGCTCCCTGGCCACCGCCCGCTGGTGTGCCAGCCGGGGCTGGCCCGTGCATCCGCTGTCCCCCGGTCGCAAGACTCCTGCGGGCAACTGCGAGGCCTGCCGCAGTCCCGGACACACCTACCGGGGCTGCCCCTGCCCGGCCGCCGGTCGCTGGTGCCACGGATTCCGTGCCGCCACCCTTGACTTCGCCAGGATCGAGCAGTGGTGGAGCGCCAACCCGGGCTTCGGCGTGGGCATCGCCTGCGGGCCCGCCGGTCTGGTCGTCATCGACGTCGACGCGCACACACAGGAACTGCCCTCCCGGGACCGGCTGCTGCCCGGCATCGACATCTCCGCCGGCATCGACCTGACCGGACTGTCCAACGGCTTCCACACGATCGGCGTGCTGGCCGCTCTGCGCGGCATGAACAGCCCCGCGGACGACGAGAGCACCCTGCGCGTGCGCACGCCCTCAGGGGGCCTCCACGTCTGGTACCGGGCCCAGAACGGGCAACGCTGGCAGTGCTCCGCCGGATCCGGCAGCGGGCGTGCCCTGGCCTGGCAGGTCGACGTACGGGCGCACGGCGGCTACATCGTCGCGCCCGGCACCGTCACCGAGGCCGGTGTGTACGAGCCGGTGGGGCCGATGCGCGAGCCCGCGCCGCTGCCCGGCTGGCTGGCGCGCGAACTGGAGCGCACCGCGCACCTGCCGCCCGCCCACGTCCCCGTGCCCCGTCCGGTGCCGCCACGGGCCCGGCAGGCCGTCCTCGCGGCCGGCGGCGGCCGTTCTGCGGCCAACCGTGCGCTGGCCTCCGTACTGGCCGAAGTGGCGGCCTGTGCCGCCGTGTCCGAAGGCGCCGCCTTCTCCGAGAAGCTCAACCGGGCCGCCTACACCGCCGGAGGGCTCGTCGCCGCCGGGCACCTGGACGACGACGAGGCCGAGCGGATGCTGGCCGAGGTCGCCGAGTACGCCCGCCCCGGCCAGGAGCGCCGCTACCGGGCCGTCATCCGCAGCGGGCTGAGCGCCGGGCGCCAGCGCCCGCTGTCCCCGGGAGGCCGCGCATGACCTCCGACGACAACGCGCTCTTCGACGCCCAGGCGGTCGCCGCGCAGATCCTCGCCCAGCACACCTCCGTGCCCCGGCAGGGCACCGCCGCGGCGGACACCGACGTGCGCGCCACCGACGGCGAGGCCACCGCCGACGGGCTGCTGCCCGACACCCTCAGCGACCGCGGCAACGCCAAACTCTTCGTCAAGCTCTACTCCAACGACTACCGGCATGTCCCTGGCCTCGGCTGGTACCGCTGGGACAGCACCCGCTGGCAGCTGGACGAGGACGACACCGTGATGTGGGCCGCCGGCGACCTGGCGGAGTCCATCGCGACCAACGACCCGCGCGGCGCCCACAGCTCCACCGCGCTCCAGCAGCACCGCCGCCGGGCACTGAGCACCAGCGGCATGAACGCCATGCTCACCCAGGCCAAGTCCGCGCCCGGCATGGTCCTCAACGCGGCCCGCCTGGACGCCGACCCCTACGCGCTGTGCACCCCGGCCGGCATCGTCGACCTGCGCACCGGACTGATCCGTACCCCCGACCCGAACAAGGACTTCCACTCCCGCTCCACCACCGCCTCCCCGCAGGCCATGCCCACCCCGCGCTGGGACCGGTTCCTCACCGACACCTTCGGCGACGGACCCGAGGGCGCCGAGATGATCGACTTCCTGCACCTGCTGCTCGGCTACTCCATCAGCGGGGACGTCGGCGGCCAGGTGATGCCGTTCCTGTTCGGGTCCGGCAAGAACGGCAAGTCGGTGCTGCTGGACGTGCTGATGAAACTCGTGGGGGACTACGCGGACGCCGCCCCGCCCGGCTTCCTGATGGCCCGCCCCTACGAGGGGCACCCCACCGACCTCGCCGAGCTGCACGGCCGGCGGGTCATCGTGTGCAGCGAGGTCAAGCCGGGGGACCGGTTCGACGAGGCGCGGGTGAAACTGCTGACCGGTGGCGACCGCATCAAGGCGCGGCGCATGCGGCAGGACTTCTTCAGCTTCCAGCCCACCCACAAGCTCTGGCTGCTCGGCAACCACCGTCCGGAAGTGGGCACCGGCGGTTTCGCGTTCTGGCGCCGGATGCGGCTGATTCCTTTCGAGCGGGTCGTGTCGGACGACCGCAAGATCGACAACCTGGCGGACATCCTCGTCACCGAGGAGGGCCCCGGCATCCTCAACTGGCTGATCCTGGGCGCCCGCCGCTATCTGAGCGGTGAGAAGGACCTCGCGGGCCCCGAGCGGGTCCGCATCGCCACCACGGCGTACGCGGAGACGGAGGACCACACGGGGCGTTTCCTGTCGGAATCCTGCAGGCTGGTGCCCGATCTGAGGGCAGAACAGGCACAGCTCTACGCTGCCTACAAGACCTGGTGTCAAACTGAAGGGGCACCGGCGATATCGTCCCGGGCCTTCGCGGCACGGGTCCGAGAGGTGGTGGGGCTGGCGTCTCCGAAGGAGATGATCCTGTCCAACCAGCGCAAGTACTACCCGGGCATCGGACTGATGGCCGACGAGGAGACGGCATGAGCGCCCTCATAGAAGAGGACGAGATCATCCACGAGGCCGACCTCGTCTGGCTGGAAGACATCGGTGGCCTCGACTACGTACGGCAGAGCCTGGACCGGCTGCCCACCCGCCGCGGAAAGCCCGCCTACCACCGCGACGGCCGCATGGTCGGCTACGCCCAGCTCGGGCCCGACGCCAAGCCCTCCCGCTCCTCCGGCACCTTCCGCCGCCGCGTCTTCTGGCTGCTTCCGCACGACCGCGACACCGATCCCGACGGCCTGTACGCCACCGGCGCGCCGGCCGAGGCGATCGACCCGCGCACGCTTGCGCCGGGCAGCAAGGGACGCAAGACGGAACGCTCCGAGGGCGGGCCGCTGTCGTCACAGGCGCGGGAGGAAGGACTGTCGCTGCCCCTGTGACAGGCTCCGCCCCCATATGCCCCCCGGAACGGCCTGAGAGCGGTTCTGGAGCCCTCTGGGGCGGTGTGTGCGATATTCCCCCCATCGGGGGCCACGCGCGCCGCTGAGGCGGCCTGGAGCCTTTCCAGACCGCCTCTCAGGGGCAGTTGTGGCCGGGTGACGGGTGCGGCGGTGGTCCGGCTGACGCGGTTCAGCTGACCTTGAACTGGGCCATCATGCCCATGGCCGCGTGGTCGATCAGGTGGCAGTGGTACAGGTACGTGCCGCGGTAGGTGTCGAAGGTCGCCTGCAGCTTCACCGTCTCGCCCGGCATCAGCATCACGGTGTCCTTCAGACCCGCCTCGGCGGGGGCCGGGAGCTGACCGTTGCGCTCCAGCACCCGGAACTGCACCAGGTGCAGGTGGATGTTGTGCGGGACGAACCGGTTGGTGTTCGTCACCGTCCAGACCTCACTGGCGCCGTGGCGTATGAAGTCGTCGACCCGGTCCGGGTCGTAGGTCTTGCCGTTGATGTAGCCCTTGGCGTTCGCGCCGCCCGTCTCGTCCATGCTCAGCACCACGGTCCGCTCGGCCGTGGGCTGGGGGAGCGGCGGCAGTTCGCGCAGCACCGAGGGGATCTCGCTGTGGTCGGTGGCGGTGCGCACCACGTCGAAGCGCATCACCTGGCCGAGCTGCTCGGCCGGCCCGCCGTTGAGGAGCGTGTTCTCCAGCACCAGCTGCGTGCCCACGGCGTAGCGGGAGAAGTCCACGACGACGTCGACGCGTTCACCGGGGGAGAGGAAGACCGCGTCCGTCGGGTTGGGCTTGACCAGCAGGCCGCCGTCCGAGCCGATCTGGACGATCTCCCCGCCGTCGGCCAGGCGCAGCCGGAACGAGCGCAGGTTGGAGGAGTTCAGCAGCCGCAGACGGTACTTGCGGGCGGCGACCTCGAAACGCGGGTACGCGACGCCGTTGGCCATCAGCGTGGTGCGGTTCTGGAAGTCGCCCATCACGTAGACGAACTGGCCCGCCGCGTCGAACTGGGCGTCACGGATGGCGACGGGAACGTCGTGGGCCCCGCAGGGCAGCGGCAGGGACCGCTCCTGCGCGTCGGTCAGCAGATAGGTGCCGTACAGACCGCGATAGACGTGCTCGGACTCCATGTGGTGCGCGTGGTCGTGGAACCACAGCGAGGCGTGCGACTGCTGGTTCGGGTACGTGTACAGGCGCGAGCCGCCCGGCGCGATGGTCTCCATCGGTCCGCCGTCGTCGATCGCGGGCACCGAGGAGCCGTGCAGGTGGACCGAGGTGGGCATGTCGAGGCTGTTGCGCTGCGTGATGGCGACCGGCCGGCCGAAACGGGCCCGGATGACGGGGCCCGGGAAGTACCCGCCGTAGGTCTCGACGGTCGTCCGGAGGCCGGGCAGGATCTCCGCCTGGGTCGTCCGCATGGTGATCCGGTAGCGGTCGACGCCGTCGGACGTGGAGTACGGGGTGAGCACCCGCGGGACGGGCATGCGCAGCTTGAACTTCTCCACGGCCGGTGCGTCCACGTTGGCGGCGGCGGGCTCGACGGCGGCCGCGTCCTCGCCGTGGCGCATCAGGGGCGTGAGGGCGGCCCCGGTGAATACACCGCTGCCGGCCGTGACCAAGGCTGCGTTGAGCACGGTGCGTCGGGTGGGCATGACGTTCTCCTCGCTCGGCTGTTCGCGTCGGGCCGGGGGTGGACGCGGGCGGAGCCGACTTCAGCACACGGTGCTTGAGCCTCGATGGGCGGAAGAACGGGGTCCGGCAGGGGGTCGAGGTCACCCGTGACCGTAGAAGGTGAAGTCACACCTGGCCGCAGCAGGTCCGGTGAAGCCCGTCGGCAGTCCGGCGGCCCACGCGACACGGGAGGATCAGGACACGACAGCACGCAGGGCACACACGACCGCCGGGCGACGAGGCGCCCGGCGGGAAATCGCTCTGCGCGGCAGCAGCCGAGTCAGCCGGCGCTGACCGCCAGCGCCTCCTCCAAGGAGCCCTGCACTTCGGCGAAGACCGAGCGGCCCCTGGTCTCCGACAGGTCCAACGAGGTGAGCAACGAGGGCTGGACCACACTCGGCAGGAGATGGCGCAGCAGGTCGCACGACCGCCGCATCAGATCGCCGTAGTCACTCATGGCGTGCGACATCGACTGGATGCCCGCGAACGCGCCCGTGAGGACGTCGGCGGTGTCGGCAGGGTTCACATGAGGAAGCAACTCGCCCTGGCTCTGTGCCATCTCCAGCATGTGCCGGGCCAGGGAGCTCCACCGCAGGAACGGGCCTGTCCGGTCCAGCCCGTGGGACATCTGATCCATGGTCAGCCGCACTCCGGCGCGCACCATCGGATCGGTCTGCAGACGGTAGGCGTGCAACGCGACCACGTCGACGAGTTCCTGGACCTTGCTGGACCGCTCCGGAATTTCGATCCTCTGGTCCTGGGCGCTCAGGACACCCTGAGCCAGGTCTTCCTTGGACGGGAAGTGGAAATAGAGGGCACCCTTGGTCACGCCGGCCACGTTGAGGACTTCGCTGATGGTCGCGGCTTGGTAGCCCCGTGCCTCGAAGACCTTGGCGGCCGCCGTCAGGATCGTTTGGCGGGTGCGGATCGCACGGTCTTGCATGGCCATGAAGCCCCTCCGTCCGGTGCGCCGTACTCCATGGGAAGAGCCAGCAAAAAAACCATCCAGTTTGTATCTTACCGGGGAGAGCGCTCCGAGTGAATATGACCGTGGGCGTCGTCATCCGTCGTGGCCAGGGAGAGGCGGGTCGGTGATGATCCTGGTGACAGGGGCGACCGGAACAGTAGGCCGAGAAGTGGTGCGGCGGCTTCCGGCCGACCGTCCGGTACGGATCATGGTCAGGGACCCGCGACGGGCCGCCGAGGTGGCTCCATCGGCGCAGATCGTGGTGGCGGACTACGCCGACGAGCATGCACTGTTTCGCGCCCTGGAACACGTCACCCGTGTCTTTCTCGTCACCAGCCCCGTGGCACAGGGCGATGACGAACGTTTCGTGCGGGCCGCGCAGTTGGCCGGCATTCGGCACGTGGTGAAGCTGTCGGCGGCCGCCGTCACCGACCCCGAGGCCGACGACCTGATCACCCGGCGACAGCGCGCGCGTGAGGACCTGCTGCGCGGCTCCGGGCTGGAGTGGACCCTGTTGCGCCCGCGCGCGTTCATGTCGAACACCCTCTCCTGGGCTTCCTCCATCCGCACGGACGGGGTGGTCCGGGCGTTGTACGGCTCCTCACCGGTCGCGTGTGTCGATCCGCGGGACATAGCGGAGGTGGCCGTGCGGGTCCTGACGGAAGACGGACACGGGGGCCGGAGTTACCAGATCACCGGCCCCCGTGCAGTCACCGCCATGGAGCAGACCGCGGAGCTCTCCCGTCTGCTGGGCCGCCCGCTGTGCTTCGAAGAACTGGGCGAGGAGCGGGCCCGGACGGTCTTGCGGGCCGGCCACCCGGAGCCGGTCGTCGAGGCGTTGCTGAGCAGTGCCCGGCGGCAGCTCTGTGGTGCCAAGACCGGGGTGACGCGCACCGTGGACGACGTGACCGGATACCCGGCACGCCCTTTTCGGAGTTGGGCCCAGGACCACCTCGCGGCCTTCGTCTGACGAGGAGGAAGGCAGGAGGACCGGCCCCCGGGCAGCCCAGGGCGTTCGGCGCCTACGCGGTCAACGCGCCGGCCGGCGTGCGACGGGCCGCCGTCGTGCTCTCGGTGAAGTCCGGCGCCGCGTCGGCGGTGACCACGCATTCGAACACCTCGTGCTCGTTCTGCCGACCGGTGACCAGGACCGATTCCGTGCCGTCGGTCGCGACCGGCTGCCGCCGGGCCTCGATCATGCAGGGCGCGTCCAGTTCGACATAGCGCCGGAAAGCGCTGGTGAAGCTGAGCGGCAGGAAGCAGGAACGTTCCAGCAAGGCTGTAGCCGACTGCCGGGCGGCTTCGAGCAGAACCATGCCCGGTACGTGATCGACCGGGTGGTCGAAGAGAATCGGATGGCGTGTGTCCACCCTCAGCCGCCAGCGGTCCGGCTCGTCGGTCGGAGACAGGACGACGTCGAGCGGCGAGGTCCGTCCGACGTGCTGCGGCGGTGCCGGGGCGGCGAGCGGCATCGGGCGGATGCCGTCGAGGTCCTGACGGCCGCGCACGCGGCGGTAGACGGCCGGGTTCGCGGTGCTGAACGATGCGGCCCCCCGCGCGACGGGAAGTCCCTCGCGCAGGATCGTCGCCTCGTAGTCGAGCCGAGCGAGGCCGCCGCCGCGACGCTTGACTTCGGTGCAGGTGATGGCGAGGTCGACGGAGGCCGGCGTGTCGCCGACCAGGAGCTGTGTGGGCTCCACCGACACCTCGAGGCGCGACATCAGGAAGTGGTGGCCCAAAGGGACCTCGTACTCCGCGTGGGCCAGAAGAGAACCGACCTGTCGGATGGTTTCGGCGGCGATCAGTGGGTCGTGGAGCCCCTCCTCCGTCGGGGTGAAGAAGCTGTGTGCACGCGGCCACTGCGCGGTCACCGTGAAGTGGGTGTCGTTCTCGCGTGTCCAGCTGGTCAGCATGACCTCGGCGACCGCGGCGCGATGGACGAACTCTTTGGGAACGGTCGTGGTCAGCGACGGGTAAGGGAAGACCGTCGCCGTGAGGGGTGCAACGGACGCCCCCTCGCCCGAAACCCTATGTGCCGGTATGCGCTCGCCTTGGAATGTGATCGCAGACATGGCTCCCCCTGGGCCGTAGCGATGAGTGGGGTGGCGCTTGTGCGGCAAGAAGATACATACCAACCGGTTTCATTTCTACAGGTACTTGTGCCTCCGCTTGGCCGCGCCGCGGAGTGGCTGAATCCGGTCGTGGAACTCACGCGTGTCTTTCTGCGACGAAGACGCAAAAGCGGCCCGCCGTACCTGAGTACCGGTCCTCAAGCATGCCGAGAGCACTTCTTGAGCCGACTGGCAGACGGTAGCCGAAAGTCCGAGGAGGGAGCATGGGTGATTCGGGTACCGGTTCCAGCGCGCTGCGGATCGAGCGGGGACGGGCTACGGATGAGGAACTGGCCGCCGTCACCGTCGTGTTGATCTCCATCCTGGCCGCGCAAGCCGAGGGTGAGGAAGGGACGCAGGGGGAGTCCTCCGGTGCGCCGCAGTGGCGTCCGGAACGGTCCGTAGCCGGATATCGCTCCCCGTACAGCTGGCAGTGAGGCCGGCAGCCAATCTGGTCGTTTCGTGTGGATGACACCTACAAACCGCGAAAGCGGTTTGTTAGTGTGAACAGGGCCGCTGCCCGCACCACACGAGGAAGGGAGAAGACCCATGACCGTCATCAATGACATTCCTCGGGTCTCTGCGGGGGCAGGAAACGCGCGCGAGCGGGTGGCCGAACTGCAGATGGTGCGAGCGGAGGCGCTGGCGGGTCCCAGCGAGAAGGCGACTGCGGCGCAGCATGCCAAGGGCAAGCTGACGGCGCGGGAGCGGATCGAGCTGTTGCTGGACCCGGGTTCCTTCCAGGAGGTCGAGCAGCTGCGTCG
>NZ_JBSHAQ010000068.1:0-52788 GCF_053611585.1 Streptomyces sp. NPDC054794 | reverse complement strand
TTTGGGCGGGGCGCCGCCGGCGGCGCCCATACGCGTGTGCCGCCCCCGCGGGCGCCGGCGGCCCTCCGGGCCTCCGCGCGCTCGGTTTCTCGACACAGGCGCGCCCCTTCGGCTCACTCGCCCTGCACAACTGTTTGCTGTTACTGGGTGGCGCCCCGCAGAGCGCGTTCGAGGACGGCGGCGCCCTCCTCGGCCTCGGCGACGGTCAGGGTCAGCGGGGGTGCGATGCGCAGGGCGCTGGTGTTGTGGCCGCCGCCCTTGCCGATGAGCAGTCCGCCCTCGCGGGCCGCCTCCAGGACCGCGGAGGCCGCCTGCGGATCGGCCTCGTCGGTGCCGGGTTTCACCAGCTCGATGCCGATCATCAGTCCGCGCCCGCGCACCTCCCGTACGCCGCCGAGCTGCGCGGCGACGGCCCGCAGCCGCTCGATGAGCAGCCCGCCGACGCGCCGGGCGTTGCCCTGGAGGTCGTGTTCCAGGAGGTACGAGAGGTTCGCCAGGCCCGCCGCCATGGTGAGCTGGGTCCCGCCGAACGTCGAAATGCTGTTGGCGTCCAGGCAGTTCATGATCTCGGCACGGGCGACGACGCCTCCGATGGAGGAGCCGTTGCCGATGCCCTTGGCGAAGGTGAGCATGTCGGGCGGGCCGCTGCGGTCGTGGGCCTGCCAGCCCCAGAAGTGGTCGCCGGTGCGGCCCCAGCCGGTCTGCACCTCGTCGGCGATCCACAGGATGCCGTGCTCCTGGAGGACCTCACGGAACGCGGCGTACAGCCCGTCGGGGGGCGAGGTGAAGCCGCCGACCCCCTGGATGGGCTCGGCGATCAGCGCGGCCGGCGGGCGGGTGTGGCCGAGGAGGTCCCGCAGGTCCTCGACGCAGGCCGCGATGAAGTCGGCGTCGCTCAGGTCGGCGAACGGACCACGGGTGCGGACGCCGCCGTGCACGTACAGCGTCTGGAGCGGGGACAGCGAGGTCGGGGACCAGCCGCGGTTGCCGGTGATGCCGACCGCGCTGAAGGAGCGGCCGTGGTAGCTGTTGCGCATCGCCAGGACCGTGTTGCTGCGCCGGTAAGCAGTGGCGAGCAGCAGGGCGGTGTCGTTGGCCTCGGTGCCGGAGGCGGTGAAGAAGACCCGGGCGTCCGGGATTTGGGACAACTTGGCGATGCGTTCGGCGAGTTCGACCATCGGCCGGTTGAGGTAGAGCGTGGACGAGTGGATGATCCGCCCGGCCTGCTCGGTCACCGCCTTCGTCACCTCGGGCAGCGCGTGCGCGGTCATCGTGGTGAGGATGCCGCCGAAGAAGTCGAGGTACCGGTTGCCGTCGGCGTCCCAGACGTGGCGGCCCTCGCCGTGGGTGATCTCCAGGGGGCTGTCGTAGTACAGCGCGAGCCAGTCGGGCAGGACCTTGCGATGGCGGGCGAAGAGGTCGTTCACGGCCGTACCAGCCCCTCGTACGCGTCCGGGCGTCGATCACGATAGAACGCCCATTGTTGCCGGACCTCCTCGATGAGGTCGAAGTCGAGGTCGCGGACGACGAGTTCCTCGGCCTTGTCGTCGGCGACCTCGCCGACGAACCGACCGCGCGGGTCGACGAAGTAGCTCGTCCCGTAGAAGTCGTTGTCCCCGTACTCCTCCTGGCCCACGCGGTTGATCGCGGCGACGAAGTACTCGTTGGCGACGGCCGCCGCGGGCTGCTCCAGCTGCCACAGGTAGGCGGACAGACCGCGCGAGGTGGCGGACGGGTTGTAGACCAACTGGGCTCCGTTGAGGCCGAGTTGCCGCCAGCCCTCCGGGAAGTGCCGGTCGTAGCAGATGTAGACGCCGACCTTGCCGACGGCCGTGTCGAACACCGGCCAGCCGACATTGCCCGGCTTGAAGTAGTACTTCTCCCAGAAGCCCTTGACCTGCGGGATGTGGTGCTTGCGGTACTTGCCGAGGTACGAGCCGTCCGCGTCGATCACGGCCGCGGTGTTGTAGTAGAAGCCGGACTGCTCGACCTCGAAGACCGGGACGACGATCACCATGCCGGTCTCGCGGGCGAGGTCCCGCATCCGGCGCACGGTCGGCCCGTCGGGCACCGGCTCGGCCCACCGGTAGTGCTCCGGCTCCTGGACCTGACAGAAGTAGGGGGCGTTGAAGACTTCCTGGAACCCGATGATCTTGGCACCCCGGCGGGCCGCCTCGCGGGCGTGCTCCTCGTGTTTCGCCACCATGGACTCGGTGTCGCCGGTCCAGGTGGCCTGGACCAGAGCGGCACGTACGACGTTGGCCATGAGCTGCTCCTTCGACGGGACGTCAGAGCCTCTACGCCCGTAGACGCAGGCCGTAGAGGCACGAACGTAAGGCTCCGGGACGGGCTTGCCAAGACCATCGTCGTCAACCCGCTGAGTCGATCGTGTTTCGCACCCCTGTGGGTGAGTCGCCGGGCCGGTCAGGCCGTGAATCCGGCGACTCTGAGCGCGTGGAGCAGGTCCCAATGGCGCTCCTGGGAGACGCCCCGGGCGGCCTCCAGCAGGAGCGGGACGAGGCGCTGCGGGTCGGGGGCGGCGCTGCGGGCCGCCTCCTCGGGGGTGCGGACGCGGACGTACGCGTCGAGGAGGGCGCGCACCTCGCGGCGGCGGCCTTGTCCGTCGAGCCCGCGCACGGCTTCGCCGATCTCCACGGCGGGCCGTACGACGCCCTGCCGCAGGATCTGCTGCCCGTCGTCGGCGCGGCCGGCGGCCACCAGCGCGTCGGCCGCGCCGACCAGGCGGTCGGCGGGCAGCGAGGCGGCCTCCCAGAGCAGGGTCGTCCAGTCCGCGCCGAGGCCGGCCCGCTGCAGTTCGGCGGCGAGGGCCGGGAGGCGGGCTGCGGGCCAGTGCGCCACCTCGACGAGCAGGGCGTGCGCCTCGCCGGTACGGCCCTCACCGCGCAGCAGCACCAGCGCCGCGACGGTCTGCGCGACGGCCCGCCGCCCCTCCGCATCCACGGCCTCCCCGCGCGTCTCCACCGGCTCGGCCACCTCACCGACCCCGGCGAACCGAGCCCCACGCGGCACCCGCCGCCCAGCGGGCAACCCCGCCTCCGGCTCCTGCGGCACGACCACCGGCCCCGCTTCCTCCACAGCCATCCCGGCAAACCGCGCCCCGCCCCGCCGACGCTTGCGTTGCTTGGCGGGGGCGGGCGCGGTGCCCGGATCGGCGGCGGGGGGCTCGGCGACAGGCTCGGCTCCCGGTCCGGCAGCGGGCCGCCGAGGGGCGGCTACGCCGGGCGGGGAGGGCGACACGGGGGTGCCGACGCCGGGCGCGGGGGGCTGCGCGTTGTTGCCGATGCCGGGCACGGATGCGCCGGCGCCGGGCGGGGAGGGAGGCGCGGAGGCGGAAGCGCCGGGCGAGGAGGGCGGAACGGCGTCGCCGATGCCGGGCACGGGGACGCCGGCGCCGGGCGGAGAGGACGGCGAGGAGTGCGCGACGGCGTCTCGGAAGTCGGGCCGGGAAAGCGGCTCAGGGGCGCCGAAGTCATGGATCGCGGCTTCGGGAACGGCGGAGGCGCGGTGCGGGGCAGACGACCCTGCTGAGGTGTACGCGCCGGGGGCATCTCCCCACACCCCCTGCGCCGCGGCAGCGGCCCTGCCCGCGGCGCCGGTGGCGCTCGGGCGGGACCCAGGGGCGGCGTACCCGCCGGGGCCACGCGTCGACCTGCCCTCCGGGCCGGCGGAGGCCCCACCGGTACCTCCCCGCAGGCCCTGCCCAGCCGCAAGAGTCGGGTCGGCGGCATCGCTACCGCCGACGTGAGGCCCGCGCCCGTAGGCACGACCCGGAACTCCCCGCACCCCCTCCCCAGCGGCAGGAGCCGGACCGGCGGCGCCGGCACCGGCGGCGTGCGATCCGCGGCCGTACTCGCCGTGAGCGACTCGCCGCGGGTCAGCGGCACCGAGTCCGGCGCCGTGCGGTCCGCGGCCGTATCCGCCGGGCGCAGGGGCTCCGGTTCGGGCCTGGCGGGCTCGGTGCTCGGCCTCGCGGTCGTCCCAGTCGGTCATGCGGTCGCGGAGTTCCGCGCAGCGGGCCGTGGCGCGTTCGTGGTCGTCCTGGGCCCAGGCCAGGTCGACGTGGAGGGCGTCGGCCTCCTCGCGGGTGGTGGCGGCGGCCAGTAAACGCCCCAGTTCGGCGTGCCGTTCGGCCGCGTAGCGCCGTTCGCGGAGCATGACGTCGAGCCGGTCCCCGAGGGCGTGGCGTCCGTCGGGCCGGTCGTCGTACGCGGTCAGCGCGGCCGAGTGCAGCGCGCGGGCGCGTTCCCGCTCCGGCCCGAAGACCGCGGCACCGTAGTCGGCGGCGAGGTCCAGCAGCAGGGCCTCCACGACGTCCCACGGCGGGACCTCGCGCCCGTCGAGGCAGGCCCGCATGCCCTCCGGATCCCGCCGCCAGAACACCGCGCACCATCCGCCGTCGGGATTCAGGCGCGCCAGAAGGCCGTCCAGGTAGTCCACGAACTCCCGCACCTCGTCCGGGAGTTGATCCGCTGCCATTGCCCAACTCCCGCCAGACCGGAGCACTCCGGTTCCGTAGAAAACACCAGTCGTGTTACGAACCGGCTACGGGGAGTTTTCAGCGCGACGGCGACACGCGGCCGAACGGGCCCGAACCTTCGGCCCGCGCTCGGGCCTTCGGCGCTCACGCCTTCAGCAGGACGCACCGCCCCACCAGCTCGTCCATGGACAGCCCGAGGGCGCGGGCCAGCGCGGCGACGGTGAAGAACGCCGGGGTCGGCGCACGCCCCGTCTCGATCTTGCGGAGCGTCTCCGCGGAGATCCCCGCCTCCGCCGCGACGTCCGCCATGCTCCGGCCGCCGCGTGCCTCGCGCAGCAACTGCCCGAGCCGTTCGCCGCGTTCGCGCTCTTCGGGGGTGAGTGGGGTGCGTACCATGCCACCATTCTAATACCGGTATAGTAATTGGCATGGTGGAACTGAAGTCGAACACGTCCCTCGACGCGATGCACGCCGCGGGCCAGGTCGTCGGCCGCGCCCTGACGGCCGTACGGCAGGCCGCGCGCGTCGGTGTCTCCCTGCTGGAACTGGACGCGGTGGCGCGCCGGGTACTGGACGAGGCGGGCGCCACCTCGCCCTTCCTGGGCTACCGCCCCTCCTTCGCGCCCACCCCCTTCCCCGCGGTCGTCTGCGCCTCCGTCAACGACGCGATCGTGCACGGCATCCCCGACCGCTACCGACTGCGCGACGGCGACCTGGTCTCCATCGACTGCGGCGCCGAACTGGACGGCTGGGTCGGCGACTCGGCGATCAGCTTCACGGTGGGTCGGCCGCGCCCGGCGGACGTGCACCTGATCGAGACCGCCGAGCGGGCCCTGGCCGCGGGCATCGAGGCGGCCGTCGTCGGCAACCGCATCGGCGACATCGCGCACGCCGTCGGCTCCGTGTGCCGGGCGGCCGGATACGGCATCCCGGACGGCTTCGGCGGCCACGGGATCGGCCGCCACATGCACGAGGACCCCGGCGTACCGAACGAGGGCCGGCCGGGCCGCGGCCTCCCGCTGCGCCACGGCATGGTCCTCGCGATCGAGCCGATGCTGACCGCCGGCGGCGAGGACGGCTACTACGCGGCGCCGGACGGCTGGACCCTGCGCACGACGGACGGCTCCCGCGCGGCACACGTGGAGCACACGGTGGCGATCACCGACGAGGGCCCCCGGATCCTCACGGCACGGCACTGAGCCGTAGGGGCGCGGGGAACCGCGCGACCGGTCCCCGCGCACCGTGGCCGCCGTATCCGTACGAGCTCCCGAACGGCGGCCGCTCCCCGCGCGTGCCAGGCGCGGCCATCCGTGCCAAGGTGTTATGAACACGCACCAAAGGAACGGAACGCCATGACCAACGGCTACCCTCCCGACCCCTTCGGTGAATTCCTGTCCCGCTTCTTCGGCGCGGGCGGCCCCCAGCAGGGACCCCGCCCGATCGACATGGGCCGGCTGCTGAGCCAGCCCGCCAGGGAACTCGTGCGGGGCGCGGCCCAGTACGCCGCCGAACACGGCAGCCGGGACCTGGACACCCAGCACCTGCTGCGCGCGGCGCTCGCCGCCGAGCCCACCCGGAGCCTGCTCAGCCGCGCGGGCGCGGACCCGGACTCCCTGGCGTCGGAGATCGACGCCCGGTCCGGCCCGGTGCAGCACCCGCCGGACAAGGCCCCGCCGCCCACCTCGCTGGCCCTGACCCCGGCCGTCAAGCGCGCCCTCCTCGACGCGCACGACCTGGCCCGGGCGAGCGGCGCCGGATACATCGGCCCGGAGCACGTGCTCAGCGCCCTCGCCGCGAACCCGGACTCGGCCGCCGGGCACATCCTGAGCGCCGCCCATTTCGCGGCGGGCGGGATGCCCCCCGAGACGGCGGAGGCCGACCGGATCCGCACCGGGACCGAACGGCAGCGGCCCACCTCGACCCCGACCCTGGACAAGTACGGCCGCGATCTGACCGAGCTGGCCCGGGAGGGCCGCGTCGATCCGGTCATCGGGCGGGACGACGTGATCGAGCAGACCATCGAGGTGCTGTCCCGGCGCGGCAAGAACAACCCGGTACTGATCGGTGACGCGGGCGTCGGCAAGACCGCGATCGTGGAGGGGCTCGCCGAGCGGATCGCCGACGGGGACGTGCCCGACATCCTCACCGGCCGCCGTGTCGTCGCCCTCGACCTGCCCGGCGTGGTGGCCGGCACCCGCTTCCGGGGCGACTTCGAGGAGCGGCTGAACAACATCGTGAGCGAGATCCGGGCCCACTCCGACCAGCTGATCGTCTTCATCGACGAGCTGCACACCGTGGTCGGCGCCGGCGGGGGTGGCGAGGGCGGTTCGATGGACGCGGGCAACATCCTCAAGCCCGCCCTGGCCCGCGGCGAGCTGCACATCGTGGGCGCGACCACGCTGGAGGAGTTCCGCCGGATCGAGAAGGACGCGGCGCTCGCCCGGCGGTTCCAGCCGATCCTGGTGCCCGAGCCGACGGTCCCGGACGCGATCGAGATCCTGCGCGGCCTGCGCGACCGCTACGAGGCCCACCACCAGGTCCGCTACACCGACGAGGCCCTGGTGGCCGCCGTGGAGCTGTCCGACCGGTACCTCACCGACCGGCGGCTGCCGGACAAGGCCATCGACCTCATCGACCAGGCGGGCGCGCGCGTACGCCTGGGCGCCCGGACGAAGGGCACCGACGTGCGCGCCATGGAGCGCGAGGTCGAGCAGCTCACCCGGGACAAGGACCAGGCCGTCGCGGACGAGCAGTACGAGCAGGCCACGCAGCTGCGCGACCGGATCGCCGGGCTGAAGCAGCGGATCACGGAGACCTCGGGCGACGACAAGGCCGACGAGGGGCAGGACCTGGAGGTGACGGCGGAGGCCGTCGCCGAGGTGGTGTCCCGGCTGACCGGCGTCCCGGTCAGCCGCCTGACCCAGGAGGAGAAGGAGCGCCTGCTCGGCCTGGAGGAGCACCTGCACCAGCGGGTGATCGGGCAGGAGGCGGCGGTCGGCGCCGTGGCGGAGGCCGTGATGCGCTCCCGCGCCGGGCTCGCGAGCCCGGACCGGCCGATCGGCAGCTTCCTGTTCCTCGGTCCGACCGGCGTCGGCAAGACCGAGCTGGCCCGCGCGCTCGCCGAGGTGCTGTTCGGCAGCGAGGACCGGATGGTCCGCCTGGACATGAGCGAGTACCAGGAGCGGCACACCGTCTCCCGGCTGGTCGGCGCCCCGCCCGGGTACGTCGGGCACGAGGAGGCCGGTCAGCTCACCGAGGTGGTGCGCCGGCACCCGTACTCGCTGCTCCTGCTCGACGAGGTCGAGAAGGCGCACCCGGACGTCTTCAACATCCTGCTGCAGGTGCTGGACGACGGACGGCTGACCGACTCGCAGGGCCGCACGGTGGACTTCACCAACACGGTCATCGTGATGACCAGCAACCTCGGCTCCGAGGTGATCACCCGGCGTGGGGCCGGGATCGGGTTCGGGCCCGGGGGCGACGAGGCCGACGAGGAGGCGCGGCGCGAACGGATCCTGCGGCCGCTGCGCGAGCACTTCCGGCCGGAGTTCCTCAACCGCATCGACGAGATCGTCGTCTTCCGCCAGCTCACCGTCGAGCAACTGCGGCAGATCACGGACCTGCTGCTGGAGCGGACCCGTCGGCTGGTGCACGCCCAGGGCATCGACGTCCGGTTCACCGACGCGGCCGTCGGCTGGCTCGCCGACCGCGGCTACCAGCCGGAGTACGGCGCCCGCCCGCTGCGCCGCACCATCCAGCGCGAGATCGACAACCAGCTGTCCCGGCTGCTCCTCGACGGCCGCATCGGCGAGGGCAGCGAGGTGACCGTGGACGTGGCGGACGGAAACCTCGTGTTCCCCGCCAAGGCACCGCGGCCGAGCGAGGGCGTGCCGGTGACCGAGGCGAGCGGCACCGCGCCGGACGCAGGGAAGGGCGGACCCGGGGGCGAGACCCCGGAGCCGCCGTCCGGCCCCGGGCAGTGACGCGGCGCCACTCGCTCACCGCGTCACCGCCCGCCCTGCGACGAAGCCCGTTCTACGGCGCCGGGACCACCACCTGGGCCGAGCCGCCGCCGCGGCGCACCGTCTCGGCCGCGGCCAGCCACTTGCCGTTCGGCAGTCGCTGGACGCCGGTCGCGGCACCGATCTCCGGGTTCGGCTTGAAACCGTGACCGATGGCCTCCAGCCGCGTCCTCAGGTCGCTGTTGTAGAGGCCCGGTTCGAGTTCGGTCTGGGCCGCGTTGCGCTGGCTGGCGCGCGGTGCGGCGATCGCGTCGACCAGCGGCAGATGCCGGTCGACGAACTCGGTCAGGACCTGCAGCACCGTGGTGATGATGGTCGCGCCGCCGGGCGAACCCACCGCCACCACCGGCCGGTCGTGCCGGTCCAGCACGATGGTCGGCGAGATCGAGGAGCGCGGCCGCTTGCCGGGCCCGGGCAGGTTCGGGTCGTGCACGGCCGGGTTGGCCGGGGCGAAGGAGAAGTCGGTCAACTCGTTGTTGAGCAGGAAGCCCCGGCCGGGGACGGTGATCGCGCTGCCGCCGGTCTGCTCGATGGTCAGGGTGTAGGAGACGACGTCGCCCCACTTGTCGGCGACCGTGAGATGCGTGGTGTTCTCGCCCTCGTACGTCGTCGGGGCCGCCGTCCCGCCCGTCGCGCACGACACCGGACGCCGCGGATCCCCGGGCGCCAGCGGGCTGGTGAGCACCGCGTCGTCCTTGATCAG
The DNA here is from genome assembly GCF_053611585.1 of Streptomyces sp. NPDC054794. Lineage (NCBI taxonomy): Bacteria > Bacillati > Actinomycetota > Actinomycetes > Kitasatosporales > Streptomycetaceae > Streptomyces > Streptomyces sp. NPDC054794. Next base: position 43,565 of record NZ_JBSHAQ010000068.1, on the reverse strand, counting down.
GCAGGCCCGTGTGTCGGCGTACCGCTGCGCGAGCAGGTCCTTGGTCGGTACGTCCTCGAAGGCGGGGTCGCCGACCCAGCGCCCGCGGTCCGCGAAGGCGATGCGGCTCGCCTCGATGAAGTGGTGCAGGTACTGCGTCTCGGAGGCCTTCGAAAGGTCGGTGTTCTCCAGGATGTTGAGGGCCTCGCCGACCGTGGTGCCGCCCGAGGAGGAGGGCGCGATCGAGTAGACCTTCAGTCCTCGGTACGAGGTTCTCGTGGGTGCCTGGAGCTTGGCGCGGTAGTCCCGGAGGTCGGCGGTGGTGAGCTTGCCGGGGCGGGCGTTCCAGCCGGAACCCGGGTCCACGGGCGGGTCGTTCACGGTGTCGACGATGTCCTCGCCGAGGTCGCCGTGGTAGATCGCGCCGGTGCCCTTGCGGCCCAACTCCTCGTAGGTGCGGGCGAGATCGGGGTTCTTGAAGGTGGAGCCGACCACCGGGAGCCGGCCGCCGGGCAGGAACAGCCGGGCGGTGTCCGGGAAGGAGCGGAAGCGCGCCTCGTTGGCGGCGGTCTGGGAGCGGAAGGTGTCGTCCACGGTGAACCCGTCCCGGGCGATCCGCTCGGCGGGCCCGAGGACCGTACGGAGGTTGCGGCTGCCCCACTCGTCCAAGGCCCGCTGCCAGGTGGCGGGCGTGCCCGGGGTGCCGACGCTCAGGCCGCTGCTGACGGCGTCGGCGAAGGCGAGGGGCTTGCCGTTCTCCAGGAAGAGGTCGGTGCCGGCGCTCTGCGGCGCGGTCTCGCGTCCGTCGAGGGTGTGGACCGTACGGGACCGGGCGTCGTAGTAGACGAAGTAGCCGCCTCCGCCGATGCCGGAGGAGTAGGGCTCGGTGACGCCGAGCGCTGCGGCCGTGGCGACGGCGGCGTCGACGGCGTTGCCGCCCTTGCGCAGGACCTCGATGCCGGCGGCGGAGGCGTCCGCGTCGACGCTGGCGACCGCGCCGCCGTAGCCGACGGCCACCGGAACCTTCGCGGCGGTGCCGCTCGTCGAGCCGGGTGGGGCCGCGGCCCCGACCGACACCACGGCGGCCGAGACCGCCAGGACCGCCAGTTTCCGTGTGACAGAGCGACGCATCCGCACCTCCAGGCAGCCTTGATGGAGCGGTGCGCCTGTGCAACGGCGCCCGCCCAGACCGTCCGCGCAGCGTAGCCAGATTGCCGGGGGCCCGACAGCCCCTTCCCACTGCCCTCCTACCAGATTCACATGTCGAACACGGGTACGTACAGGTCACGTGGGCCCGCTACCATGCGCGCCCATGAATGACGACGTGCGCAATATCGTCCTCGGCGTGGTGGCCGCCGGCATCAGTGCCGCGCTCGGCTGGCTGACCCGCACCTACCTGTGGAAGCGGAAGCTGCGGCGCAAACAGGCGTTCCTGGGGCTTCCGGAGAACTCGGAATCACTGCTCGTCGTCAACCGCGACCCCGCCACCTCCGAGCCCGCGGTCCACCGTTTCGACGTGTTCGCCCTCCTGGAGCTCGCCGCGCTGATCAAGGACTGCGGGGCGCATCTGCAGATGGCGACCCAGGACAACGTCCAGCAGAGCTTCGGCGACCGCACCGAGTTCTGTGTGGGCGGTCCCGGGTCGAACCGCCGGATGCTGGCCCACATGTCGGCGATGCTGCCGGGCGTGCGGGTCAACATAGACCCGGAACCGGGCCCGGACCGCGGCGCCTTCCAGATCGGCAGCGAGCGCTACCGCCTGGAGGCGGGCGTCACGGAGTACGTCCTGCTGGCCCGCCTCACCGCCGGCGAACGCCGTGACGCACGGCCGGTGTTCCTCTTCTGCGGGCAGCGCGCCATCACCAACCAGGCGGCGACCCGCTACCTGGCCCGCAACCACGAGCGGCTGGCCCGCAAGCACGGCAGCGGCACGTTCGTCCTGCTGCTGAAGGTGGTCAACTCGCAGGCGTACGGGCCGGACGTCGTCGAGCTGGTCGCGGACGTGACGCGGGCCGCGCAGGCGCCGCTGCCCGCGGTGGAGACCACGCGGGCCTCCCACCGGGCCTCGTAAGGGCCGGTACCGCCCAACAAACTTTACCGGCACGTAACTTACCGACGGGTTACTTGCGGTAAGGGGCGGCGGTTACCGTCGGGTCACTTTGCACTGACACGAGTGAGGAGTGACCCCATGGGACACGGTCGCACCACCTTGCGCACCGCTGCCGCGGGAGCCGTCTCGGCGGCTCTGATCGCCGGAACCGTAGTCGGCCTGGCCCCGGCGGCCCAGGCCGTCGGCTCCGTCCGCTTCGTCGACATCACCGGCGACGGCGGCACGGTCCTCAAGGCGAACGTCATCACCCCGGCCGGAGCCGACGCCTCGCACCGCTACCCGCTCATCGTGCTGCCCACGAGCTGGGGCCTGCCCCAGGTCGAGTACCTCGCGCAGGCACAGAAGCTCGCCGACGCCGGCTACATCGTGCTCACGTACAACGTGCGCGGTTTCTGGCAGTCCGGCGGCCAGATAGAAGTGGCGGGTCCGCCCGACATAGCGGACGCCTCCAAGGTCATCGACTGGGCGCTGGCCAACACACCGGCCGACTCGCGGCACATCGGCATGGCCGGGGTCTCCTACGGCGCCGGCATCAGCCTGCTCGCCGCCGCCCACGACCCGCGCATCAAGGCGGTCGCCGCGCTCAGCGGCTGGGCCGACCTGATCGGTTCCATCTACTCCGGCCGCACCCAGCACGTCCAGGCGGCGGCCATGCTGGACGGCGCCGGAACCGTCACCGGCCGCGAGGGCCCCGAAGTCCGGCAGGTCTTCGACGACTTCTACGCCTCCAACCTGAGCAAGGAGCAGGAACTCGTCGAGTGGGGGAAGAAACGCTCTGTCGGGACGTACGTCGACCAGCTCAACCAGAACAACCCGGCGCTCCTGCTCGCCAACGCCTGGGGCGACACCATCTTCCCGGCCAACCAGTACGCCGACTTCTACGAGAAGCTGACGGTCCCGAAGCGGCTGGAGTTCCGCCCCGGCGACCACGCCACCGCCGAGATCACCGGCCTGTTCGGACTGCCCAACGACGTGTGGACCGACACCGAGCGGTGGCTCGACCACTACCTCAAGGGCGTCGACAACGACATCGACCGTGAGCAGCCGGTGCAGCTCAAGTCCCGTACCTCCGGCGGCTACGAGGGCTACCCGGACTGGAAGTCGGTGGGCGCCACCCGTCGCAAGCTCGCCCTGGCGGGCTCCACCACGATCCATGCGAATGTCGACTCGGGCGCGGACGGCGGCGTCATCTTCCTGTCCAGCATCCTGGACCAGATCGCCCAGCTCCCGCCGATCGCCTCGATCCCGCTGCTGCCCCGCCGTTGGGCCGCGGTCTGGCAGTCGGAGCGGTACGCCGGCACCCAACAGGTGCGCGGCACCGCCCGGTTGCACACGACGCTCACCCCGACCAAGGACAGCGGCACCCTCGTCGCGTACCTGTACGACGTGGGGCCGCTCGGCCTCGGCAAGCTGGTCACCAACGCGCCGTACACCTGGTACGACCGGACACCCGGCCAGGCGTTCGACGTGGACCTGGACTTGTTCTCCACGGCCTACGACGTCCCGGCCGGGCACCGGCTCGCCCTGGTGGTGGACACGGTCGACCCGCTCTACATCGAGCACAACCCGTCCGGCGCGCAGCTGACCTTCTCCTCGCCGGCCAACGACCCGTCCTACGTGGACGTTCCGCTGCGCGAGCAGTGATCTCCGGCTGCCGCCGGGCGGGCCTGGCCCTGTGAACTGCTTGCCCCCTGCGGTCCCGTGGCCGTGGGGGGCTCCCCACCCGGCAGCGGCACCCCGGTTCGGCCGCGGGGAGCAGCACGCTCATCCCGGCGCGGTTCGGTGGCTCCGTCCTCACCACAGGGATGAAGGGCACATCGTAGTCGAGGTTCTCGCGATCAGCGTCCCGGTGCGGTGCACCGTCCGTACGGCCTGCGCCACAAGTCCCTTCGTCCGGGGCCGGGTCGGGCGGTCGAGCGCCCGGGCTCTGCGACGTACTGGTCGATGTCACGCGGTTCGATCAGAGGATCGACGGCCATGCGCAGCCCTACTCACTCTCAGCTGTGTCGTGGTTGCCGCAAACTATCCGGACAGAACCGGACTTAATGTACGACACGCACCTTTCGGGCATAAGCCGTATTTATCTTGCCTTTACGCCTCTGCCACCTCGGCGTAGAGCTGCGAGAGCTCGGGCACCCCGCTGGCCGCCCACGCGCGGCCGGCGGCGACGACATCGAACTCACGGCCGGACGCGAGCCGTACGACGGGCTGCCCGTCGGACCGGAAGTCCCAGCCCGCTCCGGACACCGTGCGCACGATGACCGTACCCAGGTACAGGCCGGCGTCGTTGCCCAGCCGGGGCAGGATCTCCTCGTCGTCGCGCCAGCGCGGCACCAACTGGTCGAGCGCCTCCAGGGAGGCCGTCGAGTCGTCCAGCCGGACCCCCTCCCGGGACGCGTGGGAGCGGAGCAGCTCGCACTCGGACAGGAGCTCCGCGACACCCTCGGGGTCGGCGGACAGCACCGCGTGACGGTTCTTGTCGTGCCTGTGGCCCAGAAAAGGGATGTTCATACGCCCAGCGTGGCATTCGGACCGCCGCGCGCACCACAGGGCGGGAGCTGGTGTCGCGGCCGGGCGGCGGCTTTCTACACCTCCAGGTCGACCACGACCGGCGCGTGGTCCGAGGCGCCCTTGCCCTTGCGCTCCTCGCGGTCGACGTAGGCGTCCTTGACCGCCTTGGCGAACGGCTCGTTGCCGTAGACCAGGTCGATGCGCATGCCGCGGTTCTTGGGGAAGCAGAGCTGGCGGTAGTCCCAGTACGTGAACGGGTGCTCGTACTTGAGGGGGCGTGGGACGACGTCGGACAGGCCCGCCTCACGCAGCGAGACCAGGGCGGCGCGCTCGGCGGGGGTGACGTGGGTGGCGCCCTCGAAGGCGGCCCGGTCGTAGACGTCGTCGTCGGTCGGCGCCACGTTGTAGTCGCCGAGGACCGCGAACGGGCGGCCGCCCGCCGCGTCACCGGCCACGGCCGCCTTCAGGGCCTCGAACCACTGGAGCTTGTAGGCGTAGTGCGGGTGGTCCACCTCGCGGCCGTTGGGCACGTACACCGACCAGACGCGGACCGGGCCGCAGGTCGCCGAGATGGCGCGGGGCTCCACGACGCCCTCGTACCCGGGGTCACCGGGCAGGCCCTTGACGACGTCCGCGAGGCCCACGCGGGAGAGCACCGCCACGCCGTTCCACCGGCCGGTCGCGTTCACCGCCGCCTCATAACCCAGTTCGCGCAGCTGGTCGAGCGGGAACTGCTCCTCGGCGAGCTTGGCCTCCTGGAGACAGAGCACGTCGGTGCCGCTGCTCTCCAGCCAGGCCAGCAGCCTCGGCAGGCGAGCGGTGATCGAGTTCACGTTCCAGGTCGCGATGCGCATGCCTGACAACCTACCGGGCGGGACCGACAACGCCCTCCCGCCCGCCGTGGGGGCTCAGACGTCCGCCGACTCCCCCGGAGCCAGCCTGAGGTGCTCCGAGCCGCCCAGGGCGCCGATCTGGCGGTCGTAGATCGGGCGGGCGAGGTCGGTGAGCAGGGCGTCGTGGATGTCGTAGGCGCGCTGCGGCTTGACCTCGCGCACGTAGTCGATGACCTCCGAGATCTTGCTCCATGGGGCCATCACCGGCAGCATCAGCGTCTCCACCGGCCGGTCGGGGACGGTCAGCGCGTCGCCGGGGTGGAAGACGCGGCCGCCGTCGATCAGGTAGCCGACGTTGGTGATGCGCGGGATGTCCGGGTGGATCACCGCGTGCAGCTCGCCGTGGACCTGGACGTCGAAGCCGGCCGCGGTGAAGGTGTCGCCGTGGCCGACCGTGTGCACCCGGCCCGGGAAGGCGGCCGCGATCCGGTCGGCCACCGACTTCAGCGTCCAGATCTCGGCCGCCGGGTCGGCCTCCATGGCGGCCCGCAGCCGCCCCTCGTCGAAGTGGTCCGGGTGCTCGTGCGTGACCAGGACGGCGTCCGCGCCGACCGCGGCGTCCGGCTCGCTGAACCCTCCGGGGTCGAGGACGAGCGTGCGCCCGTCCTTCTCCAGACGGACACACGCGTGGGACTTCTTCGTGAGCTTCATGGCACCCATCCTGCCCCCGGCCCGGAGCGGGTGCTCACTCCTCCGGAGTGGTCTCCTCGTGGATGACCTGCTGCGCCACCCGGAACGCGCTGTTCGCCGCCGGTACCCCGCAGTAGACCGCCGCCTGCAGCAGCACTTCCTTGATCTCGCCCGGGGTCAGCCCGTTGCGCAGGGCGGCCCGGGTGTGGAAGGCGAGCTCCTCCAGGTGGCCGCCGGCGACCAGCGCGGTGAGCGTGACGCAGCTGCGCGAACGCCGGTCGAGGCCGGGCCGGTCCCAGATCTCGCCCCACGCGTAGCGGGTGATGAACTCCTGGAAGTCCCCCGAGAAGTCGTCGGCCAGCGCCAGCGCCCGGTCGACGTGCGCGTCGCCGAGCACCTCGCGGCGGATCTTGAGCCCGGTGTCGTAGGTGTCGGACCGTGCCGACGGCTGCAGGGGTACGACGGCCGGGGCGATCTCGGCGATGGGCCCGGCCACCGGTGCGACGGCCGGCACCGGCCTGACCGGGGCCGCCGGGACGACAGCCAGCTGGCCGGTGGCGGATTCGACGGCGGGCTGCCAGGCGGTGGAGAAGTGCCGGACCAACAGGTCGGTGACGGCCGCGGGCTGCTCCACCGGCACCAGGTGGGAGGCGCCGGGGACGACGGCCAGCCGGGCGTCCGGGATGCCGGCGACCAGGGTGCGGGCCTCGGCCGGGCCGGTGACCTGGTCGTCCGAACCCACCAGGACCAGCGTCGGCACGCCGATCCGGCCCAGCTCGGCCCGCGCGTCGAAACCGGCCAGGGCCTCGCAGGCGGCGATGTAGCAGCCGGGGTCGGTGGTGCGCACCATCTGCACGGCCCACTCGGTGATCGCCGGCTGCGCGGCCGCGAAACCGCCGGTGAACCAGCGGTCGGGCGAGGTCCGGGCGATCGGGTCCAGGCCGTTGGTCCGTACGATCACCCCGCGCTGCCGGAACTCGTCGGCGCTGCCGAACCGGGGCGAGGCGGCGACCAGCGCGAGCGAGGCGACCCGCTCCGGGCAGCGCAGGGCCAGCTCGATGCCGACCGCCCCGCCGAGCGCGCAGCCCGCGTAGCCGAACCGCTGCACGCCGAGCGCGTCGAGCGTGGCCAGCAGCCGGGCGGTCAACTCGGCGACGGAGCCGGCCGGGTACGCGGGGGCACCGCCGTGTCCGGGCAGGTCGAACCGGAAGACCCGAAACTGCTGGGCCAGTTCCGGCACCTGCCGGTCCCACATGTGCCAGGTCGTTCCGAGTGAGGGACCCAGGATCAGGACAGGTGCGTCTTCTGGCCCGTCCAGGCGGTATTGCAGTGTGTTCGTCGGTGTCTCACTCACGCCCTGCACGCTCTCACATCGCACGAATTCTCACGTGCGGGGGTCGGAACCCGCGCAGGGCGTCCCAGGTTGTGGCGGCCTCGCGAAGATCCTCCGTGCCCGGCTTCACCTACCGGCTGCACGCACCGCCGTCCGGGGTCTCACTGCGGGGGCCGTACGGCGCGGCGCCGGACGGCCGGGGTGCCGCCGAGTTCGTCGAGGAGATCGACGAGCAGGGCACGGCCGGCGTCGAACGCCGTGGCGCCGAAGCGTTCCCGCAGACGCGCTTCGAGCCGTTCCCGGGCCTGGCGGGCGGCGGTCACGGCTTCCCGCCCGCGCCGAGTGAACGCGACGCGCCGGATGCGGGCGTCGTGCGGGTCCGGAAGGCGTTCGGTGTAGCCGAGGCGCTCCAGTTCCGCGATCGCCTTGGAGGCGCCCTGCTGGGTCATGCCGAGCTTCTGCGCGAGGTCGCTGATGGTGGGCTGGGCGTCGATGAGGTGCTGGAACACGTACCCATGGGACATCCGCAGGTCACCGAAGCCCTGGGAGGCGAGTTCCGCCTGCACGGCGTCGGTGGCGGCGAAGCCGACGAACAGGGCGAGGCTGCCCGTGTCCAGATCGCGGGGGTCGAGCGGCTGATGCATGACTCCAGTCTCTATTTGACAACCCAGGTTGTGCAACTATGGTTGTGCATATGGTGGAGATCGCACAGCACCCCGACGTCCGGACGGCCGTCCGCTACCACGAAGCCGTGGGTCGACTGGCCCCGCCGGAAGAGCTCGCGCAGTTCCTGCACGCGGACACCGTCCACGCCCAGCTGCCCAACATCCTGTTCCCCGACGGCACCGTCCGCGGCCTCGCCGACATCCTGGCCGCCTCGCGACAGGCCCGCACGCTGCTCCGCGACCAGCACTACGAAGTCGTCAACGCGGTGGCCTCCGGCAGCCAGGTCGCCCTGGAGGTCAAGTGGTCCGGCACACTGGCCGTCCCCTTCGGCGAGCTGCGCGCGGGCCACGTACTGCGCGCTCACATCGCGGCGTTCCTGGAGTTCCGCGACGGCAAGATCGTCGCTCAGCGCAACTACGACTGTTACGAGCGACTCGCCGCGGGGTGATGTCTCAGCGGGCCGGCCACGCCGAGGTGTCGTCCGCGCACCAGCTGATGACGGGCAGGGTGTGGGGATCGGCCGTCCCGCTGCCGTAGGGGGGAACGGCAGGGTCCTGCGGCTCGACGCGCATGGAGGTGCACTGGTCCTGCCGCTCAGTGCTGTGCGGCGGATGCCGGTGCAAGGGCAGGAGCATCGCCGCGCCGGCGGCGATCAGTGCGATCAGGGCGTTCTTCGTGACCATGGCCAACACGGTTGTCTCCACCGCGCTTCAGGCGCACCGCGGCACGAGGCCGCGTCGTACGAGGATCGGCCGGAGCGTGCGCATCGCGTAGTGGCTGCGGGACTTCACCGTGCCCACGGGAACCCCCATGCGGGTCGCGACCTCGGCGGCGGTGCGGTCCTCGAAGTACAGCTCGACCAGCACCTCCCGGTGGTGGTCCGGCAGGCAGGCCATGACCCGCGCGACGTCCCAGGCCCGCAGCACGTTGTCGTAGGGATCCACGGGCGGGACGCCGGGTTCGACCGACCCCTCGCTGTCGACCTCCTGAGCGCGGCGGGACAGCATCCGGTGGTGGTCGATCGTCAGGCGCCTCGCCACGGTCAGCAGCCAGGGCAGTGCGGCGTCCGCGCCGCCCGCGAACGCCCGGGGGTGCTGCCAGGCCCGCAGGAACGTCTCCTGCACGATGTCCTCGGCTCTGCCGAAATCGCCGGTCAGCCGGGCGACGACGCGCAGCAACCGCCCCTCGTACAGTCGGTGCAGTTCGGCGAGCGACTCCCGGTCGAGGGTGGCTCTTGGGACGGACATCGGACACTCCCTGGTCTTGCTGTGCTGCCGGTCTGGCTGTCATGCCGGTCTGGCTGTCTTGCCGTCTTGCGAACGTGGTCGCCGGGAACCGGCCATGACGGCTCCGGGCCGTTCGCGACCCAGGGCCGCCCCGGTTCCGTACGGGAGAGTGGCGGGCGTCGCCAAGAAACCGCCAAGGATCCGCCAAGGCGCCGCACAGCGGATCCTTGGCGGACGATGAGCACCGGCGGAGCGCGTCGACGCGGCGGTTACGAGACCCTGAGCCGTGGAGCCTCGTAACCCCCGCCGTCATGGAGAACGCCGGATCAGGGGCGCGGAGTTCGACGCGTCACACGCGACCGGACCGAACCGGCCCGCTCTATTCCGGCATTGGTGATCTAGCGGACGTCCGGCTTGCGCGAGGACGAGGCACTCGGGCTGACTGTCCGGGTGAACCAGAACAGCCCGCTTCGTATCGCCCTCCTCGGCCCCGTGGAGCTTCGCGACGACGCGGGACGCACGGTCGACGTGGCGGGTCCGCAACGCAAGGCCGTACTGGCACTGCTGGCACTGGAACTCGGCCGGGTCGTTCCCGTGGAGCGGTTCTGCGAGCTCCTGTGGGGTGAGCAGCCCCCCGAGCACACGAAGCCGGCCCTCCAGGGACATGTCGCGGCCCTGCGCAAGAGCCTGGCCGGTCTCCCTCTCGCGATCACCACCCACACCTCGGGCTACCAGCTCACCGGCGACCCCGACACGGTGGACAGCCGGGTCTTCGACGCCCTGGTGCACAGCGCCGAGGGCGGGGCCCAGGTCCCCGACGAGCACGCCACGGCGAGGCTCCGGCACGCCCTCGACCTGTGGCGCGGCCGCGCCCTCGACGGACTGCCCGACACGCCTCTGCGGGACTCGCTCGCCGCCCGTCTCGACGAGTCCCGGCTGCGCGCCTGCGAGCTCTGGGCCGAGCAGGCGATGCGGACCGCCGATCCCCTGCCGACCGACGTCATCGGCGAGCTGACGGGTTTCGCACGCCGGCATCCGCTGCGCGAGCGCCTGCACGAACTGCTCATGCTGGCGCTCTACCGCGCCGGCCGGCAGGCCGAGGCGCTCACCGTGTACGCCGATGTCATGCACCGGCTGAGGGACGAGCTCGGGATATCTCCCGGCCCGGCCATCGACGAGCTGCATCAGCGCATCCTGCGCGCCGACGCCCGGCTCGGGGGCGCCCCCGCCCGGTACACGGCCCTGCCGGCCCCCTCCCAACTGCCCGCAGATGTCCTGCACTACGTCGGCCGGCGCCGCGAGATCGCCCACCTCACCGCCGCCCTCACGACGGGCGCCACGTCCTGCGCGGTGGTCGGCGCCACGACCGGCATGGGCGGACTGGGCAAGTCGGCCTTCACCATCCATGTGGGTCACCTGGTGCGTGGTCACTTCCCCGACGGCCAGTTGTACGCCCGGCTGTCCGGCTCGCAGACGACCCCGGCCGAGCCGAGCAATGTGCTCGACACCCTCCTGCGGGCCCTCGGGGCACCCACGGACGCCATCCCCTTCGCGCTGGAGGAACGCGCGGCCCTCTACCGCTCCCTGCTCGCCGAACGCCGGGTGCTGGTCGTCCTGGACGACGCCCGTGACACCGCGCAGCTCCAGCACCTGCTGCCCGGCTCCGCGGGCTGCGCGACCCTGGTCACCAGCCGCAACCGGCTCGCCGACCTCGAAGCCGGCATCCGGGTGCACCTCGACGTGCTCTCGCCCGACCAGTCGCGGGAGTTGCTGTGCGGCCAGATCGGCGAGGCCCGGATGCTGGCGGAGCCGGAGGCGGCGACGGCACTCATCGAGGCGTGCGGCCACCTGCCGCTGGCCCTGCGGATCGTCGGGGCCAGGCTCGCCACCAGGCCGTCCTGGTCCCTCGCGGCGGTGGTCGACCAGCTGACCGACGAGGCGAACTTCCTGAACCAGCTGGCGACCCCCAACCTGGGTGTGGAGGCCAGCTTTCGGCTCGGCTACGACCAGCTCACCCCCGACGAGGCGCGGGCCTTCCGTCAACTGGCCCACCCCGACGGGCCATACATGACCGCGCGTTGGGCCGCCGTCGCCCTGAAGATGCCCGAAGCCGCCACCCGGTCGGTGCTGGAAAGGCTCGTCGACCTCAGCCTTCTGGAGTCATCGGCGCCGTACACCTACCGGTATCACGACCTGCTGCGGGCCTTCGCCCGCAAGGTCTGCCAGGAGACGGACCCGGAGCAGGTGCGCTCGTCCGTGCTGCGGCGTCTGACCGGGTACTTTCTGGCGACCGCGCGTAACACGTACCGTATCGCCCGGCCCGGGCACCCGATCGCCGAACAGCTCAGCGCCACCGACAGCCCCGGTTTCCCGGTGGAGTCCCGGCGCCAGGCGAACCACTTGCTCAACGCCTCGATCGAGCCGGTGCTCGCGGTCGCCGAGCAGGCCTCGGCGGTGGACGGCTGTCTGCGGCTGACGGTGGACCTCGTCCTGGCCCTGGATCCGCTCCTGGAGGAGACGCACCAGTGGGACCGGATCATCCAGCCCGCCCGCAAGTTGCTCACCGAGGCGCGCGTCCGCGGGGACGAGCGCAGTCAAGGGCGGATGGGCTACATGCTCGGCGGCGCGCTCATGCAGATCAGCCGGCTGGGCGAGGCCGAATCCGTGCTGAGCGAGGCGGAACGGGCCGCCGAGGCCGCCGGTGACGCGGTGGTGCACGCGGAGACCGTCATCTGCCGCGGGATAGCGGCCGCCTACCAGGGCGACAAGGAGACCGCGAACGCGTTCTACCGGCGGGCCGTCGAGCTCGGGCGCACGCACCGGAGCCGCTGGACCGTGGCCAACGCGCAGTGCTCCCTCATGGTGAATCTCCACCAGGATCGACCCGATGACGCCCTCGTGGCCGGCCGTGCGGCCCTGGAGGCGTTCGAGGAACTCGGCGATCCCCTCGGCAGGTGCGCCGCCCTGCGTGGCCTCGCCATCATCGCCCGGGTCCAGGGCCGTCTGGATGCGGCGCTGGGTCTGCACGCCGAGAGCCACCGGCTGGCCGAGTCGCACAATCTGCCCTTCATGGGGATCGCCAACCGGATCGCGGAGGCCGAGTGCCGTCTCGCCCTCGGCCAGACGCCCGAAGCCATCGACATCCTGGAACAGGCGGTCGCCGACAGCCGACGACTGCGCGCGTCGCGTCTGGAAGCGGCGGCCGCGAAGCGGATTGCCCAGGCCCAGGAGCAGTTGTAGCGCAACGCACGGCGCCGGGGCGGGTGCCGGTGCCGTCGGCTGCCGCCGGCGCCGTCGCCGTCGCTCAGAGGTCGTCCGGTGTGCCGAGGCCGGTGAGGGCGCCGACCGGGTCCAGGTCGGGGGTGCCCCGGGGCCACCAGTCGTCCTGGCCCGCCTCCGATTCGTAGGCGTACCACAAGCCTTCGCGGCCCAGGCGGAGTTGGACGTGGCCGCCGGGGTGGGTGAGGCGGTTGCGCCAGGGACGGAACGCCGGGAGGTCGGCGGCGAGCAGGAGCGGCCGGGCCCGGTCGAAACGGCCCGCCGGCGGATCCCACGGCTCTTCGAGCACTGTGAGCCCGTCGAGCCCGCCCTGCCGCCAGGCGGCGACCGCGCGCGCCAGCTCCGCCGGGGTGCGGCCGGCGGCGGAGGCGAGCGAGGCGTACAGCGCCCGCGTGCCCGCGGTCAGGCCGGAACCGGGGCGGGCCGCGGCGAGCCGTACCGCGTCCTGCCACAGTGTCAGCTCGCCGACCGGATCGCGTCCGGTGCCGAGCAGTGCGTGGGCGCGGGCGGCGGCGTCCGTCGCCAGCTGGTCCAGGGCGAAGGGGTCGGGGCCGCCCGGGGCCGCCGGGTACACCGGGGGCTGCTCGGGGTGCGGGGGCGTCGGCAACGGCGGCGGCAACGGCGGGAGTCGGCGCGGGGCGAAGGCGTCGGACGCGCGGACGCCGGGGAGCGGCGCCGGTCCCTGCTCGCGCGCGGCACGGGCCGCACGGGCGGCGCTCAACCGGGACAGCGCGTCGAGCAGCTCACGCTCACCACGACCGCGCAGCAGGAGCAGTACGAAGGGATCGGCGTCGAGCAGACGTGCCGTCTGGTAGCAGAGCGCGGCCGCGTGCTTGCAGGGGTGACCGGAGTCCGGGCAGCTGCACCGGGGTGCGAGGTCGCCGGGGCCGGGCAGCAGGGGCACTCCGCAGTCGGCGAGGGACCGCGGCAGCTCCTTGTCGAGCAGGGCGGCGATGTGTCCGGGCCGGTCGGCGGCCGCGTCCAGGAACCGCTCCCAGTCGGCGTCGCCCAGCGTACGCAGGCGCACCTGCACCCGGTACGGGCGCGGGCGGCTGCCCCGCACGTACGCCAGCACGAGCCCCGGTGTCACGGTGATCGCGTCCACCTGTCCCCGCTCGGCGTACCCCCGCCCCCGAGCCAGCCGCTTCACATCCAACGCGCCGCCCTCCAGCGCGGCGACCCAGGCATTGCCCCACCAGGTCTCGGCAAAGCCGCCACCTTCCCGCGACGCGCGGCGCGGGAGGGCCGGGAAGGTACGCCGGAGTTCACCGTCGCGGTGGGGGGTGGCCATGGTGCGGGGGACGATTGCGGAGGGGGGGGGGGGTGTGGGGATGGGTACGGACCCGGATGCGAGTGTGGGTGTGGGTGCGGGTGCGGGTGCGGATGTGGGGGTGAGTGCGGGTGTGAGAGACGGTGTGCTTGAGGGGGAAGGGGTTCCTTCGTGCGCCGGGGTGTCGGCATCGGGCTTCTCGTCCGGGGCGTCGGCTGCGGACGTCGCCGCCCGGGCGTCGGCCTGGGGACTCTGCTCCGGACCGTCGGCGTCAGGCGTCGCCTCCGAACCGTCGGCGTCAGGTGCCCCTTCCGGGCCGTGGGCCGTCGTGGGCATCCGGAACCCGTTCGCGAGCAACTCCCTGACGTCACGGGCCACCCGCGCGCGGTCCACCTGTCCGGTTCTGCCATCGTCGGGGGTCCGGGAGTCGGTGGGACCAGCGGGCCGGTGCCGACGCGAGGGGCCGGTCACCGATGTCCCGGACGCCTGTGCCTCCTCCCGCGCCTGCGCGGCCTTCTGCCGAGCGGCACGCAGCGCGTCGCGGGCGGCGTCACCGGGACGCCCGCCGGCCCTGGCCGCATCGCGCACATCCGAAGGGGCCTGGGGAGCGGACGGGCCGCCGGCCTCCGCCGCCGTAACCTCCGCCGCCCCGGCGGGAACGCCGCCGTCCCCGCCGTCGGCCTCGCCTCGCTGAGCACGCTCCTCGCCCCGACGAGCGGACACGGCAGACCGAAGCGCCGCCCGCGCGACATCACCGGGCCTCGGCGCGACGCCACCGGACGCCGCGGCTCCCCCTTCGCCCGCCCCTGCGGGCACCGCGACTCCGGAGGCACCCGCATCTCCCGGCGCCCCGGCCTCACCCACAGACACCGTGGCTTCACCCTCGCCGGCTCTTCCGGGCCCCGACGGCCGAGCCCGGACCCCTGCCTCCACGGCTCCCGCCGACCCCAACTGCCGCGCCCCGGCCACTGCTTCTCCAGCCCTACCCGGTGCCGACCGCCGAGCCCCGGGCCCCGCCTCTCCAGACCCTCCGGCCCCCAACTGCCACGCCCCGGCCTCCGACCCGACAGACCCTCCGGACCCCAGCCCGGTGTGCGTCTCTCCAGCCCCGCCCGGCCCCAACCGCCGTGCCCCGGCCTGCGCCTCCACAGCCCCCGCCGACCCCAACCCCCGCCCTTCCTCAGGCGGCTCCCCCGCGCCCGGCGCCCCGTCAAGGGGCGTCGTCGGATCGTCGGTCGTGTGCTCCCGTGCGTCCGTGGTCCGTTCCCGGGCCGCTCGTAGGGCGCGGCGGGCGGCGTCGGCGGGGCGGTCCGTCATGACGGCCTCCGCAGGGACACCAGGTCGGACAGCTCCCGGTCGGTCAGTTCCGTCAGGGCCGCCTCGCCGGAGCCGAGGATGGCGTCGGCGAGCGCGCGCTTGGACTGAAGCATCTCGGCGATGCGGTCCTCGATCGTGCCCTCGGTGACCAGGCGGTGGACCTGGACGGGCTGGGTCTGGCCGATGCGGTAGGCGCGGTCGGTGGCCTGTTCCTCGACGGCCGGGTTCCACCAGCGGTCGAAGTGGACGACATGGCCGGCCCGGGTGAGGTTCAGGCCGGTGCCCGCCGCCTTCAGGGACAGGATGAGGACGGGGGTCTGCCCGCTCTGGAAGCGGTCCACCATGCGCTCCCGCTCCGGCACCGGCGTGCCGCCGTGCAGGAGGTCGACCGGGATCGCGCGGGCGGCCAGGTGGGCGTTGATGAGGCGGGCCATCCCGACGTACTGCGTGAAGACGAGCGCCGAGCCGTCCTCGGCTAGCAGGGTGTCCAACAGCTCGTCGAGCAGGGCGAGTTTGCCGGAGCGGGCGGCGAGCCGGTCGCCGCGGGGCTCCTCCTTCAGATAGAGCGCGGGGTGGTCGCAGATCTGCTTGAGCGCGCCCAGGAGCTTCAGGACCAAGCCCCGCCGCGCGATCCCGTCGGCGGTCTCGATGGCCAGCAGGGACTCCCGTACCACCGCCTCGTACAGCGCGGCCTGTTCGCGGGTGAGCGGGACCGGGTGGTCGGTCTCCGTCTTGGGCGGGAGCTCCGGGACGATGCCGGGGTCGGACTTCTTGCGGCGCAGGAGGAAGGGGCGTACCAGCCGGGCCAGGCGGGTCACCGCCTCCTCGTCTTCACCGTTCTCCACCGCGCGCGCGTGGCGCGCGCGGAACGACTTGAGCGGGCCCAGGAGTCCGGGCGTCGTCCAGTCCAGCAGGGCCCAGAGTTCGGAGAGGTTGTTCTCCACCGGGGTGCCGGTCAGGGCCACGCGCGCGGGGGACCCGATGGTGCGCAGGGCCTTCGCGGTCGCCGAGTACGGGTTCTTGACGTGCTGCGCCTCGTCGGCGACGACCATGCCCCACCGCTGCTCGGCCAGCCGCGCGGCCGTGGACCGCATGGTGCCGTACGTGGTGAGGACGAAGCCGCCGGCCAGGTCGTCGAGGCTGCGGTCGGGGCCGTGGAAACGCCGGACGGGCACGCCGGGGGCGAACCGGGCGATCTCCCGCTGCCAGTTGCCCAGCAGGGACGCCGGGCAGACCACCAGGGTGGGCTCGTCGCGCGCCCGCCTCAGGTGCAGGGCGATCACCGTGATGGTCTTGCCGAGCCCCATGTCGTCGGCGAGGCAGCCGCCCAGGCCGAGGGAGGTCATCAGGTCGAGCCAGGCCAGGCCGCGCAGTTGGTAGTCGCGCAGGGTGGCGTGCAGCCCCGGGGGCGGCTCGGCGGGCCGGATGCCGGCCGTCAGCCGGTCACGGAGGGCGGCGAGCGCGCCGACCGGCACGGCCTCGACTGTCTCGCCGTCGACCTCCGCGCTGCCGGTGAGCGCGACGGACAGCGCGTCGACCGGGTCGAGCAGGCCCAGTTCGCGCTTGCGTGCCTTGCGGACGAGGGCGGGGTCGACGAGCACCCAGCGGTCCCGCAGCCGTACGACCGGACGGTGGGCCTCGGCGAGCGCGTCCATCTCGCCCTCGGTGAGCGGGTCGCCGCCGAGCGCCAACTGCCAGCGGAACTGGAGCAGTTCCTCGCTCTCGAAGAATCCGGTGCCGTCGGTCGCCGAACCCGGTGCGGGCCGTACCACCGCGGCGGCCGTCAGGTCCTGCGCCAGGTCCCGGGGCCAGTGCACCGCGACCCCGGCCGCGGCCAGCCGGCCGGCCGCCACGCCGAGCAGGTCCCCGAGCTCCTCCTCGGACAGGGCGAGGACGTCGGGCACGGCCTGCTCGGACAGCCGGTCCAGCGGCGGCCACACGCGGGCCGCCCGGCGCACGGCCAGGGCGGCGTCCACGCGCGCGCGGACGCCGAACGCCGCGTCGGCGTCCCCCGCCCACAGGGCGGCGGCGTCGGCCACGAGGGTGGGGTCGGCGAGGCTGTGCACCTGGACGATCGCGGCACCCGCGCGCGGGGCGCCTTCCACGCCGTCGAACAGGTCGTACGCCGACAGGTCCAGGCGCAGCGAGATCCGCACGCCCGCGTCCATGCCGGCGGCGACCTCCGCGGCCCACTCGTGCGCGTCGGGCAGGGACTGCGGCTCGCGGGCGGCGAAGGGCTTCCCGCTGGTGTGGGGCGCGGCCGGGGTACGGGGCAGGGTGTCCGCGACCGCGTCCAGGAAGGAACGCACCAGCGCTTCCGGCTCGGGCAGCCGCAGCGGGCCGGGACCGGGCAGCGGCACCGCGTGGCCCTCGGCGGGCAGTGCCGCCGCCACGGCGCGCAGATGGGCGATGTCGTCGGGTTCCAGCGGCCCGGCGCGCCAGGCGTCGTGGCCGCCGGGGGTGAGGCCGGGCAGCAGCCGGCCGCGGGCGGTGAGCCGGAGCGCGTGCAGGGCGGCGGCGCCCCAGCAGGCCGTGGCCGGGTGGGCGGCCGGGTCGCGGCGGGCCCGCACGAGCAGCGGGAGGGCGGCGCCGAGCGGCAGGGACAGCGCGGGCACCTTGGCACGCCGCACACCCGGGCCGTGCCGCCGTACGACGGTCAGCTCCTCCCGGCGCACGACCGCCGGGCCGTCCGGTCCCGCGCCGGCCTCCGCACCGGCTGCGGCATCGGCGTCGACATCCGCGTCGGCGTCGGCGAGAGAAGGCAGGGGACCGCCGTCGGGGTCCCAGAAGGCGATGCGGCCGTCGCGCGGCAGGAGCGCCGGAAGGTAGAGGGCTGCGAGCCGCACCGGGACGGCCTCCCCCGTCTCCACGGTGGCCCCCGCGTCCCCGGAGCCCCTCGTGCGCCCGGCCACCGCGACCGTGCCGCTCATACGTCCTGCCACCTCCCGCCCGCATCTCGGATCAGACGTCTTCGACTGTACGGGCGGGGTCTGACAATCGGCCCCGGCGACCTTCGCCGCGGGCCCGCGCCGGTCAGGGAACGGTGCGTGAGACGACGTACACCATCGGGAAGTCGGGGTCGGCCAGGTTCACCACGAGGTCCTGGGTCGGCGCAGGGTTCTTCTGCTTGTGGGTCAGGCCGTGCCAGGGACCGGGACCGGTGAAGCGCCAGCCGGTGATCTTCTGGTCGCGGGTGCTGATGGTGATGTCGTCCTTCTTCAGCCGGTCCTTGTCGACGCCCATGCCGTCGAGGAAGCTGTCCAGGCCGGCGCTGTTGGTGCGGAACTGGACGTACAGACGGCTGGTGCGCCAGTTGTTCGTCTCGTAGTAGGCGATCTCGTCGGCGGGGTGCGGGACCGGCACCTGGTAGAGGCGGCGCTGCACCTTGGACGGCCAGCCCGCGGTGAGGCCGGTCGCCGAGTACTTCTGCTCCTTGTCCTTGCCGCTGTTGCGGCTCTGGTTGGCGGAGATCACCAGATAGCCCGCGGGGACGCCGATCAGCAGCACGATGATCAGGAGCGTGAGCGCCCGGCGGCGGGCCTTGTGACGGGGGTCCTCGGCCGGACGCCGCGGCTCGTCCGGAGGCACGGCCTGGCGCGGCAGTGACGCGGTCATACCGTGTCCCGGCTGCGGCGGGCCTCGGCGAACCGCTCGTAGCGCTCCACCCGGCGCCGTTTGGCGCGCCGGAAGCGGCGGGCGACCAGGCGGGCGAGGTCGGCGGCGCCGACCATGCCGGCCTCGGGGCCGAGCTGGGCACGGGTGATCCGGGCCTCGGGGCGGTACCCGCGCCCGGTGAGGTGGCGCTTGAAGGCGTCCCGCGCGGGGCCGATCAGCAGGTCGTCGGCGGCCGAGACGCCGCCGCCGATCACGAAGCAGGAGGGGTCGAGCGCGGCCGCCAGGTTGGCGATGCCGACGCCCAGCCACTGGCCGATGTCCTGAAGCAGCTCGATGCACATCGCGTCGCCCTCGCGGGCCAGCTCGGTGATCATCGGGCCGGTGATGTCGGCGACGTTGCCCTTGACGTGCTCGATGATCCCGTAGGCCACGGGCGAGTCGGCGACGGCCAGCTCCTTGGCCTCGCGGACCAGTGCGTTGCCGGAGCTGTACTGCTCCCAGCAGCCGCGGTTGCCGCACGGGCAGCGGTGGCCGCCGGGCACGACCTGCATATGGCCGAACTCGCCGGCGACGCCGAACTTGCCGCGCTTGACCTGGCCGTCCTCCAGGATCGCGCCGCCGATACCGGTGCCCAGCGTGATCATGACCAGGTGGTCCTCGCCTCGGCCGGCGCCGAAGCGCCACTCGGCCCAGGCTGCGGTGTTGGCGTCGTTGTCCACCAGGACGGGGACGGACAGACGGCCGGAGAGGCGGTCCCTCAGCGGTTCGTTGCGCCAGGACAGGTGGGGTGCGAACAGCACGCGGTTGCGGTCGGCGTCGACCCAGCCGGCCGCGCCGATGCCGACCGCGTGCACGTCGTGGCGGTCGGAGAGGTCCAGAACGAGTTCGACGATGGTGTCCTCGACGACCTTGGGGCTCTTCGACTTGTCCGGGGTCTCCGCGCGGAGCTTCTCCAGGATGTTGCCGTCGGCGTCCACGACGCCCGCCATCACCTTCGTGCCGCCGATGTCGATCCCGACGGTGGGCACGCGGGGCGCCGTCAGGTGGGATCGGCGCTCTCGGGTGCCCACCGTGCGCAGCACGGGGGCTCGGCGGGAGCCGATGGGGGCGGTGAGATCGCGATAGGTGCTCATCGGGGCCGATTCTGCCTCACCGAGGGGTCGGTTGCCGTATGGGGGAACAAAGGGGGGCGCGCGACCTGCGCCGGTCCCGGGATGGTCAGCAGCCGGCCGCGCGCCTCCTCTCGCCTCTAGGCGCGACGCAGTTCGTGGCGCAGGTCGTCCAGGTCATTTCCGCCCGCCATCTGGCGCGTCAGCTCTTCCAGCGTGATCTCGTCACGTGTGTGGTTGCCCACCATGCCGCCGCGCCTGAGCAGGACGAACTGTCTCCGACCAGGTACGCGTGGTGCGGGTTGTGGGTGATCAGGACCACACCCAGGCCCGCGTCGCGCGCCGCGGCCACGCACTTCAGGACCACGCCCGACTGCTTGACGCCCAGCGCCGCCGTCGGTTCGTCGAGGACGAGGACCTTGGCGCCCAAGTACACCGCCCCCGCGATCGCCACGCACTGGCGTTCGCCGCCCGACAGGGTGCCGATGGGCTCGTCCACGTCGCGCAGGTCGATGTCCATGCGCGGCAGCTCGGCGTGCGTGGTGCGGCGCATGAGGTCGACGTCCATGCGCTTGAAGGGGCCCAGGCCCTTGCGGGGTTCGGAGCCGAGGAAGAAGTTGCGCCACACCGGCATGAGCGGGACGACGGCCAGGTCCTGGTAGACCGTGGCGATGCCGCGGTCCAGGGCCTCGCGCGGGGAGGCGAGGCGGGTCGCCTCGCCCTGGATGCGTAGAGGTTCTCCACCGTGCCGGTGAAGGTCTTGGCGACGCCGGCGCAGCGCTGCTCGTGGCCGACGTCGCCCTGCTTGTGCAGGACGCAGACGGCCTTCTTGCGGCCGCGCTTGTTCAGCTCCCCGCCGACCGCCTCGCCGGCGATGGTCTCGTCCTGGCCGATGTGGGCGAGCGCGCCGAAGGCCTTGGACTGGTGATCAGCTCAGCAGCCCCAAACGTCCCATTGTCGGACACAGGTGTCGGGCGTCGCGTGGCCGGGGCGGGCTCGGCGGTCGCATTGTCCGGACATTGCGACTAATCAGGCCGCGTGCCGGGGGTGTCGCCGGGGCCGTACGAGTGGGCCGGACTCAGGACCGTACGAGCAGCTGGAACTCGAAGGAGTAGCGCGAGGGGCGATAGGTGTGGTCGCCGAACTCGACCGCGCGGCCCGTGTCGTCGAAGGTCGTGCGCTGCATGGTGAGCAGCGGGGCGCCCTCCTCCTCGGTGAGCCGCTCGGCCTCGGCCGCCGTGGCGCCGCGGGCGCCGATGGACTGGCGGGCGCTGTGCAGGGTGATCCCGGCGGCGCGCATGAGGCGGTAGAGGCCGGTGGCCTCCAGCTGCGCGGTGTCCAGGTCGAGCAGGCCGGGCGGCAGATGGTTGATCAGGTACGCCATCGGCTCGCCGTGCGCCAGCCGCAGCCGCTCGACGCGGTGCACGTCGCTGCCCTCGGCGACGCCGAGCGCGGCCGCGACCTCGGGGGAGGCCGGGACGACGATGTTGACCAGGACCTTGGTGGCGGGACGCTGGCCGGCCGCCTCCAGGTCGTCGTAGAGGCTGCTGAGCTCCAGGGGGCGCTTGACCTGGCTGTGCACGACCTGCGTACCGACGCCGCGCCGACGGACGAGGAGGCCCTTGTCGACCAGGGACTGGATGGCCTGGCGGACGGTGGGCCGGGACAGGCCGAGCCGCGCGGCGAGCTCGATCTCGTTGCCCAGCAGGCTGCCGGGGGTGAGGATGCCGCGCTCGATGGCGGCCTCCAGCTGCTGGGAGAGCTGGAAGTACAGGGGAACGGGCGAGCTCCGGTCCACACTCAGGTCGAGCTGCGCGGTCGGGTCCACTTCTGGTTTCGGCACGGGCCGAGCGTAGCTCCGCGGCCGGTTGACGGGAAGTTGTGTAGTTCGATTGTCCGGACATACGCATTGACAGGGCCTGCACTCGACCCTCACTTTGTCTTCATGCGCATCGGGGTCATCGGTACGGGCCGCATCGGCACCATTCACGCGAGAACACTGAGTCGCCATCGCGAGGTCGGTTCCCTGATCCTCACGGACGCGGATCCGGCGCGGGCCCAGGCACTTGCGCACCGGCTCGGGGAGACGGCCGCGCCGGGGGTGGACGAGATCTTCAAGTGGGGTGTCGACGCAGTGGTGATCACGACGGCGACCTCGGCCCACGCCGAACTGATCGGCCGGGCGGCCCGCTCCGGGCTCCCCGTCTTCTGCGAGAAGCCCATCGCGCTCGATCTGCCGGGCACGCTGGACGCGCTGGCCGAGGTCGAGACGGCCGGAACGATCCTTCAGATGGGGTTCCAGCGGCGCTTCGACGCGGGCTACGCCGGGGCCCGCGAGGCGGTGCGCTCGGGGCGGCTCGGACGGCTGCACACCGTGCGGGCGATGACCTGCGACCAGTCCCCTCCCCCGGCCGCGTGGCTGCCGCTGTCCGGCGGG
This sequence comes from Streptomyces sp. NPDC054794, assembly GCF_053611585.1. Lineage (NCBI taxonomy): Bacteria > Bacillati > Actinomycetota > Actinomycetes > Kitasatosporales > Streptomycetaceae > Streptomyces > Streptomyces sp. NPDC054794. The sequence continues at coordinate 21,190 of NZ_JBSHAQ010000068.1, read as the reverse complement.
CTCTTCCGGGACACGCTGATCCACGACTTCGACGTGCTGCGCTGGGTGACCGGGCGCGAGGTCGTCGACGTGTACGCGACCGGGTCGGACGCCGGGCCCGCGATGTTCCGCGAGGCGGGGGACGTCGACACGGGCGCGGCGCTGCTCACCCTCGACGACGGCACGCTGGCCACGGCGACGGCGACCCGGCAGAACGGGGCGGGCTACGACGTCCGGATGGAGCTCGCCGGGGAGCGGGACACGGTCGTGGTGGGCCTGGACGACCGGACGCCGGTGGCCTCGACCGAGCCGAGCGGGCCGCCGGCCGCGGACAAGCCGTGGGCCGGGTTCCTGGAGCGCTTCGGGCCCGCGTACGAGGCCGAGCTGGGCGCCTTCGTGGAGGTCCTGCTCGGCCATCGGGCCAATCCCTGCGACGGCCGCGAGGCCCTCCAGGCGCTGCGCATCGCCGAGGCCTGCGAACGCTCCCGCCGCGAACGCAGACCGGTACGCCTGGCCGAACTCCCCGGGGGCCCGGGGCCGACGCTCGACTGAGTCCCGTCACTCCCTACCAGCGCACCGGCAGTCTCCGCACCCCCCTCATCAGCATCCCCGGCAGCCAGTCGTCCGCAGGGCCGTCCAGGGCGAGGGCGGGGACGCGCTCCAGGAGGGAGCGGATCGCCGTGCGGGCCTCCAGCCGGGCCAGGGGCGCGCCCAGGCAGTAGTGGAGGCCGTGGCCGAAGGCGAGGTGGCCCCGGGTGTCGCGCCGAATGTCGAAGCGGTCGGGGTCGTCGTGGCGGCCCGGGTCGCGTTGGGCCGCGCCGAGGCCGACCAGCACGGCCTCGCCCTCGGCTATGGGGGTGCCGCCGATCTCCAGCGGCTCCCTGGCGAACCGGAACGTCGCGTTCTCCACCGGCCCCTCGTACCGCAGCATCTCCTCGACCGCGCCGTCCAGGAGGGTCATGTCGGCGCGCAGGGCGGCGAGTTGGCCGGGGTGATCGAGCAGGGCGCGGACGCCGTTGGTGATCAGGTTGACGGTGGTCTCGTGGCCGGCGACCAGCAGGATGAAGGCCATGCCGCGCAGCTCCTGCGGGGAGAGCCGGTCGCCGTCCTCGGCGGTGGTGCGGATCAGGTCGCTCAGCAGGTCGCCGCTCGGCCCCGCGCACCGCTTGTCCTCGATCAGCTCGCCGAGGTATTCGGCGAGCCGCGTGATGGCGTCGTGCTCGCGCTCCGCGCTGGTGGGCGCGACCGCCTCCGACGAGAGCTTGCGGAACTCGGTGCGGTCCATCTCGGGGACGCCGAGCAGCTCGCAGATCACGGTGATCGGCAGGGGGTAGGCGAGGGCCTCCACCAGGTCGGCGCGGCCCTGCGGGAGCATCGCGTCGAGCAGTTCGTCGGTGATCTGCTGGATCCTCGGCCGCAGTTCCTCGACCCGGCGCATGGTGAAGGCGCGGGTGACGAGCCCGCGCAGGCGGGTGTGCTGCGGCGGGTCGGCGGCCAGCAGATGTCTGCCGATCAGCTCCTCTTCGAGGAACTGCATCCCGATCTTGCTGCCGTCCTTGGCCAGCCGGGGGTCGGCGAGCGCCGCGCGCGCCTCCTCGTACCCCACCACGAGCCAGGTCTCGTGGTGCTCCTCGGGTGCCGGCAGCCGGACGCGGTGCACGGGGCCGAGCTCCCGCAGCCGCGCGTACACCGGGTACGGGTCCCTGCGGAACGCGTCCCCGAACTCGCCTAAGTCGATCACCTGCGCCATGTCTCCCCCAACTCGGACACACCTCTCGAAGGCCACGGACCTGCCCCGGCACACGCACGCCAGGGATCTGTCCCCGCACCCGGACAACTCCCGGCGGCCTCAACTAGTGCCCGACTGGCGCCCGTCCTTCTCGGTGGGCGCGTTCCTGCCCGCGGACCCGTTCCCGTCCGCGGGCCCGTTCCCGTCCGTGGGCCCGTCCTCCAGCAGGCCCGCGTCGTAGGTCAACAGGGCCACCTGAACACGGTTGTTGAGGTCCAGCTTGGTCAGGATGCGGGAGACGTGGGTCTTGACGGTCGCGATGCTCATGAAGAGCCCGGTGGCGATCTGGGCGTTGGCGAGCCCGCGGCCCACCGCGACGGCGACCTCGCGTTCGCGGTCGTTGAGCGCGGCGAGCCGTTCCCGCGCGCGGGAGCGGCGGGTGTCGGCCGGACTGCCGGCCACCTGCGCCATCAACTGGCGGGTGACGGTGGGCGACAGGACCGGGTCGCCGGCCGCGACCCTGCGGACCGCCGCGACGATCTCGGCGGGCGGCGTGTCCTTGAGGACGAACCCGGCGGCGCCCGCGCGCAGGGCGCGCAGCACCTGCTCGTCGGCGTGGAAGGTGGTCAGGACGACGACCTGGGGCGCGTCCTCACGGCGGCGCAGCCGCTGCGTGGCGGTCAGCCCGTCCACGGTCGGCATGCGGATGTCCATCAGGACCACGTCCGGGCGGGTGCGGTCCACGAGGGCCTCGACCTCGGTGCCGTCGGCGGCCTCCCCGACGATCTCGATGTCGTCGGCCCCGCCCATCATGAAGGACAGTCCCGCCCGCACCAGCGGATCGTCGTCGACGAGCAGCAGTCTGATCGCAGTCATGGCCCCTACGTACTCCATGTCGGTGGCGTCGCGCGACACCCTCACCCCTCGCCCCAGGGCAGCCAGGCCCGGACCTCGAAGCCCCCGTCCGCCGTGGCCCCGTGCTCCAGTCGGCCCCCGGCCAGTGTCGCGCGCTCCGTCAGGCCGATCAGGCCCTGGCCCGAGCCCGGCACGGGCGGGACGTCGGCGTCCGGAGCGGGGTTGCGCACCGTCACGGCCAGGCCGTCGCCGGGAGCCCCCGTGACGGTCAGGGTGACCTCGGTGCCGGGGGCGTGCTTGCGGGCGTTGGTCAGTGCCTCCTGCGCGATGCGGTAGGCGGTGCGGCCGAGGGAGGCGGGAACGGCGGTGGGGTCGGTGACGCGGGTGTCGAGCGCGACCTTCATGCCCGCCTCGCGGGACTCGGCGACCAGGGCGTCCAGCGCGGCGAGCGTCGGCTGGGGCCGGCCCGCGTCGTCGCGCTCGCCCGCCCGCAGCACGCCGATGATCTCGCGGAGGTCCTGGAGGGCCTCGTGCGCGCTCTCCCGGATGACACCGGCGGCCCGCGCGATCTCCTCCCGGGGCGCGTCCGGCCGGAACTCCAGGGCTCCCGCGTGCACGCTGAGCAGGGTGAGCCGGTGGGCGAGGACGTCGTGCATCTCGCGGGCGATGGCCTCCCGGGCCAGGCGCTGCGCCTGCTCGGCGCGCAGCCGTGCCTCCGTCTCGGCGCGGCGGGCGCGGTCGCGCAGGCTGAGCATCAACTGCCGCTTGGAGCGGACGAACATGCCCCAGCCGATGATGGTCAGGGTGAGCAGGGTGGCGAACAGGAGGAGGGCCGCGTACGGCCCGGTGGGGTCGGGGCGCAGCCAGAAGAAGAGCGGGAGCAGTGCCAGGTTGGCGCCGCCGATCCAGGCCACGTCCCGGAAGGGCCGGTGCACGGCGACGGTGAACAGGGCGATCATGCACGCGCCGCCCGCGGTGTTGGACAGGAAGCCGACCGGGATCGTCGCGACGGCGAGCCCGAGCGGCCACCGGCGGCGCAGCCAGACAGCAGCGCAGGCGAGGGCGCCCAGGAGCTGGTCGAGGAAGGCGAGGACGGGCGGCAGGTGCGATTCGTCGGCCAGGGACTTGGCGCCCAGGAGGCCGACGACGGCGGCCAGCAGGAAGCAGCAGAAGTCGACGACCCAGTCGCGCGCGGTGCGCCGCGGCCGCCGCCGTCCCGAGGTCGCGGCGTCGGGGTCGAGCTCATGGATCACCGCGGACGGGAACAGCCACCGGGGGCCCGCGAACATCTGCGGCGCCAGCGCCGTCTCGTCACCACTCACGGTCGGCAAATCTACGCAGGGTGCGCCGGTGCGGTCTCCCCCGGCGGGTGCATCGCCGACCGAAGTCGCACCGCCGTGTTCTTTGGATGGTCTCGCCCGGCCGGAGCGCAGCCTTCGGTCGCGCGGGACTCGCCCCGCGGCCGATGTGTGGGGGGACACCGCGGGGCGAGAGTCGTGCCGTGAAGAAGCTGCTGGAGGTACTCGGATTCCTCGCGCTCGTACAGGGCGTGCTGGGTCTGGTGCACGAGTTCACCCACTGGCACGTGGGCCTCGTGCAACGGCTCGGCTTCCTCGACGGCTACGGCGTCTACGCGAGCGTCGCCCTGCTGGCGCTGGCGTGCGCGCTGCTCGCCGCCGCGGAGAGCCGGAAGCCCGGTTGAGTGCGCACCGGGCCTCCGGCTGGTCGCGCCGTTCCCTCGGTCCCGGACGTCGGTTCAGCAGCCGAAGTCGATCAGGTCGAACGTGGCGTAGTGGTCCCCGGTGTAGTAGTCCTCCTGGTACTCCTCACCGGTGACGATGCGCCGCGCGCCGCGGGTGGAGGAGCCGGGGGTCTTCACCGTGTACTCGTGGTAGTAGCCGGTGGGCTGGCCGGGCAGGACGTGCTCCCGGTTCTGGAAGACGACCCCGTCCTGCGAGTACGGGAACGGACCGCCCTGATCGATCAGCTTCAGGGTGGTGTACGCCTGCGAGGGCAGGTCGCCGTAGCAGATGCTGCCGACGGACGTGGCCGCCGCGTCCGCCGAGGTGGCGGTGACGGTGCCGCCGACGAGGAGGGCGGACAGGAGGGCGCCCGCGGCGCCGATGCGAGTGATTCGTGGGGGGAATCTCATGGCCTCATGATGACGCGCGTAGACAGTGGCATGTCAATGTCAATCCGGAGGATTTTCCCCTCAAGTCCGATGAGTTTTCGGGGAGTTAACCTCCGGCCCGCAGTCCCCACAAGGTCCCTACAAGCACCGGCGAGTCAGGCGGTCCGGTCGGGCTCGGGAAGGGCGTACGAGCCGTACTCCGGGCGGCCCGCCGTGTCGTACGACTGGATGGCAACGCCGGTCCCGGTGATGCGCCCTCCGGTGTGCCGGAACCTCTTCCTGGGGTGGGGTCCGTGGTCATCACCTCAGACCCCCACCGGCACCCGCAACTCATCGGTCCGCCGGCACCCGCGTCCCGTCGGTCCGCGATGCGCGGTCCGCCGTCTCAGCCCGCGTGGGTCGAGAACAGTCCGCCGGTCGGGCCCTGCTTGTCGCCGCCCTGGGCCTTCTTCAGGGCGTTGGCGAGGCTCTCGATGGTGAGCGACTGCAGGATGACCCGGCCGTTGCCCTCCAGGGTCGCCAGCGACAGGCCTTCGCCGCCGAAGACCGCGTTCATGATCCCCTGGCGGTTGAGGCCGCCGACGCGCTGGACGCCGTACTGGATGCCCTCCTCGAAGGCGACGACACAGCCGGTGTCGACCTCGATGCGGCCGCCGAAGTCGGCGGGGTTGAGGTCGATGAAGTTGCCGGCACCGGCGATGATCACCGTGCCGTGGCCCGTGAACTTCTCCAGGACGAAGCCCTCGCCGCCACTCATGCCGGTGCGGCCGCCCTGGAAGGCTATGCCGAAGTCGACGGTGGACTCGGCCGCCACGAACGCGTCCTTCTCGGCGAACCACGCGCGCGTGCCGTCGAGTTCCAGGGCGCGCATCTCGCCGGGCAGGACGCCCGCGAAGCCGACGGTGCCCTGGCCGCCCTGGGCGGTGAAGTACTGGAACGCCAGCGACTCGCCGGCGAGCATGCGCTGGCCGACCTGCATCGCCGTACCCATGGCCTGGCGCAGCATGCCGCCCATGCCACCGCCGCCGCCCTGCGGCTGACCGTTGCCGTTCGACGGCCCGGACAGGCGCGTCTCCATGGTCACGTTCGTCGTCTTGAACAGGAACTTCCCCGCCTCGCAGTACACGGTCTGGCCGGGGGTGAGATTGACGATCGCCATCTGCATGGCGTTGCCGACGATTTCTTGCTGAAGAGTCACGGGGGGAGAACGCGAACCCGGAACGAAGAGTTCCGGTCGGCCGAGATCGCTGTCCGTTCACCGCCAGCACCGCGTCGGCCGGGCCGCTGGGATGGACGCATGACAACTCAGGGAACTCTGAACGGCAAGGTGGCGCTGGTCACCGGCGGCAGCCGCGGCATCGGCGCGGCGACGGCACTGCGGCTCGCGCGCGAGGGCGCGGACGTGGCCGTCACCTATGTGAACGGCAAGGAGGCGGCCGAGGACGTCGTACGGGCCGTCGAGGTGCTCGGGCGCCGGGCGGTGGCCCTGCGCGCGGACGCGGCGGACGCCGCCGAGGCGGCGGGCGCGGTGGAGCGCGCGGCGCAGGCGCTGGGCGGGCTCGACGTGCTGGTGAACAACGCGGGCGTGGGCGTGCTCGGCCCGCTGGAGACGCTCGGCCCGGAGGAGGTGGACCTGGTCCTCGCCGTGAACGTGCGCGCCGTCTTCCTGGCCTCCCGGGCGGCGGCCGCGCGGATGGGAGCGGGCGGCCGGATCGTCACGATCGGTACCTGCATGACGCAGCGGGTGCCGGGGCCCGGCGGCACGCTCTACACGATGAGCAAGTCGGCGTTGATCGGGCTGACCAAGGCGCTGGCCCGGGAGCTCGGCGGGCGCGGGATCACGGCGAACCTCGTGCATCCGGGACCGACGGACACCGACATGAACCCGGCGGACGGGCCGTACGCCGACGGGCAGGTGGCCCTGACCGCGCTGGGCCGGTTCGGTACGGCGGACGAGGTGGCGTCGGCGGTGGCGTACCTCGCCGGTCCGGACGCGGCGTACGTCACCGGGGCGGAGCTCTCGGTGGACGGGGGCCACGCGGCGTAGGCGTCCGGCGGTCGGGGGGTCCTTGTCCACCCGCCCGCCCGACTCGGTGGGTCGAGAAGCTGGGAAACGCGACTTCTTGAGGCACCGGGACGGGCCGGCGGGTGGTGCCGGCTCAGCCGCCCAGTTCCTGGTGGCGCGCCGCCAGGCGGGTCGCGCCCTCCTCCGTCAGGGAGCCGAACAGGCGCAGGCGGGAGATGCCGCCATCGGGGTAGATGTCCACGCGCGCGTGCGTGCCGACGGCGGGGGCCGTCAGGACGAAGCGGTGATTGGTGTCGGGCTGGAGGCGGGTGCGCGGGAGGATCTCGCGCCACTCAGCGTCCTCGCGGTTCTCGCCGTCCCGTACGGACACCGACGCCCAGCCGGCGCTGTTGCCCTTGAGGTAGGCCGTGTCGATCTCGATCGCGCGGATCAGGGACTGGGCCGCCAGCCGGTATCGGATCCAGTCGTTGCCCCGGTCGCGGCGCCGGCGGGTCTCCCAGCCGTCGTCCATCTTGCGGGAGCGGCCGGGCTGGATGGTGTTGGTCGCCGGGGAGTAGAACAGGTTGGACGCGTCCTCGACCCGGCCGCCGTTCTCCAGGGCGACCACGTCGAAGGTGCCGAGGACCTTCAGCCACTCGGGGTCCGGGACGACCTCGCCGTACACGCGCAGGCGCGCGATGCCGCCGTCGGGGTGCTGGTTGACGCGCAGGTGCGTGAAGCGCTGCTCGACCGAGACGGCGAAGCCGTTCGCCGCGTGGCCGCCGACCGGGGTGCGCGGGACGAGCGTCGTCCACTTCACGTCGCCGCCGAGCAGTTCCTCGGGCGACGGGGAGCCGGCCACGGTCGCGCCCTCGATCGACACCGCCTGCGGGTAGTTGCCGCGGAAGTGGGCGGTGTCGACGACGATGCCCCGTACGACACCGGGCGCGCCCAGGCGCACCAGCGCCCAGTCGTGGTCCTCGGCCGTGGGCCAGGGGTGCTCGGCGGAGGCGCCGCGCCGGCGGCGGGTCTCCCAGCCGTCCATGATCTTGCCCTTGTGCCCGAAGTGCTCGGGGTCGAACTCGGCCCGCTCGGGCACCAGCAGGTTCTCGCGCTGGGCGAAGAACTCGTCGTTGGCGGCGACGACACCGGCCCCGAGCTGCCGGTCGGCGAGGTTGGCGTACTGGGTGAAGGGGAAGTCGGCGGTGCGGTAGTCGGCGTACGGGTCACCGCCTCCGTAGGGGTTCGCGTCGCCGGTGAAACGGGGTGTCGCCGTCACGGTGATCAGGGGTTCCTTTCGGGAGTCGGCCGCTGCGGTCGCGGGAGTGGTTCAGGGGGTGCGGGTCAGCAGCCGGCCCTTCGGCTCGGTGAACTCGCCGTCGGCGACGATGCGTTCGCCGCGCAGCCAGGTGGATTTCACGACGCCGTACAGGGTGCGGCCCGCGTACGCCGTGACGCGGTTGCGGTGCTGGAGGGCGGCCGGGTCCACGGTGAACGTCTCGTCGGGGGCGAGGACGGCGAAGTCGGCGTCGCGGCCGGGCGCGATGGCGCCCTTGTCCGCCAGGCCCACCAGGGCCGCCGTACGCGTCGACATCCAGCGGACCACGTCCTCCAGGCCGTGGCCGCGCCGGCGTGCCTCGGTCCAGACGGCCGCCAGGCTGAGCTGAAGGCCGGAGATGCCTCCCCAGGCGGTGGCGAAGTCGTCCGTCTTCAGGTCGGCCGTGGAGGGCGAGTGGTCGGTGACCACGCAGTCGATGGTGCCGTCCGCCAGCGCCTGCCAGAGCAGGTCCTGGTTGGCGGCCTCGCGGATGGGCGGGCAGCACTTGAACTCGCTGGCGCCGTCCGGGACTTCCTCGGCGGTCAGGGTCAGGTAGTGCGGGCAGGTCTCGACGGTGATGCGGACGCCGTCGGCCTTGGCGGCGGCGATCAGCGGCAGCGCGTCGCTGGAGGACAGGTGCAGGACGTGCACGCGCGCGTGGAGGCGTTTCGCCTGGGCGACGAGGTTCGCGATGGCGGTGTCCTCGGCGTCGCGCGGGCGGGAGGCGAGGAAGTCGGCGTACTTGGGGCCGCCGTGTTGCGGGGCCGCGTCCAGGTGGTGCGGGTCCTCGGCGTGCACGATCAGCAGTCCGTCGAAGCCGGCGATCTCGGCGAGCGACCGGGCGAGTCCGTCCTGGTCGAGGTGCGGGAACTCGTCCACGCCCGAGGGCGACAGGAAGGCCTTGAAGCCGAAGACCCCGGCGTCGTGCAGCGGGCGCAGGTCCTTGACGTTGTCGGGCAGGGCGCCGCCCCAGAAGCCGACGTCGATGTGCGCCTTGTCGGCGGCGACCTGCCGCTTGACGCGGAGGTGGTCGACCGTCGTCGTCGGCGGGAGCGAGTTGAGCGGCATGTCCACGAGGGTGGTGATGCCGCCGGCGGCCGCGGCGCGCGTGGCGGTCCAGAAGCCCTCCCACTCGGTGCGGCCCGGGTCGTTGACGTGCACGTGGGTGTCGACCAGGCCGGGCAGCAGGACGTCGTCGCCGAAGTCCTCCAGGCGGGCGCCGCGCGGTACCTCGGCGTCGTACGGCAGCACCGCCGTGATCCGGCCGGCGAGGACCGCGACCGAAGCGCGACGTGTCCCCTCCGGGGTGATGACGCGCGTCGAGCGCAGCACCAGTTCAGCGTCGGACACCCGGACCCCTCTCTCTGCCGCCGTTCTGCTTCCAGGAAAGCGGGATGTACAGGCACGTAATGGAATTCAACGTTCTGTTGAAGGAGTCTTCACTCCCGCTCCCGCGCCGTCAAGGGCACACTTCTTCTCGACGGACTCCGGGCGCACACTCTGGACTTTTCCACGAAGCGGAATTACAATTCCAGCAAGCAGAACGTAGCTACGTACCAGCGGGGAGTCAACCGACTGCCGGGTAGGCTTCTGCCCTTCCCGCCAGTCCCGAAAGGAACGCGCCCGTGCCGACGTCCAACGCCAGCACCACCGACTCCGCCAAGTCCAGCAGCGGCGGCGTCCAGTCCCTGGAGCGCGCCTTCGACCTCTTGGAGCGGATGGCGGACGCGGGCGGCGAGGTCGGTCTCAGCGAGCTCTCGGCGAGCAGCGGGCTGCCACTGCCCACCATCCACCGCCTGATGCGCACCCTGGTGGCCTGCGGATACGTACGCCAGCAGCCGAACCGGCGCTATGCGCTGGGCCCGCGCCTGATCCGCCTCGGCGAGTCGGCCTCGCGTCTGCTCGGCACCTGGGCCCGCCCCTACCTCGCCCGCCTCGTCGAGGAGACCGGTGAGACGGCGAACATGGCGCTGCTGGACGGGGACGAGATCGTCTACGTGGCGCAGGTGCCGTCCAAGCACTCGATGCGCATGTTCACCGAGGTCGGCCGACGCGTGCTGCCGCACTCCACGGGCGTGGGCAAGGCCCTGCTCGCGGGCGTTCCGGAGCACGAGGTGCGCGCGCTCCTCTCCCGCACCGGCATGCCCGCCGCGACGGACAAGACGATCACCACCCCCGAGGGTTTCCTGGCCGCGCTGGAGGACGTCCGCCGGCTCGGCTACGCGGTCGACGACAACGAACAGGAGATCGGCGTCCGCTGCCTCGCGGTGCCGGTGCCCGACTCCCCCACCGCCGCGGCCATCTCGATCTCCGGCCCGGCGGGCCGGGTCACCGAGGCAGCGACGGACCGCATCGTGCCGGTACTCCAACAGGTCGCCGAGGAACTCTCCGAGGCACTGGCGAGCTCGGGGGCCTGAACCGGGACCTGGCGAGTGCGCGCCGGGCTCGGTGAGTCCGCGCCGGAGTCGGCGACCCGACCGGGGCCCGGTGAACCCGAGCCGGGGGGCCGTCAGCCCCAGCCGGACCCGATGGAACCGAGCCGGACCCGATCGAACCGGGCCGGCCTCGGGGGACCGAGCCGCGCCCGCCCCCTCAGAGTCGTGGTGGTTCACCGAACAGGTCCACCGCCGCGCGGACGTCCGACAGGCCCCGGGCCAGGGCGCTGACCGAACCGATCGCGCTCGCGATCAGTAGCAGGGAGCGGCGCAGGCGGGGTATCTCGGGCATGCCGCTGACGGCCATCGCGGCGAGGGCGGCGAGTTCGTCCTCGGCGATGCCCCGGTCGGGGAACTCGACCGGGTGCGTGGCGAGTTCGCGGCGCAGCCGGGACACCGCGGTCCGCAGTTCCGCCACCCTCGGGTCCTCGTCGCTGCCGGTCACTGGCCTCTGCCCCAAGCTCCGCAACGCAGCCCTCCCCCAGGCATGTCGTTGTGTGCGCACGCTTCGCCGTCCCGCCCAGAGCCCCCGTGGCGGCGGTCGGGCACCGGGGGACGCGGGTCAGTAAACGCCACCCGGTGCGGGGCGCGCCACACCGCGGACGGAATTTCAGGCCAAGGAGAGGCCGTGCCCCGCCCGACGTCAGGTATGCCTGATGCATGACCGACAAGCACCACATCACCGGCCTGCTGCTGGCCGCGGGCGGCGGGCGGCGGCTCGGCGGACGACCCAAGGCGCTGCTCGAACATCACGGACGCCCGCTCGTCGAACACGCGGTCGGCGTACTGCGCGCGGCCGGATGCGACCGGATCCACGTGGTGCTCGGGGCGGCCGCGGACACCGTGCGCGAGCGCGCGGAGCTGCCCGGCTGCGTCCTCGTGGACAACCCCGACTGGGCGCAGGGCATGGGCTCCTCGCTGCGCGCCGGACTGGCCTCCCTCGCCGGGACCGGCGCGCGGGCCGCGCTGGTCTCGCTCGTCGACCAGCCCGGCATCGGATCGGAGGCGGTGGCCCGGGTGCTGGCCGCATACCGGGACGAGTCCTCGCTGGTCTCGGCCGCCTACGAGGGGGTGCGCGGGCATCCCGTGCTGTTCGGCGCCGCCCACTGGGCCGGGATCGCCACGAGCGCGACCGGCGACCGGGGAGCACGCTCGTACCTGAAGGCGCACGAGGACGCGATCACGCTCGTGGAGTGCGCGGACGTGGCCCGGGCGTACGACATCGACACCGAGGCCGACCTGGTCCACCTTGAGTGAGGAGGGTGGCACGCAGAGCCACGTTGCCTCGAACCGGAGAATCTCGATGTCAACAAATCATTGAACTTCCACGATGAGGAAACTAGTATCCACTGCTCAGAAGCGCCCTGCTGCTCCGCGGGCGCACATCGCCGTACCCGGGCCGACTGGCACCCGGTGCCATCGCTGAAGGAAGTGACAGCTCATGTCCGCACCAGCGCCGTCTCCGCTGGCCATCGTCGACGCCGAGCCCCTGCCCCGGCAGGATGAGGTCCTCACCGACGCGGCGCTCGCCTTCGTGGCCGAGCTGCACCGGCGTTTCACGCCGCGCCGCGACGAACTGCTCGCCCGCCGCGCGGACCGCCGCGCCGAGATCGCCCGAACCTCCACGCTCGACTTCCTCCCGGAGACCGCCGCCGTCCGCGCGGACGACTCCTGGAAGGTGGCCCCGGCCCCCGCGGCCCTGGACGACCGCCGCGTCGAGATCACCGGCCCCACCGACCGCAAGATGACCATCAACGCGCTCAACTCGGGCGCCCGGGTGTGGCTCGCGGACTTCGAGGACGCCTCCGCGCCCACCTGGGAGAACGTGGTCCTCGGCCAGCTCAACCTGAGCGACGCCTACACGCGGCGCATCGACTTCACCGACGCGGCCTCCGGCAAGTCGTACGCCCTGCGCCCGAACGAGGAGCTGGCCACCGTCGTCATGCGCCCGCGCGGCTGGCACCTCGACGAGCGCCACCTCGTCGACGCCGACGGCAGGGCCGTCCCGGGCGCCTTCGTCGACTTCGGCCTGTACTTCTTCCACAACGCCCAGCGGCTGCTGGACCTCGGCAAGGGCCCGTACTTCTACCTGCCGAAGACGGAGTCGCACCTGGAGGCCCGCCTGTGGAACGACGTGTTCGTCTTCGCGCAGGACTACGTCGGCATCCCGCAGGGCACCGTCCGGGCCACCGTGCTGATCGAGACGATCACGGCGGCCTACGAGATGGAGGAGATCCTCTACGAACTGCGCGACCACGCCGCCGGGTTGAACGCGGGCCGCTGGGACTACCTCTTCTCCATCGTCAAGAACTTCCGTGACGGCGGCCCCAAGTTCGTCCTGCCGGACCGCAACGCGGTCACCATGACGGCCCCGTTCATGCGCGCGTACACCGAACTCCTCGTCCGTACCTGCCACAAGCGCGGCGCGCACGCCATCGGCGGCATGGCGGCGTTCATCCCGTCCCGCCGCGACGAGGAGGTCAACAAGGTCGCCTTCGAGAAGGTGAAGGCGGACAAGGACCGCGAGGCGAACGACGGTTTCGACGGCTCGTGGGTCGCCCACCCGGACCTGGTGCCGATCGCCATGGCGTCCTTCGACCGGGTGCTCGGTGACCGGCCCCACCAGAAGGACCGGCTGCGCGAGGACGTCGACGTCAAGGCGGCCGACCTGATCGCCGTCGACTCCCTGCACGCCAAGCCGACGTACCCGGGCCTGGTCAACGCCGTGCAGGTCGGCATCCGTTACATCGAGGCCTGGCTGCGCGGCCTCGGCGCCGTGGCCATCTTCAACCTGATGGAGGACGCGGCCACCGCCGAGATCTCCCGCTCGCAGATCTGGCAGTGGATCAACGCGGGCGTCGAGTTCGAGAACGGCGAGAAGGCCACTCCGGAGCTGGCCCGCAAGGTCGCCGCCGAGGAACTCGCCGCCATCCGGGCCCAGATCGGCGAGGAGGCCTTCGCGGCCGGCCACTGGCGGCAGGCCCACGACCTGCTGCTCCAGGTCGCCCTCGACGAGGACTACGCGGACTTCCTGACGCTGCCCGCGTACCGGCAGCTCACCGGCTGAGCCTCGCCGGCCTCACCTGTCCGAGTGGCCCAGGGACCTTCCCGGGGCCACTCGGTCGCGTACGGCCCGCTTCACGGCCGTCGGCTCCGGGAAGCCCTGCTCACGGCGGTCCCAGACCACCTCGTCATTGACCCGGACCACGAAGACACCGCCCGTGCCGGGCTTGAGCGCGAGCTCCGTGAGCTCGGCCTCGAAGGTCGTCAGCAGCTCCTGGGCCAGCCAGGCGGCGCGTGGCAGCCAGCGGCACTGGGTGCAGTACTCGATCTCGACCCGCTGCGCGTCCGAAGGGCTGTCCGTCATCCGAGGTGCACCGACCAATCCTGTTCCGCCGCCGGTTTGCCGTGCAGGTCGGGGACCCGCTTGAGCCAGTTCGGGCGGCCCTGCTGCGTTCTGGCCGCGCGGGCGGCCTCCTCGGCCGCGAGTTCCTCGCGGCTCGGGAAATCGGAGGGCAGCCACTGCTGCGAGGCCCGCACGCGCGCGGCGAGATAGCCGACGTAGGCGGTCCGGACCTCGTCGGGCGTGCCGAAGCCCGGTTCCTCGGCCAGCCAGGGGTCCGGTACTTCCGCCAGGATGCCCCGTAGGAGTTCCTCGGTGACCCGGGGGGCGAGTTCGGCGTCGGCGGCCCGGACGTCGGGGGCGTAGTGGCCGAGGGCGTGGTGCCGGAAGTCGTACGCCTTCTCGGGCGCTGAGGTGTCCCAGCGGTGGTGGAAGACGAGGGCGGCGCCGTGGTCGATGAGCCACAGGTGCGGGGGCGCGGTGCCGAAGGTCGGCCAGATCATCAGGTTGGAGCTGTGGATCGTACGGTCGACGTTGACGGTGAGCGCGTCGAGCCAGACGATCCTGCCCGCCTCCAGGGGGTCCACCGGGAAGGTCCGGGCGACCTCGGGCGTGAAGTCCTTCGCGCCCGGCAGGTAGTCCATCCCCAGGTTCATGCCCTCGGAGGCGTGGAGCAGCTCCCGTACCTCCTGGTGCGGCTCGTGCGCGGCGATCTCCGGGTCGAAGTGCACCAGGACCAGCTCGGGGAACCGCAGCCCGAGGGCGCGCGCCAGCTCCCCCACGATCACCTCGGCGACCAGCGCCTTGCGTCCCTGCGCGGAGCCGGTGAACTTCACGACGTACGTCCCCAGGTCGTCGGCCTCGACGACGCCGGGCACGGATCCGCCCTCGTGCAGGGGCGCCACGTACCGGGTGGCGGTGACTTCACTCAGCATCCTCTCAGGCTATGCACCGCCTTCGCGGGCTGCCCGGCAGGGGGCTAGTTCACTTTCAGGACATCGCCGGACGGTGTTGCGTTCGCCGCCGGAATCGATCATGGTCGGTCCGTGAGTCTCGTCGCCGCCCCGGCCGAGGCCGAGCCGGGTCCACCCCTTCCACCCAGCCGGGTCCACCCCTCCCACCCACCCGAGGTCTTCCCGAACCATGACGACCAGCGTCCCGTCCGCCACCGCGCCCGGCACGAACCCGTGGCTGCGGCCCCTGACCCACAGCCCCCGGCCGCGCATGCGGCTCCTCTGCTTCCACCCGGCGGGCGCGGGCCCGAACTTCTACCGCGCCTGGGCCGCCCGGCTGCCCCAGGACGTGGAGGTCCTCGCCGTCCATCTGCCGGGCCGTGAAGGGCGCTTCGCCGAGCCACGCCTGACGGACTATCACGCGGCCGTCGCGGCGCTGTACGCCGGTGTCCGGCCCGCGCTCGGACCGCTCCCCTACGCGTTCTTCGGCCACAGCATGGGCGCGCTGCTCGCCTACGGCGTCGCCCTGACCGCCGCCCGGCACGGCGACCCGGCGCCGGAGCGGCTCCTGCTCAGCGGCTGCGCCGGACCCGGCGGCCCGCATCCCAAGTCCGGCCGCGGACAGTGGAGCGACGCCGACATCGTCGAGGATCTGCGCGCGATGGGCGGGACGACCGACGAGGTGCTCGCCAGCCCCGAGCTCATGGACATCCTGCTGCCGGTCCTGCGGGCCGACTACACGCTCTGCGACAGCTTCCACGCCGCTCCGCCCACCGGGCGGCTCGGCTGCCCGCTCACCGTCCTCGGCGGGGCGGACGACCGCCACACCCCGGACGACCTGGCCCGCTGGGCCGCCGTCAGCACCGGCGCCTTCGCCCATCACACCTTCCCGGGCGGGCACTTCTTCCTCACCCGCGAGTCGACCGACCCCGTGCTCTCCACCGTCACCGCCGTCCTGAGCGGGCAGCCCCCCTGCCGCTAGGCGTCGAGCAGCGGATTCGGCAGGGGCAGGTAGCGGGCGGCGGCGCCGTCCGCGCCGGTCCAGCGCAGCAGCAGGTTCGTCTTGCCGGGCAGGGTGGGCGAGGCGAGCAGGCCGGTGATCTCCGGGAGGTCGTGGCGGGCGAGTTCGCGGCGCGCGGCCGGCCAGGGGTCGAGGCCCGGGTGGTGCTCGACGAGGGCGGCCGCGATCTCGGTGAGGTGGTTGACGACCAGGCAGTACACCAGCCGCTCCCATCCGGCCGCCCGGGACACGTCCGGCAGCAGCTTGACGCCCTCCGCGTCCCTGAACAGCGCCTGCACGGGGAGGCCGGCGGCGTCCACCGCGACCAGGGTGTTCTGCAGGTGTGCCTCGACGACGACGCCGTGGTCCGCGAAGGCGGCGAGGGCCGGCGGGACGACCTGGCGCAGGTACGCCTCCCACCAGGCCGCCGGATCCGCGGTGGCGGCGAGCGGGCTGCCCTCGAAGCCCTCCGCGAGGCCCGCGGCGAGCAGCGGGGTCGCGCCGGGCAGCAGGTGGCCGCGCAGTCCGTCGCGGACCAGGACCGCGAGTTCCTCGAAGGCGAACCGGGCCGTGCGGTAGCCACGGTCGCTCAGCCAGGCGGCGGGGCCGTCGACACCGGCGAAGGCGCGGGTCGCGGCCGCGTCCGTACGGCGCAGTTTCAGCAGGTCGTGGCGCCACAGCCGGCGGATGTCGTTGGTGATGCGCACATCGAGGCTGAACTTGACGAAGAGGTCGCGCCCGGGCGCGTACAGGGTGCGGATCGCCGCCGTCGGCCAGGCCTCGTCGGCGGTCGCGCCCAGCCGGATCAGGCGGCCGTCCGCGAAGGCGGGCGCCAGGTCCCGGCCGACGAGGTCCAGCTGCCAGGGGTGGGCGGGCAGCAGCCGGTAGCCGGGCGGGGCCGTGCCGAGGGCGTCCAGCGCGGTGGGGTCGCCGTCCTCGACCACTTCGTCCTCGCGCACGCCGAGCAGCACCAGCGGGAGGCGGGCGTGCGCCTCCGGGGCGTACGGCAGCCAGCCGGCGACCGGTCCGCCGCCGCGTGCCTTGGGGGCCGGGTGGTAGGGGTGGCCGGTGATGAGGGACTGCTCGGACCGCAGGTACGGGTCCTCGGGTGCCGTCGCCCGGGCGCGGGCGGCGAGCAGCGCGGCGACCGCGTCCCGGCTGTCGATCATCTCGGTGGGCAGGTCGTCGTTGGACATTCCGGTGTGCCGGCGCAGTTCGTCGGCGACGAGTTTGACCAGCTCGGTGTGGCCCAGGGGCTGCCAGCCCCCGTCGGTGCGCAGTTCGGGCGCCTCGGGCCGGCGCCCGCCGCGTACGCGCAGCAGCCGGCCGCCGCCCGGCAGCCGGTACACGCGGCGCGGTCCCCGGTCCGGGAGCGGCTCGGCGATCTCCCGCAGCAGGCAGTTGAGCAGCGGCGCGGCCGCGTACGCGTCGGCGCGCCCGGCGTCGTCGCCCGGGGGCATGAGGTCCACGCGTTCCCTTCGTTCTGCGTGTTCACACGGTCCGGTCACCACACGGCCCGTTCTCGATCAAGTATGTCGGCCTTCACCGACAATCGTGACGTCACACCCGTACCCGAGGAGTCCGCCCGTGCACCGTCCCCCCACCGTCGAGGCGCAGGTCGCCGCCGAGCTGGCCGAAACCCGGCCCGGCCTGCTGGCCGGGTACGCGGCCGAGCTGTCGGGTGCCCGGGCGGCCGTGCTGACCCGGCTGTGGCGGGCGCTCGCGCACGAGCCGCTGCCCTGGGTCACCCGGCGGGCGCGCGGGGCGAGCGGCCTCGACCTGCGGCTGGCCGACGGCCGCACGCTGCACGGGCCGCACGCCGATCCGTACGCCACGGACGCGTACGTCACCCTCGTCCACCTCGACGGTGTGCCGTACGACGATCCCGCCCGTCTGATCACGGACCTCGCGGTACCGCACGCG
This sequence comes from Streptomyces sp. NPDC054794, assembly GCF_053611585.1. Classification (NCBI taxonomy): domain Bacteria; kingdom Bacillati; phylum Actinomycetota; class Actinomycetes; order Kitasatosporales; family Streptomycetaceae; genus Streptomyces; species Streptomyces sp. NPDC054794. The sequence continues at coordinate 3,519 of NZ_JBSHAQ010000068.1, read as the reverse complement.
GCGGACTTCGCGGCCGAACTCGGGCACAGCGCGGCGTCGTTGGCGCTGTCCCGGGCCGGCCGGCCGGATCATCCGAAGGAGTGGCCGGAACAGGACTGGGAGTGGGAGCAGCGTGTGGTGGACGGGCATCCCTTCCACCCCAACTGCCGTTCCCGCCCCGGTTTCTCGGTGGCCGAACAGCTCGCCTACGGCCCGGAGCACGGGCCGGTCGTGGAGCTGGCGACGGTCCCGGTGCCGCGGGAGGAGTGCCTGGTGACGGGGGCGTGGCCGACGGACGGGGGGCGGCTGCTGATCCCGGTGCACCCCTGGCAGGCGGCGCACGTCCTCAAGGTCCGCGGTGCGGGCGTCCGGGCCGCGCACCCGCTGATGTCCCTGCGGACCCTCGCCCTGCCCGACGGACCGCATGTGAAGACCGCGCTCAGCACGCGGCTGACCTCCTCGGTGCGGGACATCTCCGAGTACTCGATCGGGGCGTCCGCGATCCTCTCGTCCTTCGCTGAGGACCTGGCGGCCCGCACCGACGGGCTGCTGCACGTGACGCGCACGCTGGGCGCGGTGACGGCCCATTCCCCGGACCTCGCGGCCGTACTGCGCGAATCACCGCGGCAGTACGCGGCGCCCGGCGAGCACGTCCTGCCGGTGGCCGCCCTGGCCACCACGGACCTGCCGGCCTCCCCCGCCTGGCTGGCCGGCTTCACCCGCCTCGCCCTCACGGTGGGCCTGCGCCTGCTCGAACTGGGCGTGGCCCTGGAGGCACACGGCCAGAACCTCCTGGTGGTGCTGTCCGCGACCGGCGACCCGCTGCGCCTGGTCTACCGCGACCTCGCCGACATCCGCATCAGCCCCGCCCGCCTCACCCGCCACGGCATCACCCCGCCGGACCTGACCGGCCGTCTGGTCACGGACGACGAAAACACCCTGCGCCGCAAGCTGTTCGGCTCCCTGGTGGCGGGCGCGCTGGCGGGCACGGCGGGTTCGGGCACCGCGCTCCGCGGCGCGCTGGAGGCCGTCGTACGCGACCTGCCACGCACCCCCGATCTGACGGCGCTGTGCGAGGATCCGCTGCCCGCGAAGGCGTTGACGCTGATGCGGCTGTCCCCCGGAACGCCCGGTGACCAATGGTTCGCCCTGCCTCATCCCCTGCGTTGGGACCCCGTTTTGGAGCACGACACGTCTGATCAATAGGATCCGCCGATGATCAGAACACAACGGCTCGCGGCGGGCGTCTGCGCCCTGCTCGCCGCCCTGGCGGCCGGGATCGCGTCTCCCGCCCCGGCGGCCGCCGACGAGACGGACCAGGCCGCTCCCAAAGTGGAACTCGTGCTGGACGTCAGCGGTTCCATGCGGGCGCGGGACATAGACGGTGGGTCGCGGATGGCCGCGGCGAAGCAGGCGTTCAACGAGGTGCTCGACGCGACGCCCGAGGAGGTCCAGCTCGGCATCCGTACCCTGGGTGCCAACTACCGTGGCAACGACCGGAAGACGGGCTGCAAGGACACCGCGCAGCTGTACCCGGTCGGTCCGCTGGACCGGACCGAGGCCAAGACGGCGGTGGCGACGCTCGCGCCGACCGGCTGGACGCCGATCGGCCCCGCGCTGCAGGCGGCGGCCGGCGATCTCAACGGCGGTGACGGCAGCCGCCGTATCGTCCTGATCAGCGACGGCGAGGACACCTGCCAGCCGCTGGACCCGTGCGAGGTGGCTCGGGAGATCGCCGCCAAGGGGATCGGGCTGACCATCGACACGCTCGGCCTGGTGCCGGACGCCAAGACCCGTGACCAGCTCAGCTGCATCGCGGACGCGACCGGCGGCACCTACACGGACGTGCGGCACAAGGAGGAGCTCAGCGACCGGGTGGGGCAGTTGGTCGACCGGGCCGCCGATCCGGTGGTGACGCCGGTGGCGACCGAGGGTGCCACCGAGTGCGCCAAGGCGCCCGCGCTGAAGTCCGGGCTGTACACGGACCGCGAGGAGTTCGGGCAGCAGCGCTGGTACAAGGTGGACGTCGAGCCCGGCCAGGAGCTGCGCGCCTCGGTGAGCGTCGCGGACGACCGGACGGTCAACCCCGACCACGGCGTGCTCCTGCGGGCGGTCACGGAGCGCGGCCGGGAGATCGTGCGCGGCGAGGCCGCGGGCACGGGCCGTACGGACATGATCTCGACCGGTCTGCGCTACCCGAAGCCGGAGAGCGACGACGACACGGCGACCGCCGAGACGGTGTGCCTCCAGGTGACCAACTCCTTCTCGCCGGCCGCCGGTGTGAAGACCACGCCGGGTCTGCCGCTGGAGCTGACCGTGGACGTGGTGGACGGGCCGAGCAAGGCGAGCGACGTGGCCGCCTTCGGCCTCGGGCGCGGCTGGTGGCTGCTCGGCGCGCTCGTGCTGACCGGCTTCGTCGCGGGTCTGTTGTGGGGCTGGCTGTCGCGCTGGCGGTTCGCGGTCTGGAGGACCAACTGATGCGCATCACACGTGTACTGAGCGCCGCGCTGCTGACGCTCGGCCTGGCCGCGGGGCCGGCCGTCGCCGACTCCACCCCCACGGCGTCCTCGTCGAGCTCCTCGGACGACAGCAAGGCGCCCACCCAGGCGGGCACGTCGTTCCGTACGGCGACGGAGCTCGACCAGGGGCAGCGGGCCACCGCCAACGGCTCGACCGGTGACTACCTGTACTGGTCGTTCCCGGCCGACGCCGGGCAGCGCCCGAACGTCAGGGCGACGGTGAAGCTGCCCGGCACGCACGCCGCCGAGACGTGGCAGATCGACGTGTACGACGGTCTGCGGCGCCGCCAGTCATGCCAGTACGGCAACCAGACCCGCACCGCCGCCGAGGGCGCGGCCTCCGTCGAGCTGGCCTGCGTCCTGCGCACGGTGCGCGCCTGGTCGGAGCCGTGGGCCAACGACCCGCTGCCGGGCACGTACTACATCCGCCTGACGGTGGTGAACCTCGGCTCCGCCGACCTCGGCAAGCCGGTCGACGCCGAAGTGCGCGTCGACTCCAAGGACATGGGCGGCGCGGCCGCGGTGGACGGCTCCCTGGCCAAGCCGCTGGTCCCCGGGATCGCGGTCACGTCCGCGTCCTCCGACGAGGACAAGGACTCGGCGAAGTCGGCCGTGCTGTCCAGCATCGAGCCGGACGACGGCTGGTCCTCCGGCTGGTGGACCGACCGCTGGGTGTGGACGGCGGTGGGCGGCCTGCTCGCCGCGCTCGCCGGCATCGGCGGGTACGCGCTGACGCGCGGCACGGGACGGCCGTCCCGGGTGCCGCCGGGCGTCTGAGTCCCCGTCCCCCGAAGGCCCGCCGTGCCCGCACGGCGGGCCTTCGCCTTTCATGGCGGCCCCTTCGCCCTCCCCGGCAGGCCCTCCACCCTCCCCAGCAGGCCCTTCGCCTCCCTGGCGCGCCCTTCGCCCTCCCCAGCAGGCCCTCCACCCTCCCCAGCAGGCCCTTCGCCTCCCTGGCGCGCCCTTCGCCCTCCCCAGCAGGCCCTTCGCCCTCCCCAGCAGGCCCTTCGCCCTCCCCAGC
>NZ_JBSHAQ010000067.1:0-54449 GCF_053611585.1 Streptomyces sp. NPDC054794 | reverse complement strand
GCCGAGAAGGCGGGCGCGGTGGTGCACCCGATGACGACGGTCGTGTCCGTCACGGACGACTCACGCGGCGGGTACGCGGTCGCGACCCTGCCGACCAACCGCAGGAAGAAGGATCGGGGGCGGACCTTCACCGCGCGGCGGGTGGTGCTGGCAGCGGGGACCTACGGCACGCAGACCCTGCTGCACCGGATGAAGGCGAACGGCCGGCTGCCCTACCTCTCCGACCGGCTGGGCGACCTGACCCGGACCAACTCCGAGGCGGTGGTGGGCGCGCAGACCGTCAACCGCCGTTACCGCAAGGCGCACGGGACGCCGAAGGCCGACTTCACCCGGGGCGTGGCCATCACGTCCTCGATCCATCCAAACGAGAACACCCACATCGAGCCGGTCCGCTACGGCAAGGGCTCCAACGCCATGGGCCTCCTGTCCATCCTCCAGGTCCCCTACGCCGACGGCACATCCAGGATCGCAGCCTGGCTGGGCAACGCCGCCCGCCATCCGGTTTCGGCCCTGCGCTCCCTGTCCAACCGCCGCGGGTCGGAGCGGACCATCATCGGGCTGGTGATGCAGTCCCTGGACAACTCCCTGACGACATTCCTGAAGCCGAAAGGTGTCGGCAAGGGACTGCTGTCCGCTCGGCAGGGCCACGGCGCACCCAACCCGAAGCAGATCAGGGCCGCCACCGAGAACGCTTCCGCCCTCGCCGAGGAGATCAACGGATTCGCCATCTCCAACGTGGGTGAGCTCACGGGTCGCCCGCTCACCGGGCACTTCCTGGGCGGATGTCCGATCGGCGACTCGCGCGAGACCGGCGTGATCGACCCGTACCACCGGCTGTACGGCCACCCGGGCATCTCGGTGGTCGACGGCGCCGCGGTCTCGGCGAACCTGGGCGTGAACCCCTCCCTGACCATCACCGCGCAGGCCGAGCGGGCGATGTCGTACTGGCCCAACAAGGGGAAGGCGGACCCGCGTCCCGCGCAGGGTGCGGCCTACGAGCGCCTGAAGCCGGTCGAGCCGGCGAACCCGGTTGTCCCGGCCGATGCCTTCGGAGCGCTGCGGCTGGCGTTCCTGGGGATACCGACGGTCCCGCCGAAGAAGTAGCCCGGCAATTCCCGCTCGCTGACGCCGTCGGCAGACTTCGGTCGACCAGGTGCGACCGCGCCGGGAGCGGTGGACTGAGCCCTGAGGGAAGCCCGCGTGCAGGGTCACCCTGCTCGCGGTCTTGGGAACGACGAGCCGACATCCACGAAGCATTCCTGAAACTCGCCTCCTGCCTCAGCGCCCACCGGCAATGCGCGGCAATGCGCTGACGTTGGGTTGCGAGGCCGCTGGTCACCTCGTGGATGTCCGTAGCTCATGTCATGATCCGGCCTCATGAGTGACCGGTCACTTTCACCCGCCTGGCTGGCCTCGTGGACAGACAGAGTCTCCGAGACCCTCACGGCAATGACAGGCGAGTTCGAGCGTCGGTACGGCTTTCCCCCTGGCACCCACGCGGTCCGGCCGGCCAGCCGTGACGATCAAGCCGTGGCTCGCGCGCTCGCCCAAGTCAGCCTCATCCCTGCTGACCTGATCACCTTCTACGACAGCATCGGCGACGTCCTGGGCGGACGTCGGCAACGGCTACTTCCTCTACCCGGCAAGCGACGTCCTTCTGCGACTCCAGGAGTGCGGCGTTGTCGACGTCGGCGCGGATCAGAAGGTCCACGGCCTGGTCATCGGCTCCAACGGCGGCGGCCTGTCCCACGTCGCGGGCCCCGATGGGTCGGTGCACCGGACGCGGACAGCGTCGCTGGACGAACCGGAGCTCGACAAGGTGGCCGATGACCTGCGGCAATTTCTGGAACTGCTGGAGCGATCCCTGACACGGTTCGTCGTCGATGGCGAGCCGGGATCTCTCCAGGTCAGCCCGCGGGCCCATTCCGGTGACTGCTGTCAAAGCGGCAATCCACCTAGATCAAACGACCTCCTCGGACGTGCCGGATCCCTCCAAGACCGGGCCGCATCGGTCGCTCATGGAGGTGCTTGCCGGATCAGGGGCGCACATCGACGTAGTCGCCTGCGGCCTTGGCCGGGCCGGTGGTGTTGGTGCCGGTGAAGCTCCACCGCCAGTAGCCGTCCTTGACTGCCTTGACCGTGGTGCGCAGGGTGCCGGTGCCGCTGGTGTTCACCGTGGCCACCGTGGTGTAGGTGCTGCTGCCCTTCGGGCGGAACTGCAGCTGCACGGCCTGGCCCGCGTATCCCGCATACCGGTAGGTGTCCCAATTGGCCCGCACGAGCTTGCCGGTGACGGTGATACGAGCGCCCTTGGCCACCGGTTCCGGTGAGGCGTTGACTGTGACCTGCGCGGCACGCTTGAGGCCGAACGACCCCACGCCGGGGGCAAAAACGGATGTGCCGTCGTTGGCGTCGACCAAGGCATCGACTGACCACGTTCCCGCGTTGGCGTTGGCCAGGTCCACTGGGTCGTCGCTGCCCGGAGCCGGGTGGGCGTTGACGGTGAACTCCGTCGTGCATGCCGTCGCGGTCTCGCAGAACGCATCGGTGGTGTAGAAACCGCCGTGCGGCCCCTTCAGATCCACATCGGCGAAAGACAGACCGGAGTCATCCGATCCGGTGACCGTGACCGGGAACTGCACATTGTGTGTGATACCCACGATGACGTCATGCCCGGAGTTGATGGTGGCACCGCTGACCACCGGGTCGCCGGGCACGGTGTCGGACGCGGCATCGGCCGAGGCGCCGACCCCGGTCAGCAAAACGGCGACGGCCCCCACCGCGACACCGCGGCTTGCGGCGCGACCGAGGGGCGTGCGCCCTATGGCACGTGCGGCGGTGCTGGGCGGGGCGATGTCGCGCCCGTCGCTTTGTCTGTCGCTCGGCGATGCGGGGAAGCGGCTCATGAATCCTCCCAGGGATGACGGGCCTTGCCGCCACCACACCGCGCGCGAAGGCGGTTGGTGGCGAGCGCAGGAGACCGATGTGTGTCAGTCTCTACGACTGCCGAACCGGCCCGATCGTTGCCCTCGTCCGGGGCGGGAAAACAACCAGCCACCCGCCACGGGAGTCGGCCAATGGACGAGCAAGGGCATCGGCGGCGCCGAAGTCACGAGGCAGAAAGAGCCGGCGCGGTCCTCGCACCACCCAGCTACGAGATCTCCCAGATGCCTCAACCACCGCGATGAGCGACGCTGTCGACGCCTGCAGGCAGGCTGGTCGATGGGAGGCCGACAGCGGGCAGGTCCCGTACTACATGGCAGCGCGCACCGCCGAGGCACTGGGCATTGCCTTGCGGGTCCTGGTGTCCATCGCCCTCACGGCCGCCGACTACTACCGCCTGCACGCCGCCGCCGAGGAACCGGGCGCGCACCTGGTCGAACGCCGCTTCTCTCAGCCCGGCCCGAGCGAGAAGGAGCTGCTGACCGCTACGTCAGCCCGTGTTCGGGTGCCCGTGAGTCATGGTTCCGTGGCGAGATGTTGCTGAGTCCAGATGACCTTGCCGCCGGGTGTATAGCGAGTCCCCCAGCGCGGAAAAGGTCTGCCGGCTCAGGCGCCTGCCGATCAGGGCCGTTCCACCGGTGGCTGCCGTGACCAGCCCGGTCGCCGTCAGGACGAGCGGCACTTGTCGCTCGGCCTCCAGGCTCACCTGGTGGATGGTGATGCCTGCGGAGACGAGCCCGATGACCTTCCCCTCGGAATTGGTGACGGGAACGACGGTGCGGACGGAGGGGCCCAGGGTCCCGGTGGTCGTTTCGGTGACGATGCCGCCACGCTGGGCTGCCGCGATGCTGCCTATGTAGTGACGGCCGATTTGGGCTGGGTTCGGGTGGGTGTAGCGGATGCCTGCGGGACTCATCACGACGATGAAGTCGACGTGGGAGCGGTGGTGGGTCTCTTCGGCCTGGGGCTGCAACACCGCCGTCGGATTCGCGCTGGTCAACGCCTGTCGCACGGTGGGGGTCGAAGCGACGGACGCGGCCACGGCGAGTGAGCGGTTGCGGGCCTCGCGCTTGCGCATGCCGTGATCGATAGTCGCCGGTACGTGGATGTCCGTCTCCGTGGAGTCCACGCAAGCATGCGGGGGCTGCGCAGCGGTGTGGCTGTCTAAACGCGGCATCCAGGCGTCGTACGCTGGGCTTTCTCAGCTCAGGGCAGGCTCAGTCACTGAAGCCGCCCGGGCCGCCGGACCGTTGTCCCCGACCGGGAGTTCCGGTCCGGCGGTGGGGTTCGTTCAGTCCTCAGGCCGCTCGGACGCCAGCAGCTCCCGGAGTTCGTCCATCGCCTCCCGCAGCCGGTCGGCGAACGTCCGCATCTGCGCAGCGACCGCCATCGGCGTGCTCAGGTAGAGGTTGAACCGGTCGGGAAGCAGCACATAGGCGACACCGATGCACTGGCTGCTGGTCGACCCGAAGCCGAAGTACTGGATGTTGGTGGACGGCGCGGAGCTCGTGCTCAGGTAGTCGTCCCGCATGGTCAACCAGCCCGGCGTCCGGTACAGCGCGGGCTGCTCGGTCACCCCGAGCTCGGCCCCGCGCCGGCGCTGGATCAGCTCCAGCTCCCACAGGTGCTGCTCTGGCACCTGCCCGGCCTGGCACGCCTTCGCGCGCGCCACATGGGCCTCGGTTGCTGCCCGGAACGCGGCGCGCCGGGCGTCCGCGTCGGCTGCCGGGTCCTCCATCGCCGCCACGAAAGCCACCATCTCGGTGGTGACGACGCGCATCGCCTCGGTGCGCCCGTGGCGGTACTGCCGGGTGGCGATCGATTCGTACGTGGCGCCCAGGTGCCCCTTGGCGCGCTGGTGGGCGAGCTGGTAGGCGGCCTGGACGAACGCGTCCGGCGAGACCCTCAACGCCTTGGCCGCACTGCTGCCGAAGTCCGCGAACGACAACGTGCTGGTCGCGGTGTTCTCCCCGTACGCCGCGAACGCGTGGGCGGCGGAGCGCACTTGGGCCCGCAGCGCGTCGTCCAGTTCGAACACGATCGGCTCCAGTGCCGGCAGCCCCTGGGAGCGGGCTCCGGACTGCCGGGACTGCTCCTCGGCCGGGGTGTTGAGCAGGGCGTCGGTGAAGTTGAGGATCGTGGTCCCGTCCAACTCGCAGTGCTCGACGTTGATGCCCGCCCGTCCATTGGCGAAGACGACGAGGGACACGGCCTTGTCGAACCAGCGATTGCCGCGGTCGCCGTACAGCAGCTGGTCACAGGCGTCCTGGACGTCCGCGGGGGCGAAGTCCTCCAGAGCGACGCAGAACAACGCGGTCTCGACATTGTCAAGGGCGTCGGCGTTGCGGGGGTGGCAGGCGAGAAGGCACTCCCGGGCGGCCGCCCACTCCGCGCGCGCCATGGTGGTGAGGTGGCCCACCGAGGTGTCCGCGCCGACCGGGTCGGCGCCTGCCTTCATCACGGCGCGCAGCCCCGCCTCGATGTCATCCAGGCTGTGCGGTACACCGTCCGGACCCAGCACGTCCAGCCGGAACATGCCGCCCCGGAAGAACACCACGATATGCCGGGCCTCGGACGGGCCCGGCCACTCGTCGGTGTAGGGGGCGCGGACGGTGTCCTGCTCCGCGCCGGGGATACGTGTGGTCGAGAACAGAAACTTGTTCTGCACCATCGACTGGGGCGCCCCGCGCTGCACCACCGGTGGAATCAGCCCCTGATCGAGCTGCCGCTTGTAGTTGAGAGCCCCGGCAACGAGCCCGGCCGCCCGCTCCACCTGCGCCTGGTCGGAGTCCTGGAACAGGAAGAAGAAGTTGGCGTTGAGCGCGATCCGGTCCCGGCGGCCCAGGTACCGGTAGGGCCAGAAGGTGTCGAGCCAGCTGTGCACGCCCTCCGTGGCCTCGTATTCCTCCAGCGCGGCATGCAGCACCCGGCCGGGGCCACCGGGTCGGAGAAAGGCGGCAACCTCCGCCTCGGTCGCCGACCGCTCGTCGGCGGTCAGCAGCGGCGTACACCAGGCGAGGAACCTCTCGCAGCTCGCCTCCAGCGTAGGCAGCGGCACGCGCGGGAGACTGTCCTCCTGGGCGAAGGTCGCGTTGCCTGACGCATCCTGACTGTTCTTCAACTCGCTTCTCGATTCGGATCGTTGGTACTCGTGATGTCGTGCGGCCGGGAAAGGTAGAGCTGTGCGTACAGCCAGCCTTCCGCCTCCAGGCCCCGTGGATCCACCCCTGCGGCCGACATGCTGTCGAGTACGAGCGCCTGCTCCTGCGGGGAGGCGAACCTCCGCTGCCTGAACACCTCGTCGACGCGAACGGTCCGGTAGCCCAGACCCGACAAGGCGCGCTCGACGGTGTCGAACGGGAACATCCGCAGCACGAAGTGCGCCATCCAGGGCCGCCGGATGCCCTGCGCCCGGACGACTCGCGTGAGCGTCCGCTCGGTGACGTAGCCGACGCAGCCCGTCGAGATCACCAGGTCCGTGCCCGAGAGCTGGGCGCGCTGGCGCTGTGTGAGCTCGTGCTCCTCCAGGTCGGCGTGCACCACGTCGTCGAGGAACCCGGCCTCAAGAGCGTAGGACAGCGCGCTGCCGGACGTGTCGAGGCCGACGAAGCGGATCGCTTGCGGGGGTTGGCGCGACCGAGCCAGCTCCCGGTCGCGGGCCAGCAGAGCCCCGCGACTCCCACTCGCACGCTCCTCGTCGCCGTAGCGCGCGTACAGCTCGTCCATGGTCGTGTCGTACTTCAGCAGGGCGGCGTTGATTCCGTACGAACAGCCGATGTCCAGCACCTTCGGTACGGCGACGTGCTGGGACTCCCGGTACTCCGTGATGATCTTGGTGAAGTAGGGCTTGGCCTGCTGCGGAACGCCGTAGTCGAGCGGGCGCAGCACCCTGAAGTAGGTTCGCGGATCGGGCTGGTCGTAGATGTGGTCGAGTGAGACTTTTCCGGTCACGTCGAAACGCACAGGGCTTACTCCTCCGAGGGGTCGCGCAGGGGAAACGGCCTTCGGCGACTACGTGTTCTCGTCGTCCGCTAGTCCAGGAGCCGGTCGCCGCGGACCGCCCGGCCCTCGGCTTCCAGGTGTTCGGGCAGTACCCGGCCGAAGAGCTGCCGGGTCCGTTCCACGCTCCCTATGACGCCGGGGCGCTCGCTGTAGGCGAATATCGCGGAGTGGCGCGCGATCTCGCCGCTCACCGGGCTCACCCGGTGCAGCGAGTAGCGGCCTTTGAACAACTGCAGGTCACCCGGTTGCAGGGGGAGGCGCCGGGTCAACCGCTCGCCCCGACCGTCCACTACGTCCCGGACGTCGTCGAAATTCTCGTCCTGCGCGGTCCGAATGTTCGGGCAGTACTCGAAGACGCCGCCGGCCTGCGCCTGCTGGGTCAGCATGCTCACGGTGAACTCGTTGGTGTCGAAGTGCCAGGGGTGCTCCATGCCCGGTGCGATGACGTTGAGAACCAGCCCGGAGAGCGGGTCCGCGAGCTCGTGCAGCTCCGGCAGTTCGAAGCAGCGGGCGATGAAGTGCCGGAACAACATGCTGGAGTAGAGCCGACTGATGAGGGAGTCCGCGGGGATGCGGTCCCGCGCGACGAACGCGTTACCCCGCTCGAAGGTCTTCCGGCCCGGATGGTCCTCGGGCAGTGCCGAGTCCACCGCGATGTTGTAGACGTTCACCGTCTCGACGTCGTGGTGCGCCCGGGGGGCGATGGCCGAGCACTCCTGCCGCAGCACATCGCGCAGCGACGGGCGAATGAAGTCCGGCAGCACGGTGCAGCCGAGAGTCGACAGATCGTGCTGGGCACGGGAGACCACGGCCTGTCCCCCGGCGCTCGCGAGTTCCGACAGAGGATAGCGAGCCGTGTCGACTACCTGATCAAGCGTCAGTGCTTCCAAAGAGCGCATTCGATCCTCTCCACATGCGGGCGGCCCCTCGCGCCGGTACCCCCGCCAATCCGCGGTTCCGCCTCTTACGCACACACGGGACGAGCGACGCAATCCGTGCGGTCAGCCGGACCTCCCTCTCGGCAATTCGGTAACTCGGCTGGAAAAAAGGGCACTTGAAGTTCCCACAGTGGCGTCGTGTTGTCTGTGACGCGTCACACTGCCCACCTGTGCGCTTCAGCAAACCATCGCAGGTTTGGTGCGGGCCGGCAGTCACGCAGGAGTTGAAGGGGCTGCAGGGGCCGGTGCGCCCTGGGCGAGGGGCGGTCCGTGAAGCCGATGATCACAGGGATCGAGTTGCTCACCGCGCCGCGCGACGGTGCCTGCGGCGCGGGCGGAGTCCGGCGGGTCCGAGACTCCGTGCTGCTGAGCTGCTCGGGCTGCCCCGCGGCTGTACGCACCGCGAGGCAGCCGGCGCGCGGCCGGTGGATCAGCCTTGGACGATGAACGTCTTGGCCTTACCGGAGCGGCTGGAGCAGGACTGCTTCTCCTTGGTGGTCATCTTCCGGGACTTGACGACCACCGCGTTGCCCTGGCCGTCCGTTCCGTTCGGCGCCGGGCCTGTGATGACGTCAGGGACGAACCAGAAGTAGTGGCCCCACTTCCGGTCGTCGTAGTGGGTCTGCCAGGTGCCGGAGACGGTCTGCATCACCTGTGCACGGGAGATCCAGCCGACTTCGCCCGGTTTCACCGTCATGTTGATGGAGCTGGTCTCCGAATGCGAGCTCGACCAGGTGTGGCTGTAAGTCGCCGTCACGCTGACATCGATGATGTCCGCGATCTTGCCGCCGACGGTCACGGACACGCCCGCCGAGTCCGTGGAACCGACCGTGTCGGACCAGGTCATCGACTGGGTGGCAGGTGAGGTGCTGCAGTTGTAGAGCGAGTCGGAGACCCGGTGGAAGTCTCCGAGGTACGCCTTGCCCAACTGAGGTTCGTTGAAGGTGCACTTGCCTGCACCCGAGTCGCAGTCGGCTATGAGCTGGGCCCGGGTGGGCTGGTCATCGGCCGAGGCCGGGGCGGCTATCGCCGCGACCATACCCAGGGCAGCCGCTGAGAGCGCCAGCATTCGTCCGCCGTGGCGCATCATGCGGTTGTTCGCCATACATGTGCCTTTCGCTGTGCATGAGGGGGGTCGGCGATCACGGGCAAAGCGACTGAACGCTTGCCGCGATTGCCGCCTGTTGCGATCCAGAAGATGCAACAACTGACGTATCTACAACATCGGCTAATGAAATGCCAGTTGTGGGCGATCCTTCTGGTACACGTACGCGAAGGACTGCACGCACATCAAGTCGGTGTGGGCCCGTCTGCCCCGGATCCATGGGTGCGCACGGGAATTGACAGGCACTTGCCGTCCATGGCGTATGCCAGTGCGAGGGCGGCCAGGTGGGTGGAGCCGGCCTGGGTGAGCGCGGCGGCGTCCACCTTGCCGAAGGCGTTTCGCAAGGTCTGCTCACCCGGGGTTTTGAAACGGCCGGTGAACGGGTCGAAGTCGGATGCTTCTTCCGCTGCCTGACGGAGAGAACCGGCGCGGTACCGAGGGTGATCGTCACGGACAGACTTCGCTCCTACGGCGCCGCCCACCTCGAGGTCATGCCCTCATGACGATGGTCGACGAGCGTGTGCTCACCATCAGCCGCCCGTGCGCGGCGGGGCCAGGCCATGGCTGCGACCGCCCGGACGAGCCGCTCAGCGAGCAGGGGCGTGCCCAGGAACGACGTGTCCTACACACCCCGGAACCCGTCGGGGCGCCCGTTTCCCGGCTGGACGGAATCGGATCGCGGGAGGCGGTCACCTACTGGCAGGCTACCCCCATGGATCGTGCGGAAGTACTGCTCATCGGCGGGCGGGCGGGTGTCGGTAAGACGACGGTGGGGTGGGAGGTTTCGGCGCTGCTGCGCGTCGCGGCGGTCTCTCACGCGATCATTGAGGGTGACTTCATGGGGCAGGTGCATCCGGCACCAAAGGGAGATCCTCACCGCGCGGAGATCACCGAGAGCAATCTGACCGCCGTGTGGGCGAACTTCGCCCAGCGCGGCTACCGGCGCCTGATCTATACGAACACTGTGAGTGTGCTGCCTGAGGCGGGGGGCATGTTCGAGCGTGCCATGGGGGCTGGGGTACGGATCACACGAGTCCTGCTCACCGCCTCCGATGTCACCGCGCGCGAGCGGCTGGTGGGGCGCGAACTCGGTTCGGAGCTGGAGCAGGAGCTGGAAGGCAGTGTCCGCAAGGCACGGCTTCTGGACGAGCGGGTCCCGCCAGAGACGGTGCGGGTGGTGACGGACGGGCGGCGTGTAGTGGATATCGCACGGGAGGTGGTGGCCGCTACCGGTTGGGCTGGGACTCGCTCCGCTCGCAGATCATGATGGTGTTGGCGCGCCGGTCCGGAAATCGGTACGGCCACCGATGATCAACAGTGTGAAGACGGAAGTTCAGACGGTGGCCCGCCCTGCCGCAGGCAGCCGAGTGCCATGCCCCGTACCGGTGAGTCGACGAAGGGCTGTTGCTCGCCCACCTTGGCGTACCAACGACCGTAGAGCGCCTGCACGTCGGGCCTCCTTGAGGATCGCTGGTGCTGGTCACACTCAGTAGGCCCCGGTGCCCGCCACGACGACGCGCACTGTGCGAACGAGAACTCCGAGGTCCCCAGCCGGGGACCAGTTGTCCACGTACCTGAGGTCCAGGGCGACCGTCTCGTCCCAGGAGAGGTCGGAGCGGCCGCTGACCTGCCACAGGCCGGTGAGCCCCGGCTTGACGGCCAGCCTGCGCAGCTCCACCTCGTCGTACCCGGCGACCTCGTCGGGCAGCGGCGGTCTCGGACCGACCAGGGACATGTGTCCCAGCATCACGTTGAACAGCTGGGGGAGTTCGTCCAGGGACCAGCGGCGCAGCACCCGGCCGACGCGGGTGATCCGCGGATCGCGGCGGATTTTGAACATCCGGCCGTCGTGCTCGTTGGTGCCGGTCAGCTGGTGCCTCAGCCGCTCCGCGTTGGTGACCATGGTGCGGAACTTGGCCATGGTGAATGGGCTTCCTCCGCGACCGATGCGCGTCTGCCGGTGCACGACGGGGCCAGGGGAGTCCACCCGTACGGCGAGGGCCACCGCCGCGAACACGGGGGCGAGCAGCACGATCAGCAGTGCCGCACCCAGCCGGTCCGTCACCGACTTGAGCAGCGTCGCAAGTCCCCGCCTCAGGGGCGGGGCCACGTTCAGCATCGTGAGCCCGGCCACGGAGAGGACGCCCACCCGGCGGCCGGCAACCTCGGTCAGGCCCGGTACGACCACGAGCGGGCGCTCCTCGCTGTGCAGGGCCCACGACAGGCGCCGCAGGCGGGTTCCTGTCATGTACGGTCCCGGCACGACGAGGACCATGTCCACGTCGAGCCGCCGGGTCGCCTCCAGTACCGGGGCGGAGTCGGCCGACGGGCGCAGCGGTGTCTGCCTGCCGAGGCGGGTGGCGACCGGGGCCAGTGCATGCGGGTCCTCGTCGCCGATCGGGCACACGCCGACGACGACGAGCTCGTGGTCGGTCCGCTTCGCCAGGTGGCTCACCAGACCGTCGACAGCGTTAGCCTCCCCGATCACCAGGGCCCGGCGGACGGCCCCGCCGTCGCGGCGCCGGGCGATCAGATGACGGTGGATCAGTGTGTGCACGACGGCGCTCGTCGGCGCGCAGGGCACCAGGGCGGCCAGTGCGACGAGGAACGGGGACTCCTCGCCCGTCGCCGCCCGCACCACCGCGAGCAGTCCGACCAGTATCAGCCAGTCCTGCAGCGCGGCGCCGAGGTTGTCGCGCTCACCGAGACGGCGCTCGCAGTAGCGGTCCCGTACGCCGCGCAGCAGCAGCCATGCCGCGGCCGCCACCGCCGCGCAGGCCGCGGCATGTGTGCTGTCGGCCGGCGCGAAGGCCAGATACATCGGCACGGCGGCGCCGGCCGCGTCGCCGATGACGGCGACGGGCGCGAACCAGAGGGGCTTGCCGGTGCGGCGACCGGTCGGCGGCTGCTCCTGGATGACCGGTGTCTGCGCAGGTCTTGCCCCTGGTACGTGGGGCATCGTGTCCTCGAACAGCCACATTCCGCCTCCAAGTGCATCAAAAGGGACTGTTTGAGTGTGTATGGCCGTCCGCTGAGCAGCGGGGCGCGACGCTGGGCCGCGGGCAACTCTCACCCGATGAGCAGAGTTCCATGCCATGTGCATATGCGGACGGCGGGGCCGGGAGGCGAGAAAGTGCCCAAGAGGCTGCTTCCGCGACAGGGTGCTGGAGGAGCAGCAGGGCGAATACCGGAATGCGCCGTTCGGGCGGCATCAGATCGTGTGGTATCGGCGGATGTTCCGCTCTCCCGGCAAGGAACAGTGCCTGACCGCCCTACGCTCGTCACGCCGTAGAGAGCAGTGCTACGGAAGGTATTCAGAAATGCTCGGCGGCTGGCAGCACCTGTGCCGGTGAACATCCTCCTGCGCCGGTGTCCGACCAGTCGTTCGTCAACGCAGTTCTTTCAGGAATTCCCCCTGTAAATTCCACGCCGCGACGGTGCCTGAGTCGGCGCTTCCGAAAAGGGCGTGTGGCTCCGGCCCAGGCTTGGTGTGGTACCGAAAGGCGGCTCCACACGTAATGGCACGTGTTTTGGCGATTTATGGAACCCGGCCCGAGGCGGTGAAGGTCGCTCCCGTAGTGAAGTCGTTGCGCGACAGTGGCCGCCATGAACCGGTCGTGGCGGTGACCGGTCAGCATCCACACCTGGTGGATCAGATCCACCGGACGTTGCAGGTCGAGGCGGACCTGGACCTGCGCGCCTTCGAGCCGGGACAGCCGCTCGCTTCGATGACCGCAAAGGTGATGGAACGCGCCTCCGCCGCGATTGCGCAGGTGCGGCCGGAACTCGTCCTGGTTCAGGGAGACACCACCAGCGCGTTCGCGGCAGGCATGGCCGCCTTCTACGCCGACGTCCCGCTGGTGCATCTGGAGGCGGGGCTGCGTACGGGCAGCAGGCGTGCACCGTTTCCGGAGGAGATGAACCGCTCGCTGCTCGGCTGGATCACCGACCTCCACCTCGCTCCCACCGTCGCGGCGAAGCAGAACCTGGTCGGCGAAGGAGTGGCCGGCGACCGTGTCGTGGTAACCGGCAACACCGTGATCGACGCACTCCAGGAGGTGCTGCGCATCTCGCCGCCGCTGCAGGACCGCCGGCTGGCGGAGATCCTCACCGGCGCGATCGACGGCGCTCGTCGGCCCGGGGTCGTCACGGTCACCACCCATCGCCGGGAGTCGTGGGGGGCGCCGATGGAGGAGATCTTCACGGCGGTCAGCGCACTGGCGCGCAAGTACCCCGACCACCAGTTCGTCATCCCACTGCATCCGAATCCGCTGGTGCGCTCAGCCGCCCGAACCCACCTCGCGAGGCGACCCAACCTTCACACCGCCGAGCCGCTGTGCTACCCGGACTTCTGCCGGCTGATGGCAGCGAGCACGATCGTCATGACCGACTCGGGCGGTGTCCAGGAGGAGGCGCCGTCGCTCGGCGTACCGGTCATCGTGCTCAGAGACACCACCGAGCGACGGGAGGCGGTCACCGCGGGAACGGCCGTCCTGGCCGGCACCAGGGCAAGCGCGATCATCCGGTGCTTCAGCGAGCTCGTCGAGGACGAGGAGCGGCACGGCCGGATGGCGCGCAGTGTCAACCCGTACGGCGACGGCCACGCGGCGCCGCGGTGCGTCGCCGCGATCGACGCGCTGACGGGCTGCGGCGAGCGGTTTCCGGACTTCGTCCCCGAGCCGGTGAGCGCGCTGGTGGCTGGTCTGTGATGCGTCTGCGGTTGCGGGCCACGCCAACAGAAACGGAGTGAGGATGAGGATCGCGATGGTGACCGCCGCCTATCTCGACGTCGGGGTGGGCGGCCTCGAGTCGCACGTTTACGAGGTATCCCGCCAGTTGCGGCTGCGTGGCCATGACCCGATCGTGTTCCGGACCGGCTCCGGCGCGGCCCGGCTGCGACCGCCGGCGGATGTGCCGCTGGTCGTTCTGCGGCCGGGCCGGCTGCCTTCCCCGTACCGACGGTCGCCCGCCACCGAGATCGCGCGCCGGATCCTCAACGGCTTCCAGGCCGTCGGGCAGGCCGACAGGGTCGTCGAGACAGCCCCCGACGTGGTGCACTTCCACGACCTGTGCGAGGCCCTGCCGATGGCCCTGTGGCTGCGCCGCCGGCTGCCGGCCGCGCAGGTTTGGACGAACCATCTCGGCGAGTTCCTCGCCCTGGCCCGATACCCGGCGGGGCGCACGGTGACGCGGCTGCTGACGGCGCCGTACCGGCTCGGCATCGGCCCGTCGAGCGAGCTGGCCCGCCAGGATGCCTGCCGGCCCCCGATGCGGTTCATCTCGAACGGTTACGATCCGGCGCGCTTC
Source organism: Streptomyces sp. NPDC054794 (assembly GCF_053611585.1). NCBI lineage: Bacteria > Bacillati > Actinomycetota > Actinomycetes > Kitasatosporales > Streptomycetaceae > Streptomyces > Streptomyces sp. NPDC054794. The sequence continues at coordinate 40,154 of NZ_JBSHAQ010000067.1, read as the reverse complement.
TATCCGGTCAGCCCGGAGTGCCGGGCCTCCCTGCGTGCCGGGTTCGGTCTGGACCCGGACCAGTTCGTCGTGCTCGTGCCGAGACGGTGGGCGCCCACCAAGGGCGTCCTGCACTTCGCCCACGCGGTCCGCCGCTGGGTGCCGTCCGGGCGGACGGCCACCGTGCTGTTCGCCGGGAGCGGCACCGATCGGTATGCGGCGTACCAGGAGGAGGTACGGCGGGCGCTGGCCGGGGCCGCGGTCGAGGTCCGCACGCTCGGGGCCGTCGCCACCGCGGACATGCCGGTGCTGTACCAGGTCACGGACCTCACCGTGGTCCCCTCCCTCAAGGAGGCCACCAGCCTGAGCGCGATCGAGTCGCTGGGCTGCGGCGTGCCCGTCCTCGGCACCCGGGTCGGCGGCCTGCTCGACCTCGGCGACGCCTGCGGTGACTGCCTGACGCTGGTGCGGCCGGGCGACCCGGACGCGCTGCTCGGCGGACTGTCGACGTTCTTCCGGCCCGAGTACCGCTGGGACGGCGGGCGGGCCGCGCAGATCGCGGCCGAGATCGAGAAGCGCTTCTCGTGGGCGTCGGTCGCCGAGTCCGTGGAGCGCGTCTACCTGGAGGCCATGGCGTGAGGATCCTCTACTTGCAGCACGTCGACTGGAACTGGATCCCGCAGCGGCCGCATTTCCTGGCCGCCGAGCTCAGCCGACTCGGCCACGACCTCCGCGTCTTCCATCTCCGGGCGTGGCGACGAACCGGCCTGGTCGCCCAGGACCCGGGGATCGAACTGCCGGTCGCCCCCACCGGGGTCCGCTGCCTGCCCCACTGGTCGCGGCCAGTGATGCGGCAAGGTGACGCCGCGCTGGTGCGTCGGCTCGGCCGTACCGCTCGGGCGCTGCGGCCGGATGTCGTCTGGGTCACTCATCCCCGGCTGGAGCCGCTGGTCCGGGGGCTCACCGGCATGCCGGTGGTGTACGACTGCATGGACCTGGCCCCGGACATGGCAGGCGCGGACCATCGCTACGTCAGGGGCCTCGAAGCGCGGCTGGCCGCGCGGGCGCACACGAGGATCGCCTCGTCCCCGCGCATCGCGGACGAACTGAGCAGGCGATATTCCGCCGCCGCAGACTCGTTTGTCGTCCGGAACGCGTGCCGGGCCGATTTCGCCTGGCCGGCGCTGGCGGCGTCCGACGCCAGGCCGGATGCCCCGGGCGGCCCGGTCCGAGTGCTCTTCTTCGGCACGATCGGACCATGGCTGGACATGGCGCTGCTCGCGGCTCTCGCCACCGCGCCGGGCGTCCACCTGAAGATCATCGGCCCGGTCAGGACCGCGCTGCCACCGGAGGTGGCACCGTGCGTGTCGGACGCGATGCCGCAGCTCACGTTGCTCGAGATGGCCAGGACCTGGTCGGACGTGCTGCTTCTCCCGTTCCGGTCCGACGATTTCGCCGAATCGGTCGATCCGGTGAAGCTCTACGAGTATGTCGGGCTGGATCGCCCGATCCTCGCGCCTCCGCTGCGCGTCCTCCAGCCGGCGGCGCCCTTTCTCACCTACTACCGCTCCGTCCCGCAGGCGTTGGCGGCGGCGCGGGCCGGCGTCGATCACACGGCCGGCGTCCGGTCGGCCCGGCAGGCGTTCGTCGTCGGCAACACGTGGTCCGCCCGTGCGCGCGAGGTCGACGAGCTGCTGGCGAAGGGACTCGACCGATGACCTCGTACAGCGTCGGCATCGTCTCCTACTGGTCCTTCGACCTGGCGCACGAGGCCCTTCGTTCGGCGTTGCGGCAGGTACCCCCGCCGTCCACGATCGTGGTCGTCGAGAATTCGCAGCGGCCGGAACACTGGCGGTGCTGGACGTCGCTGGTCCCGGCCGGCGCCGAACGCCCGTCCGGCCGCCGGACCGGGGCCCGTGCGTACCCGGTGCGCCAGGTGCTGTCATGGCGGTCCGGCGGCACGACGTGTGTGGTGGTCTGGAGCGCCGAGAACGGCGGCTACTGCCGTGGCAACAACCTCGCGCTGGCGTACTGCGACGAGCCGTACCACCTGGTCCTGAACCCGGACTGCGTGCTCATGCCCGGCGCGGTGACGGACATGCTGCGGGTTCACGCGGCCGACACCGGAGTCGTGTCCGGTGTGCTGGTGAAGACGCCGGCAGTGGTGCCGGACGACGGGACACCGTCGAAGCGGAAGGTCGACTGTGCCGGCGGATGGGTCTCCCTGCATACCGGCCGTACCAGGAGGCTGACCGACCCGCCGGCCCCGGACGCGGTGCCCGCGGGCGCCCGGGCCGCGGGCGGGGGCGTCTTCACGTACTCGGGCGCGTGCGCCCTGTTCGAGCGGGCCTCGCTGGACCGGATCGGCGGATTCCCCGGCGACCTGTTCCTCTACTACGACGAAATGCTGGTGACCCTGCGGCTACGGGAAACCGGACGGCAGTTGCGGCTGATCCCCCAGGTCGTCGGCGTCCATCAGCGCCACTCCACGACGCGGGGCGGCGGGAACGTGCGCAGCCCGCTGGAGGCCTACCACGCTGCCCGGTCGGCGGCCATGGTCGCACGCACGATCGGCCTTGGCACGTCCGTGTGTTGGACGGTGGCCCGACTCGGCTGGGGCCTGCGCCTGCTGGCCTCGTCGCGAGCGGCGGCCGGCGCGAACCTGCGCGGTCTGGCCGCCGGACTGCGCGCGGTCCGGCCATGACCGGCTTCGTGTCGGCGGCGATCATGCTGGCCTGTCTCGGGGCGCTGGTCGCCATCCAGCGGAGGACCACCCCGGCGTTCCTCCTGGTGCTGTCCATGGCCCCGATCCTGGTCGGCTTCGAGATGGTCTGCGCGCGGCTCGGTCCCGCCCCGCACAGCTGGGCGGTGTACGCCACCGCCCCGGCGTTCACCGGCGGCGTGCTCGCCGTGGGCCGGCGCGGCGGCGAGGCCGGGATGGTGCCGGGATCCGGGCGTGCGGGGGTCCGCCCAGCGGCGCTGTGGGGTTCGCAGCGGATCGGGCTGGCCGTGTCGGCGCTGATCGTGTGCGGCCTGACCGTGACCCACTTCAGCATCGTGGGCATTCCCGCGCTGAGCGTGAACCCGGAGATCGAGCGGTTCAACCTCGGCGCGTCCGGCCTGTTCGGTCTGCCGAGCCGCAGTGTGCTGTTCGGTCTGCCGATCCTGGCCACGCTGTGCGGGGTGAAGTACGACAGCCTGCCGAGGTGGGTCACCGGCATGGTGTGGGCGGTGTTCGTGCTGTCGCGGCTGGCACTCGGCTTCAAGGGCGGCCTGGTCGAGGTGCTGGTCGTTCTCCTCATCGCCGTGCTGCTCCGCGGCCGCGTGCGGCCCGCGGCCGTCATCGCCGGTCTGCCGATGCTGGCGCTGGCGCTGTGCTACGGATCCTGGATCGGAAACCAGTACCAGACCGTGGCTCGTTCCGGCGGCGCATCCCTCGGCTACCTGCTCGACCGGCTCACCGTCGTGGCGGCGAGTCCCGCGTGGTACTCGCTGGTGCTGGGCCGGACGGCCACCCAGGGCAGCCCCGTGTTCGGCTACGACCTGCGCTACTTCGCCGCACACTACCTGGAGATGGGCAGCGGCCCCGTGTTCGCCTACGACGAGATCGTCTCCTCCTACGTCACCGGGACCCCGCTGACCGGCCGCTTCTTCCTGGTGCCGGTCACCACTGGCGGCGCGGCGTACCTGATCAACAGCGTCGGGGCGGTGCTCACCGTGGTGGTCGCGGGGGCCCTCGGCTACGCCTGGCAGCGCTGTTGCAACCGGATCGCGGCCACTCGGGAGGTACTCGTCGTCCTGGTGTGCATCGCCTCCATCCTGGCGACGCGGACGTTCCTGATCAACGGCGGCGGCGCGTACGTGGTGGTGAACTACGGTTTCGTGCTGGCGCTGCTGGCCATTCCCTACCTCCTCGTCGCCACCGTGGTGCGGACACCGCAGGAGAACTTCGCGCGCCGCCGACGCGGATCGTCGGCTTCGGCACGCACGGCGCCACAGCCAGGACCGGGGTCGAGACGCGAGCTGTGCCCGGCAGGCCGGCACCAGTACGCTGTGCAGGACCGCCCACGCGGACCGGAACGGCCCGAGTCATGAGAGCGGGCCTGCCGCGACTCATGCTCTACTGCACCGGTGGGGTGAGCCTCGGGCTCAACACACTGTTCCTGTGGCCGGTCCTGGCCCGCCACGTCGGCCCGGACCTCCTCGGCCAGCTAGCCACCCACCTCACCGTGGTCGGCCTGCTCAGCCCGGCCGCCGCTGCCGGACTGCACGTCTACGTGCAGCGGAACGCGGCCCATCCCGACCCGCAGGTCCGCCATCAGGCGGTGCGCGTCGCGGCGGCGTCGATGCGGACCGTCATCGGGCCGGCGGTCGGTCTCGCGCTGGTGCTGCTGCCGCTCTGGCCGACGGCGGGCAGTGCGATCCTGGCCGTGCTCTGCGCCGCGGCTGGCCTCGTCGTGGTCGGCCTCATGCGCGGCCTAGACCGGGCCCGGAGCTTCGCCGTGTTGACGCTGAGCAGCCAGACCGTGGCGCCGGCGGCGGCGGCGCTGGCGCTGGTGCGGACCGGCTCGGTCAGCGCCGCGATGCTCGCGTTCGCGGCCGCAGTGGTCCTACCCGCGGTCGCGGTCAGCCGTGACGCCGCAAGCCCGGCCACCCACGGCGACCGGGGGGCGACCGGCCGCGCGACTCTCCGGGACGACCGGTCCATGCTGGCCGGGGCGCTGCGCTTCTCGGTGCCACTGCTGCCGCACCTGGTCCTGATCCTCGGGCTGGTACAAGGGGTCCGTGTCCTCGTGGCATTGACACAGGGCTATTCGGCGGCCGGGTACTTCCAGTTCGCGGCCATGCTGGGTGGGTTTCCGATCACGGCCGTGCTCATCCTGCACGGTCACTGGTCGACCTGCGCGCTCCGGTGTCAGGACGACGAGGCGTTCTACCGGGAGACGCTGAGGTACGGTCAGCGGCTTGCCTGGATGTCCGTGGCACTTGCCGCCATCGCAGGCGTCTCAGCGCTGCAGCTCCTGCCCATCCTGCTGCCGTCGTCGTACCCCGTTCGGCCGATCGCGCTGGCCGTCGCTGCACTCGTACCGGCGGTCACCCTCAAGTGCATCGGAGATCTTCAGGCCGAAATGGCCCTGCGGAACGGCAAGGGCGGCTCGGTGTCCATCGGGACGGGCATCGGCGCGTGCGTCGCGGTGGCGGTCGTCCCGCTGGCCGGCGGGTCGCTGGGGCTGGCCGCCGGAGGACTGGCCGTCTCCGCCGGTCTGTCCACCCGGGCCCTGGTCAGCGTCCTGCACCTGAGGCGGGACGGCATCCGCATCGTGCTCTCCATGCCACTGCGGGCTTCGGTCGCCGCGTGCGTGCTGGTTGGTCTGGCGGTCGCGATCATGGTTTGAGGCCGGGGGCACAACCGAAGAGGATCCGTAAGCGAACTGACGGACCCTCATGAAAGAGTCCGTTTACCGCTTACCGTGAAACCAAGACGCGGTCACAGACCGGAGTTGATCAGCGACGTCCCGAAAGCGGGCGGCGTCGGGTCTCGGCCAGGACGCGGCGTCGAGAACGTCGGCCCTGGTAACGCGCTCAAGAAGCGTCGCCCGAACGGCACGACCGACCGACCCGCCATAATCGTCGAAGCGGAAATCGCTCGATCTCCTTGCGTCCCGAGCCAGAGGCATCGCCGGCGTTTTCATCACATCTGCTACCACCAGCCCGTGCAAACTGCTGGTCAGCACCCACTCGGCACGCCCAATGGCCGCGAGTACGTCGTCAAGCGGATCCGAGGTGTACACGACGCGGGCGTTCAATCTTTGCGCGTGAGATTCTAATGTGCTGGTTTTCCGCGCGTTTTTTTTGGCGCTGTAGTGTGCCACCACCGCGCCACCGCTTTTCCTATCGCCCGGCACAAGGCGCCCTTCGAGCAGCAGGGCCGGATCCCCCAGAGCCGTGGTCTGAGGCAGTCCCAACAACTTTCGCGTCTCAGGTCCGCGAACGGCCAGCAGGTCGAGGCGTCGCACTCCGCGTCGCACCCGATCCAGCAGATCCGAGGAGCCGAGTTGAGGCAGTCCCGCCCCGATCACGGCGGATCCCTCACCTGCCTCCAGGGCTGCCCGCTGGAGAACCGAACCCAAGGTGAAGACCTCCGCTGCGGGGGCATCCGTGTGCCTCACCGTGGTCGTTTCACCAAGCTCCATACGAAGAATCGAGGGCGCCAGTTCATCACCGAAGTTACGGAGCTCCCAAGGCGGCAGCAGACGCCCATTGCTGCGACGCGTCCAGAGGTGACGGAGGTCACGGACTTTCTGACGGCGAGTTCCCGTCATCGGCCTCCACCAGAAAAGCCGGATCGGGGGAGTGGTCTTGACCATGGCCAAGGAGCCTTCCTGCCGTGTGAAGGGCAATGCAGAAAGAGGGAACGGTGGCCGGCGCACGTTGTGGAAAGCCTAGTCCTGACGGACCGGGAGGGAACGGCGGCGCGCCGCCGAGCACGGGCGGCCGCTTGTCCGTCAGGCGGGCACGAAGAGCACACGGAACATTCTGGGCCAGTACTTCCCTGTGATCAGGAACTGATCCGTGCCGGGGACCGCCGCGATGCCGTTCAGCGTGGCCCCCGGGACGAGTTCGTCGTCGCGCAGCAGGCCAGAGGCGTCGATGCTCGCCGTCACCGCCCCGGTGGCAGGATCGATGCGCACGATGTGGTCGGTGAGGAACACGTTGGCGTACACGGTGGCGCCGACGCACTCCAACTCGTTCAGCCCCGTCACCGGCCGGCCTTCTTCGGTCACGGCGACCTCGCCCGTCCTCGCGAGCGTCCCGGGGTCGCGGAACGTCAGCCGTGACGATCCGTCGCTGGTCACCAGCCGGTGCCGGGCCCGTTGGAGGCACACGCCCCAGCCGTCGTCCGGGTACGGGACGCGACGCAGCTCCGCGAGTGTCTTGGCGTCGCGCTCGATGGCGATCCGGTTTTGCCAGGTGAGCTGCCACAGGGTTCGGCCGAGCACGGTGATGCCCTCCCCGAACAAGGGTGCGGGGAGTGCAACCCGGACCGTGGACTTCTTGCCGGGAGGCCCCGCCCGTACCGAGGACAGGCCGGAAAGGCCGGTGCCTTCGTAGAGCGTGTCGTCGGCCATTTCAAGTCCCTGGGTGAACGCCTTCGGGTCGTGCGGAAGGGTCTGGAGCACCTTGACCCGCAGCTGCTCGACCCGGTGCGCCACGGCCTGCCGCCCCTCCACGCCTCGGCCTGCCGGGTTGTCGGGGGCGTGGTCCGCCGGCGGGCGTGCCGCGAGCAGGAGCGCGGCCGCGAGCACGGCCCAGGCCGCGCGGCGCACACGCTCAGACACGGCAGGCACCTCCCGGCTTGAGCGTGGTCCGCAGCGGCGTCACCAGGGACTGCCGCAGCAGTGTCGGCGTGCCGTCCGGATGCGGCTCCCGCAGATGCAGCACCAGGGTGCGGCGGGAGCCGACGGGCAGCTCCAGGTCCAGCGTGAACACGGAGTGGCCGCGTTCGACGGCGGGTGCGAGCAGCGCGCGGCGGCCATCCAGGGTTGCGTCGGCCAGGGTGGCTCCGACCCCGGCGTAGTACGACACGTGGAGGCGGTTGTCACCCGGCTGGGTGCGGTAGGGAGGGGAATCCGCCCTGATGGTCACGTAGTCGGGCAGGCCGGAGGTCGGCGCCCGGTTGGTCAGGGTCATGGTCGCGGTGACCGTGCGGTCGGCGCCGGAGCAGGTGCCCGCCTCCCAGGTCAGGCTCCGGTCGAGGTAGTAGTCCAGCTTGCTGCCGGCCGCGTTGTTCACCACCAGTCCCGCGAAGGGGCCGGGGGTGTTCGGGAGTGTGCCCGAGTAGGGGCGGGACTCCAGGAGGCGCTGCTCCGCCGGGTGGGCGCTCCAGACCTTCAGCCGTCCGTCCCGCTGGACGTCGTTCACGGCGACGAGCAGTGAAGGCAGCTGGCGCGTGTCGTCGAGTGCCCCCATCAGCCGTGCGGCGGCGGCACGGGCGGCGTCGACGAAGAACGCCTTGCGCCGGGCGATGTCGTCGTACTTCGTGTAGCTGGCCCGTTCGGTGAGGTCCACGACGTTGTCGGCGGTGAGCTCGGTGCCGTCGGCCATGCGGGCCGGGCCGGTGACCTGCAGGAGACGGCTCAGCGTGACAGGGTCCACGGCGATCGCCCCGTCCACGCGTTCGCCGGTGTGCTTGCGCCATGCCGCTGCCCAGATGCGGGCCGCGTAGGGGAAGTGCGGGCTCATGTTGGAGTTGGGCCACACGTGGATGGGGTCGCTGCCCGCATAGCGGGCGTCGAAGTCGGCTCCGAGGTCGACGTCCGGCATCGCCGTTTCCGTCATCTCCGTGTTGTTGCCGAACCGCTCGAAGGACAGTCGGCCCCGGTCGGCCCGCAGCACGGCGAAGGCGCCCGGGACGCCCCCTGTGCCGCGTGCCTCGGCGACGTTCTGGAACGCGAGGAAGTAACGCCGTTGTCCGTGCGTGCCGAGCATGGGCGGCAGGACGCGAGCCGCCACCGCGGCGTCGGTCATCACCGGGGCGAGGCGGTCCAACTGCCGTTGTAGTCCGGCACGGGCCCGGTCGGCCGTCGCCAGCCAGGTGGACCGGGGCAGACCGTGCACGTCGGTCCGCACCTCGGCAACGACGCCTGCCGCCCGCACGATTTCCGGCCTGTGCCGCTGCAACGCCGCGAGGGCGTCGGACATGCCGCCGCCGCTTCCGTGTGCCGTGGACGGCGGCAGGACGCCGGTCAGCGAGGGCAGTACGTCGCTGGCCAGCCGGTCCGCCGCGTACGCGGCGCCGCGCACAGTTCTCACGGGACCTCCGAGAAAGGGCAGTTCGGCGGCGGAGTACCAGGCTGGCCCGGTGGTGAGACGATGCGCCCGAGAAGCGTGGGCGGCGGCGGAGCGCACTGCCTGTTCCGGTACCCCGGTGGGCGCGGTCGCCCTGTCGGAGACGGAGCCTGGCGTCGCCGCCACCGAGTGCCGCAGCGCGTCGAGGTCCTGCTGGGCCGCGAGCAGTTCCCCGCGGGCGATCAGCCCGGTGACACCGATCCAGACGGCGCCGGCCAGCGGGAGCAGCGCTGTGGCCAGGATCGCTCTCCTGAGCACGCGGCGGCGACCCGGTGCCCGTTCGCCGGAGCGGTTCGCTCCGGGCATGTGGATGGCGTCCCGGCCGGGGCCGGGACGCCGTTGTACCGCTGTACGGATGTCTCGCTCCGTCATGAACTGCCCGTCATGAGCTGCGGCGACGGCGCACGACCAGCATCGTGCCAACGCCCGCCACGAGCAGCGCCGCCGCGGTGCCGCCCACGGTCAGGGCCTTCCCAGTGCCCGTCTCCGCGAGGCTTTCGCCGTTGTGGTGCTCAGTCTGGTGCTGGTAGTCCACCGGGTCGGCGACTACGTCGCGTCCGTAGGATCCGTTGTCTCCGTCGTCATGCCCGTCGTGCCCACCGGGGTGCTCTGGCTTGTCCGAGTGGGTGGGCCGGTCGGTCGGTTTCGGAGGCTTGGTCGGCTTCGGGGGCTTGGTCGGACTGGGTGTCGGAGTCGGCGTCGGGGTGCCAATGACCCCGCCCTCCACGTAGACGGTGGCGCCGACGCTGCGGTCGGGGTCGTCCGAGGTGAGCCGGAAGACGTGCCAGCCGCCAGGGGCCGTCTCCGGGATGGTCACAGTCCCCGCCACCGATCCGTCGTCCCCGGCCTGGAAATGGCCGAGGACGATGGGCGTTGATTCCAGCAGCGCCGTGACGCCCTGCCCGGAATCGAAGATTCCCGGGGGCGTGTCGAAGCTCAACAGTCCTCCGGCCGTCACGGTGGTGGTGCTGACGTTCAGGGGTGGGGGCGACCCCGGATATGGCTGCGCATAGGCGGCCTGCGCACCAACCAAGGGTGCCGCGATGAGCATGGCAGCCGAAGCGGCCGATGCCAGGGCCACCCGCCATCTGGGTGACATCGTCATCTTCTTCTTCACTCTCCTCGACTCGACTTCAGTCCGGGCCAGGCTGCAGCGCTGGCCGTAACCAAGATCTGGGTACCAAGACCTTGCTACATGGCATAAATGGGATATATCGGCATATGCCGGTGCGGCGGCGCCCAGAAGCCACCGGATGGTGGAGTGCTTGCCCGCCGTTGGCCCGCCCGCCGTGTCGAGTGGAGGGACGGCCTGCGCCACCGGTGTCGTCCGGCGTTCCGACACAGGGGCGCCTCCCCCGGTTTGAGCGCGCGAGTCCCTATCTTCGGCTGTGCTCATAGGGAACAAAACATTAGATTTCGGATGTTTCCCTCGGTCTGCGAGGGATTATGAGGGGTGCAGCTTGGATCTCCACGGATTCCTGAAAGCGATTGCCAGGCGCTGGCCGGTCGTCGTGGTCTGTCTGGTTCTGGCGATCGGGGCGGCACTCGCCGCGACAGGCCTGAGCACCCCCGTCTACGAGTCGAGGACCCAGCTCTTCGTCGCCACCCGCACCAGTGAGGACACCGCCCAGCTGAACCAGGGGCAGAGCTTCTCGCAGGCGCGCGTTCAGTCGTACGCCTCGATCGTGACGACCCGTCAGGTAACCGCACCCGTGGTGAAGAAGCTGGGGCTGCGCACCACACCGGAGGAACTGGCGTCCCGGATCACCGCCGTCGCCCCGCTCAACACCGTGCTCATCGACATCACCGTCCGGGACACCGTGCCCCAGCGGGCGGCACGCATCGCCAACGCCGTGGCGGAGCGGTTCAGCGCGGTCGTCGAGCGGCTGGAGACGCCCAAGCGCACCGTCCTGCGGCCCGGAAAGGACGACGCGGACGATGCCCCGCCCATCTCGCCTGTCTCCCTGGGTGTCACCCAGGAGGCCGTCGCCCCCATCGATCCGGTCTCGCCCCGACCGCTGCTGAACCTGGCCGCGGGCGTGCTCGGCGGTCTGCTGCTCGGTGCCGGACTCGTCGCACTGCGCGAGACCCTCGACACCACACTCAAGACGAGCGAGGCGCTGGGAGAGTTCACCGCGCTGCCGGGGCTCGGCACCATCCCGTACGACAGGAACGCCCCCAGGCAGCCGCTCGTCAGCGCCGACGTTCGCTCCAACCGCGCAGAGGCCTTCCGCAAGCTCCGCACCAACCTGCAGTTCTCCCAGGTCGACGACCCGCCGCGGATCATCGTGGTGACGAGCTCGGTGCCCGGCGAGGGCAAGACCAACACCGCCGTGAACCTCGCCCTCTCGCTCGCCGAGGCAGGCGTTTCCACCTGTCTGGTGGACGCCGACCTGCGCCGTCCGTGCGTGGCCGGCACCTTCGGCCTTGTCCGGGACGCCGGTCTGACCACGGTGCTGATCGGACGGGCCCGCATCGAGGACGTGATGCAGCAGGCCGAGGGTCGGCTCTCGGTGCTCGCCAGCGGCGCGGTGCCGCCGAATCCAACGGAGCTGCTTGCCTCGGCGCGCATGGGAGAAGTGCTGTGCGAGCTGGCGGACACCTACGAGGTCGTGATCGTCGACACCGCGCCGCTGCTGCCGGTCGCCGACACCGTCGGACTGGCCTCGCTCGCCCAGGGCGCGCTGCTCGTGGTCCGAGCCGCGAAGACCAGTCGGGACCAGGTCCGCACCGCCGCGGAATCACTGAACCGCGTGGGTGTCCGCGTTCTCGGCACCGTCTTCAACATGGCTCCAGTCCCCAGGGGGAACCGTTACGGCAGCTATGGATCGTACGGCGAGCTGCCCGCTCCTCGTGTGTCGGAACGCCGGGAGGAGGCCGACGCGGCCGCGGCGGGGCAGCTCGCAGGCGAGAAATGACCCGGGTCCTGTTCGTCTGCACGGGCAACGTGCACCGATCGGTGCTCGCCGAGCGGCTGCTGGCCGCGCGGCTTCCACCCGACTCGGCCGTGTGGCCGGAGAGCGCCGGCACGGAGGCGTGGCCCCGGCCCGGCATGGAGAGCTCCACCAGGGCGGTGCTGGAGAAGCTGGGCGGTGACGGCTCCGGCTTCGCGGCCCGCCCGCTCACCGCACAGCTCGTCGCGGGAGCGGCCTTGGTCCTCGGGCTCGCGCGCGAGCACCGGGAGGCGGCCGTGCGGCTCGCGCCGTCGGCGATGCGACGCTGCTTCACCCTGAAGGAGTTCGTGCGTCTCGCCGCGGGGGGCGTCGGCCAAGTCCATGGCGGGAAGGGTGCGGCGACCGCGTACGACGGCGTACCGGACGGGGAGGGCCCGCGGGTCGCGGACGGTGTCGACGTCGTGGTCGCGAGCGCGGCCGGCCGCCGGGGTACCGCCGCCCCCGTCCCGCCGGCCGAGGACGACGTCGCGGACCCGTGGGGGAGCCCCGACCTTGTGCTGTACGGGTGCGCCCGCGAGATCGACGGGGCGGTGAGCACGCTCGCCCGGCTGCTGGGCGGCGGAGCAAGCGTCTGAATCGCGGGTCGATGGAAGAGCCCGACCGCGAGGAAGAGCAGGTTGTCGAGAGCTGCGCGCTCGGCGCCAGTCGGGGCCAGGGGCGCCGGCCCGGCCGTCGGTCGGTGGCTGTTGAGTCCACGCCAATAGTTGGGTCCAGCCCAAAGTGTCCCTTTGGGCTGGACCCTTAGAGCTCTCTATCGAAGGCGCAGAGTGAAGCCCCGGTCCAGGCGCAGGCTCGGGGTACGGATGGTCGTCACACGGCTGGCGGGGTCGTAGGACCAGGCGGAGTCCGGGAGTTGACGCCCGTCGAGGGACACGTGCGTTGGTGCCCTGCCTTCGTGCACGGTGAACCGGTACGACCGCGCGTCCACCTTGCCCGTGTACGCGCCCCTGCTCGCCCCGACCGTGACCGTCGTCCCTCCGTCGCCGGTGTGCACCGACGCCCGCTGAGTGGCCGCCGCCCCCTTGGCGAAGTCGCGGGTCACGCCGTCGTCCTCGTAGAGCGTGTAGCGGCTGGTGCCGTATGCCGACGGGTACACGTCCCAGTCCAGCTCGTGCCGGTCGCGGGTCTGCCAACTCGTCGTCCCCTCGGGCCACATGGGGACGATCGCGCCCTCGCGCACGAAGAGCGGCAGCGTGTCGAGCGGGGCGTGGTAGCCGTTGACGGTGGTCGGGCCCTGGTACGTGCGGCCGGTCCAGTAGTCGGTCCAGGTGCCCTTGGGCAGGTAGATGCCGTCACGGGTGTCGGAGTCCTGGTAGACCGGGGCGACGAGGAAGTCGCGGCCCGACAGGAACTCGTACTTGGCCTGCGCGCCCAGTGTGTTCGGGTCGTCCGGGTACTCCAGCCACAGGGGACGCACCGCACCCACCCCCGACTTCGCCGCCTCGGCGGACAGGGTGTACATGTACGGCAGCAGCCGTTCCTTCAGCTGAAGGTACTTGCGGTTGACCGAGGTGTACGGCTCGCCGTCGAGCCACGGCTGCTGGTCGGCGGGCTTGCCCGTGGTGATGTCGCCGGCCCAGCCGTCCATGGTCATGATGGCCGGCAGGAACGCCTTCCACTGGAGGTCACGGGCGTACATCTTCGCGTCGTGGCGGTAGATACTGCCCACGTCACCGGTGTTGTAGGCGATGCCGGACATGGTCGCCCCGGCATACGTCGGGATCTGCCAGCGGATGTAGTCCCAGGACAGCTTCTGGTCGCCGCTCCACAGGACCCCGCAGCGCTGGGCGCCCGCCCAGGAGACGGGCAGCCACACGAACCCGCGCGCGTCGCTGTTGTCCTCGATGCCCTTCTTCGCCGCGTCGCACGCGTCCAGCGCGAACTTGTAGCCGTTGCCGACCCAGGCCACATCCAGCTTGGCCACCCGCTGGCCGGCCTTGACCTGGTCGGCGAGCTTGCCGATGCCGTCCTGGGTCCACAGGCCGAGCTGGGCGTGGTGGTCCTGCAAGCCCTTCGCGGTCTGCTCCAGGTTCTCGTACCCACAGCCGTACCCGTCGTTGACCAGCATCCAGCCCAGCGGCATCTGATGCTCGGTGTAACCGTCGGCGATCTTCAGCGCGTCCAGGGTGTGCCGCTCGCCCCGGTTGGCGTTGTGCAGGTAGCAGTCGGAGTCGCCGGGTTCCAGGCCGTAGACCGGAGGCATGAAGGGCCTGCCCACCAGGGCCGTGTACTTGCCGATGACCTGCTTGGGACCGCCGAGGAAGTAGTAGGCGTCCAGCCGCCGTTCCTGCTGCCCCGTCGTCACCGGCGAGCCAAACGTGTACATGCCCGGCGCGAAGGTGTTGCGGAGAACGCCGTAGCCCGCGCTGGAGAGGTAGAACGGCTGGGAGTTGTTGTAGCCGCCCTCGTTCCAGTCGAAGCTGTTGGCCACGTACATGGTCTGCCCGCGGTGCGAGAAGCTCCCGTTCTGCTCGCCGCCGCCGAAGAACTGCTCGTCCGCTCCCCGCCGAAGGCTCTGCCGCATCCCGCCGGTGGACCAGCGCAGCGGCTTGTCCTCCTGCCAGATCCGGGTGCGGTTGTCGGGCTTGTACAGCCCGAACCGCAGCGGCTTCTTGTACACCCGCAGTACGGCCTCGGGGGAGCGGATGCCGTAATAGTCGCCTGTGTCGAAGGACGAGGTCTGTCGCTGGAGCGCGGGCTCGTTGCGCACGATGGCCGTGCCCGCAGGGTCGCTCAGCGAGCCCGACGGGTCGGCCTGGAGCCGGAGCCGACCGCCGGTCAGGAAGTCCGCGCGGGCCGTGAGCGTGCCCGCCCCGATCGTGTAGCTGCCGTCCCGGCCCGAGAAGGACGTGAGATTCCCCGCATCGGTGGTCGCGGGCAGATACGCGGTGCCCGTGAACGAGTTGTCGTGCACGTCGTACGGCACGACCAGGACGTGGTAGGTCCCGGTAGCCCGCGGGATCACCGTGGCCTCCGGGTCGGCGGTGCCGGCGCTGGACGCCACCTGCTTGCCGTGTTCGTCGTAGACGTACAGGTCGAAGTCGTCGGAGGGCTTCTCCCACTTGATCGACAGGGGTACGCCGCCCTCCGGGTTGTCGTCCCAGTAGCCGACCGGCACCGAGACGGTCAGGTCGAAGCGGTCGCAGACTTTGCTGTCGGGGTCGGCAGCGGCATCGGGGCAGCTCTCGACGCCGCCACCGGTGCCCTTGGCGTAGACGGGGCTCTGCCAACCGACGCTGCTGTGAGCCGAGTCGAGCACAGCGCCGGCCGTTGTCGCGGCCTCCGCGGGCGCCGGGGCGGTGAGCACCGTCCCGGCCAGGACGGCCGCCAGCCCCAGCGGAACCCAGGACGGCCACGGCACACGGTGTCGGAGTCTTCTCACGTCGGAACAGCTCCCATCGCACCATCGCGGACTGACTGGTCTTGCGCTTGTTGCGCGGAGTCGCTCGAAATGAGCCTCAAGCGAGCAACTTCACGCACGAAGCCTCAAGGTTGACGCAGGGTCATGTCAATATGGCGGAGGGGAACACGGTCGGCTCCTGCGGGCTGCGGGCTGCGGGCTGCGGGCTGCGGGCTGCGGGCCGCGGGCCGCGGGGTTGAGGGGTTCCAGTTGGAGATGCTGGTTCGTTCCCACAGAGACCTGGGTCCGATGGTGTTCGTGGAAGCGGCCCGAATCGCCGGACTGGGCTGACCTGACTGCTGTGCGGCAGTCGATCCCGCCCCCGCCGCGTCGCTCACGGGCCAGACGCTGTTCTCGTCGGCTTCGTCGGCCTGGGCGTAGTCGTAATCCTGGAAGTAGTGGGGCCTGCCCTCGACATCGGCGAGGCCGGCGCGCCGTCGGCCGGGCCGTCTCCCGTCCCGGTTTGGTCCGACTGGTCGGATCTGACGGTGGGTCGCGCCGGGACGTTCCGGGCGGCAGCAGAGCCGGGGTTATGAATGCGGTACCTGACCATCCACGCACATCAACCTCAGGAGTCACACGATGCACCCCATCAGGACAGCCTGTATCGGCACGGCCGGTGCGCTGGTCACCCTTCTCGGCTGCGCCCCTGTCGCGGGCGCCGCGACGGACACCGATTTCGCCCACGCCAAGAGTGGAGACCGAGTCATCACACTCATCGGCCATCTCGCGCAGCAGTCGCGCTTCCCCGTCAACCCCGGCGGCAGCCCCGCTCAGGGGGATCGGACCGTCTTCCGCTCGGACCTCTTCGACCAGCTCGGCAACCATGTCGGCGACACCGGCGGCACCTGCACCACCACCCGGGTCGACAACGGCGGAGCGGAGGAGTGCGTCGTGAACTACAACCTCCCGGGCGGCCAACTCACCGTGCAGGGTATGGTCTTCGGCATTCTCAACCCGGGCCCTCCCCCTTCGTTCGACAACGCGATCACCGGCGGCACCGGGGCATTCGACCGGGCTCGTGGCTGGGTCCACGCCGACACGATCGGTACCGGCACGAGGCGCTTCACGATCGACCTCGACCGCTGACGGACCTTGCCCCCGCCCCGCCTCCGCCCGGATGAGAAGGATGGGCCGTCCACGGCACGGCCCATCGGCTCGATCGGTCCCACTGGTGACGCCGCAACCAGACTCCATCCCAGGCCATCCATCATCAGCTACAAGTCGCCCAGGCATGAAGATCGTGATCTACGTCTGGAGTTCTGGCGGGTCAGGTGCCCGCTCGTCGCCCGCGCGGACGCGCGTGGCCTCGAACCGGTCCTTCCCCGGACCGGTGGGTGTGCGCACACGGCCGGCGGTGCCCTCGGCCGGTTCAACCGTCCCGCATGGCGGCGGCGCCGCTCGGCAGCGGGCGGCAGCAGCGGAGCCACCCGCTCCCACAAGCCGTCAGGAACAAGATCAGCAAGCGCTCCGGCACACCCTGCCGACCAAGATCGCTGAGCACAGCACCCGTAGCTCAACTCATTCTGAAACGATCAGTGAGTAAGGTCGCCGCATGCGACTCACCGTTCTCGGCGGCTGCGGAGCCTGGCCGACCGCGCAACAGGCCTGCAGCGGCTATCTCGTTGAGCACGACGGTTTCCGGCTGCTGATCGACCCGGGGTACGCGACCTTCCCCCGGCTCCTTGACCACGTCACCCCCGACGGGGTCGACGCCGTGCTCGTCAGCCACGGTCACCCCGACCACTGCGCCGACCTCAACCCGCTGTTGCGGGCCCGTGGCCTGAGCGACACTCCTGCGCCCGCGTTGCCGTTGCACGCCCCGCACGGGGCGCTCGACGCGGTGCTGGCGCTGGACAAGCCGAGCATGTTGGCCGCCGCGTACACACTGTGCCCGTTCCGGCCGGGGGAGCAGTTCGGGATCGGCCCGTTCGCCGTCGATACCTGGGAGCTGCCGCATTTCGTGCCCAATGCGGGCCTGCGGTTGACCGCTGGCGGCACCACCCTCGCGTACACGGGTGACACCGGGCCGAGCCCCGAGATCGTCCGGCTTGCCCGCGGCGCCGACCTCTTCCTGTCCGAGGCCACGTATCTGTACGAAGTGCCCGACCCGGGCGATGCCCCGTACCTGCTCACCGCGCTCGGCGCCGGACAGTACGCCGCCGCGGCAGCCACCGGACGGCTACTGCTCACCCATCTGTGGCCCGGCACCGACGCCGACGCGGCGACCGGGGTGGCGGGGAAGGCGTACGGCGGGCCGGTGGCCGTCGCGACCACCGGCCTTGCCGTCGAGCTCTAGCTGCTGCCCCGGGGCGGGACCGTGAATCCACCCGCTTCACGTCGACTCCGGGTCGCGTACGGCACCGACTCGTCGACCGCGGCGTCCTCGGCCAGTTGGCTGTCGTCGTTCCGGCACCCGAACGCGCGCTGCACGACCCAGCGTTGGGCGCCGACTCCGGAGCCGTGCTCGGTGCCCAGGCGGGCGATCAACGGTCTCACGCCGAGATCGCAGATCAGGTGCCGGTACTTGTCGTGGTCGTAGCCGCGGTCGGCCGGCAGGATGTCCGGTCGGCACCGGGCTGGTCGCGCTTGCCCCGTACCGGCGATGTCGCCTGGAGCAGTGGGATCAGCTGACGTTGTTGCGGTTCCCGTCGGTCTGAGTGGCGGCTAGCGGGATGCCGCTGCCATCGGTGGGTCAGATGCTTGCTGCCCGCTGCAGCCTGGGCCACACCGCGGCCTCGGTCCAGGCGACCAGGCGGCGCCAGCAGCTCATGCCCGAGCCGAAGTCGCGTTCTTGCGGAAGGTGTTGCCAGGCGACCCCGATGTGCAGGACGAACAGGATGCCCTTGGGAACCGGTGACGAGTGGCTGTCGATTTCGCCCGGGCGCGTTCGTGTAGGGGGTGAGACCGAGCGAAGGAGTGTGGATCATGGCCAGGATCACGGTGACCGAGAGTGTGACACTGGACGGCGTGATGCAGGGGCTGGGGCGGCCCGACGAGGACACCCGCGACGGGTTCCGGCACGGCGGCTGGGGCCCCGCCTACATGGACGCGGTGATGATGGAGGTGATGGGCCGGGGCATGGCCGCGACCGGGGCGATGCTCTTCGGCCGACGAACCTACCTGGACTTCTTCGGTGCCTGGGCCGACCGTACCGACGGCAACCCGTTCACGCAGAAGCTGAACGCAGCCGTGAAGTACGTTGCGTCGCGGAGCCTGGCCGAGCCGCTGCCCTGGCAGAATTCCACCCTGCTGAGCGGCGACGCCGGCGAGACGGTGGCGGCGCTGAAGAAGGAGTTGGACGAGGACCTCGTCGTGCTCGGCAGCGGCGAGCTGGTCCGGTCGCTGGCCGCGGCCGGGCTGGTGGACCGGTATGTGCTGTCGATCCACCCGCTGGTCCTCGGATCGGGGCGGCGGCTCTTCGCGGACAGCGCTCCGCTCGCCCGGTTCCGGCTGGTGGAGAGCGTGTCCACCGGCACCGGCGTGATGATCGCGACGTACGAGCGGAGTGAGGCGCGATGAAGCAGTACCTGCTCGGCATCTACCAGCCTGAGGGCGGCGTCCCCGAGCCGGAGTTCCTGGCCCGGGTGATGGCCGAACTCGCGGACCTGCGCCAGGAGCTGGAGTCCACCGGAGCGTGGGTGTTCGGGGCGGGCCTGCACGACCCAAGTACCGCCACGGTGCTGCGGCCGCAGGGCGGGCAAGTACTGGTCACCGACGGCCCGTTCGCCGAGGGCAAGGAGTTCCTGGGCGGTTTCACCATCGTCCGGGCAGCTGACCTG
Organism: Streptomyces sp. NPDC054794; assembly: GCF_053611585.1. NCBI lineage: Bacteria > Bacillati > Actinomycetota > Actinomycetes > Kitasatosporales > Streptomycetaceae > Streptomyces > Streptomyces sp. NPDC054794. The sequence continues at coordinate 21,189 of NZ_JBSHAQ010000067.1, read as the reverse complement.
GACGCCGCACTGGCCTGGGGACGGCGCTACGCGCTGGCCACGGGCCTGCCGGTCGAGGTCCGGCCGTTCCAGGGCAAGGCCGAGGACTGACGCGTGGCGGACGCGAGCGACGCCGCCACGGCCGGACATGCCGGCGGCCCGGCCGCACCCGTGGTGCCCGCGGTGTCCGCCGCGGAGATCGAGCGGGTCTTCCGGGAGGAGTACGGGCGCGCCGTCGCTGTCCTGGTACGGCTCGTCGGCGACATCGACCTCGCCGAGGAAGCGGTCCAGGACGCGTTCGAGAAGGCGGTCGAGCGCTGGCCGTCCGTCGGGCTGCCGCCCAGCCCGGCGGGCTGGATCATCACCACCGCCCGCAACCGGGCCATCGACCGGCAGCGCCGGGAGGCGTCCCGCGGCAGTCGGCAGGCCCAGGCCTTGCTGTTGTACACCCAGGACGATCCGGTGGAGGAGGGGCCCGTGCACGACGACCGGTTGCGGTTGATCTTCACCTGTTGCCACCCTGCCCTCGCCGAGCCCGCGCAAGTCGCGCTCACTCTGCGGCTGCTCGGCGGACTGAGTACCCCCGAGATCGCCCGCGCCCTGCTGGTGAGCGAGCCGACCACGGCCCAGCGGATCGCGCGTGCCAAGGCGAAGATCCGCGACGCCGGGATCCCCTACCGCCTCCCCGCCGATGCCGACCTGCCGGAGCGGCTGCGGCCGGTGCTGGCCGTGGTCTACCTGATCTACAACGAGGGCTACCTCTCCGCCGGTTTCGGCGGTGAACCCTCGCGCGAGCAGCTGTGCGCGGAGGCGATCCGGCTGGGCCGGCTGCTCGTCGAGCTGATGCCGGACGAGCCCGAAGTGCTGGGCCTGCTCGCGCTGATGCTGCTGATCCAGTCGCGCCGGCCCGCACGGGTCACCCCGGACGGCGGCGCCCTGGTGCTGCTGGCAGACCAGGACCGCTCCCGATGGGACCGCGAACTCGTTGCCCAGGGCCAGGCTCTGGTCCGCCGTTGCCTGCGGCGCGGCCGACCGGGGCCGTACCAGATCCAGGCAGCCGTCAACGCCGTGCACAGCGACGCCCCGACAGCCGCCGCCACCGACTGGCGACAGATCGTCCAGCTCTATGACCAGCAGATGGCGCTCGCGCCCACCCCGGTCGTAGCGCTCCACCGCGCGGTAGCGGTCGCCGAGACGGACGGCCCCGCCACGGCGCTGGCCCTGGTCGAACCGCTCGCCTTGGACGGCTACTACCTCTGGCACGCCGTCCGGGCCGACCTGCTGCAGCGACTGGACCGCCCAGACGAGGCGGTCCCGGCCTACAAAGCGGCACTCGCCCGCACCCGCAACCCCGCCGAACGCGACCAACTGGAGCGCAAACTCCGCGCCCTCAGCTCTCCCCGAGCGCACTGAGGCGCAGGGCGTCGGGGGTCGGTGCGGGGGCCTGGATGCCTGAGCCAACCACCACGACCAGCGCGTAGGCACCGGCCACGGACCCCGTCCACCCTGCTCGCGGGTGGGTAATTTGCTGTCCGTCATGGTGTTCCGGCGCGTGCACGAGTTCGACCAGCGCCCGCCCCAGCCGTCCACTGAGGAGACGATGGCGAGTTCACGGCCCGTGCGACGGCGACGACCATGAGCCTGGCGAACCTGTGAGATCACAGCGCTGGCTCGCCCTGCGGACGGCCGGTTGGCGGATGACGTGAACGCCGGCGACAACGTCTTCCACCTCAACCACAACATCGCACCCAGCGGGCCTGAAAGCGATGAATTTGGCGGCGGTTCGCAGTCTCACCGCTGTAACCAACCGATTGGAGTGGAGATGGGCAAGCTGAATAAGTGGCCGACGGCGTCTGGGTCCGGCAGAGCGAGTGGGTCTGGAGCAATTCCATCGTGGTGCGCGGGGAGGACGGGTTGATCCTGATCGATCCCGGAATCGATGGCTCCGAGTTGAACCAACTCGCCGATGACGAGGACCGGCTCGGCATTCCGGTGGTCGCCGGGTTCTGCACCCACCCCCACTGGGACCACCTGCTCTGACACCCCCGGTTCGGCGACGTGCCGCGCTACACCACCCCCGCCGCCGCCCACCTTGCCGGTCAAGCCCGAGAGCGGGCGCAGGCGATGGCGGCGGAGAGTGCGTCCGGCATCCCTCTCGACGTAGTCGCGCTGGTCACCCCGCTGCCCGCGGACGGCGGAGCGGTGCCGGGCGAGATCATCGAGCATCAGGCGCACGCTGTCGGTCACGCCGCGGTCCTCCTCGCGGACCATGGCGTCCTGCTCGCCGGCGACATGCTCTCCGACGTACTGATCCCGCTCTTCGACGTTCGCCAAGACGATCAGGTGGGAGCCTACGAGGCCGCGCTCGGGCGGCTGGGTGAGGCCACCAGGCACGTCGATGTCGTGGTCCCCGGCCACGGCGCCGTTGCCGAAGGTCCCGAGGTGGCGGCCCGCCTCGCTGCCGATCACGCCTACATCGACGCGCTCCGGCGAGGAGAGGAACCGGTCGACGCGCGCCTGGGGCCGCATGCGGACTGGCTCTCCGGCCCCCACCGGTCGAACCTGGAGCAGGCCCGAGGGCGGTAGGGCCCGGGGGTCCCTGGCGGGTCTGCCGGATCGACGCCCTGACCAAGCTGGTCGGCTCGATGGCGGTCCCGCCGGGAGACCTCCTCGACGGCACCAATGACGGGCAGGTTTCGCGGGCGGCTCCCAGGCGCCGAGGTTTGCGAGCCGGGACTCGCGCGCTGACAACTGCGCCAGGAGTGTGGTCGCGCCTCCGTACCAACGGATCAGAACACGGGCGCCTTCCGCAACCTCGGTATCAACTTCGTTCCGCAGGTCAGGCTGCTCGACAAGGACGGATTCTTCATCAGCAATCCCGGCTTCGAGCACTGCAAGAACGCCGACACGGTCTGCGCGTGGAAGAAGGTTGGCTGACCGCCCTTTTGGCTGACCGGTCCTGTGGCCGGAGCACCCCGTGGTGTTCCGGCCACAGTGCTATGCGAAGCGTGTCCAGTCCGGGTCCCGCGGGTGTGTCGGACTGTCCCACATCAGGGTCTGATCGACGAGACCGGGCACCTTCTTGTCCTGCTGCCCGTCCGCGTACTCCACGCCGCGGTTCTCGTACAGGGCGTCGGCGACTTCGATGAGACAGTCGGCGAACGAGGGCCACACGCCCAGCTTGGGGATGCCGGCCTCCTCGAAGGTTCCGATGCGTCCGTAGCCGGGTCCCGGGGTGCAGTCCGTGAACAGCCCGTACAGACCGCTGCGGTCGGTCGCGGCGAAGGCGAGGTACCGCATCGCGGGGTCGACCGGCATGCCGATGGTGTGGGGGCCTTCGTCCCAGTACGGCAGATGCTGTACCGGAGGGATCGCATGCTTCCTCGGCAGCAGCCAGGCCGTTCCCTGTCCTCGCGGCGCGAGCCCGGTTTCGGGTTCGGGTGTCCAGCCGAAGTCGGCCGGGTGGCCGGTGCCGTTGCGGAGGCGGTAGAAGGCTCTGAGGCCTGGTGGGACGGTGAGGTCGAGTTCCTGCTCAACCGCAAGGATGTCGGCTTCCGGGGCAGGTGGAGGAAGCATCCGGTAGGAGCGTGGAGCGTTCTGCCTCAGCCACGCTTCGATCCTGGCCCATGCGCCCGCTACGGCTTCTTCCTGCTGTCGGTCGTCGGTCATGGCTGCGACCCTACGGTTCTCCTGTGCTCGCAATGCCTGTATCCGGACAAGCACCCTGGTCCACGCGATCGGCCTACGCATCCGCCACGGCATGGTGTGCACCGGCAGCGGCGGCAGCACCACGAACGGCCTGCGCAGGTGCTGCACACGACGGATGCCGATGCCGCCGCGCAGGTCTCCTGGATGGCAGAGCTCGAGGCCCGCCGGGAGCGGATGGCACCCAGCCATCCGGTAGAAGACGGTTTCGCGCTCGGCAGCCGCCAAGAACACCAGGTGTATCGGGCGCTCAAGCAGATCCAGGATACGACGCCGCCCGATTGCACCATCGCCCACGGTGTCCCTTCCGGGAGTACGGCTTCAGGCCGGTCACCACTGGACACCGAGCATCATCGTTCGGAATCGGACGGGCGGTCGTCTTGGTGTTCCAACTCCTGCACGAAGAGGGTCTGGTGGACTTGTCCCGTGCGGTCCGCGACTCGGCTCACGTCCGCGTGGTCCGAGCCCCGTGGACCGGGTCAAGTCCGATTCATAGATGCATGTCCTGTCCGACGCGGACGGACTGCCCCTACACGTCGGACTCTCCGCGGCAGCGCACACGACAGCCTCGCGCTGAAGCCGGTGCTGTTATTTCCACAGGTCGCCATCGACACGCCTCGCTCACACTGTTCCCGTACCGTGCTGCGACCGTCGTCGGTCTCGCGTAGCGGAGCCCCCGCCTGGCCAGCCCATAACAAGAGAATCACATCGCTTCTTCCCTTCTGCTGGATTCGGAGGACGGCATCTAAGGTCACGCCAGCCGCTGCGCCGGAAGATCCCGGCAATGCGGCATGCGCCTCGAAGGGAAAGGACCGATCGTGCGCAAGCGTTCTCTCATAGCAGTCACCGCCGCGTTCGCCGCTGGAGCGCTCTCGCTCACAGCGTGCGGCTCTCGTGACACAGGATCAGCCGACGACTCCTCCGGCGGGTCCACCGTCGTCACCATCGGCTTCGATGCCCCTCTGACCGGTGACCTGTCGGCCCTCGGCCTCGGTATGAAGAACTCGGTCGACCTCGCCGTCAAACAGGCCAACAAGAACAAGGAGGTGCCGGGCGTCACCTTCAAGGTCATGGCGCTCGACGACCAGGCCCAGCCGTCCTCCGGCCAGCAGAACGCCACCAAGCTCGTCGCCGACAAGAGCGTGCTCGGCGTCGTCGGCCCGCTGAACTCCTCCGTGGCCCAGTCCATGCAGGGGGTCTTCGACACCGCCCAGGTGACCGAGGTCTCGGTGAACACCAACCCCGCCCTCACCCAGGGTGACAAGTGGGACACGGGCAAGAAGGTCCGGCCGTTCAAGACGTACTTCCGCACCGCGACCACGGACGCCATCCAGGGCCCGTACGCCGCCGAGTACCTGTACAACACCGCCAAGAAGAAGAAGGTCTTCGTCGTCGACGACAAGAAGACCTACGGCGCCGGTCTGGCCGCGACCTTCTCCGCCCACTTCAAGAAACTTGGCGGCACGGTGGTCGGCACCGACCACGTCAACCCCGACGCCAAGGACTTCTCGGCCGTCGCCACCAAGATCAAGAACTCGGGCGCGGACGTCGTCTACTACGGCGGTGAGTACCCGGCGGCCGGCCCGCTCAGTGCACAGGTCAAGAAGGCCGGCGCCGCGATCCCGCTCATCGGCGGCGACGCGATCTACAGCGATGAGTACCTCAAGCTCACCGGCCCGCGCGGCGAAGGCGACCTGGCCACCTCGGTCGGTGCGCCCGTCGAGAGCCTGCCCTCCGCGAAGAAGTTCATCGCGGACTACAGTGCGGCCGGGTACAAGGAGGCGTACGGAGCCTACGGCGGCTTCTCCTACGACTCCGCCTGGGCGATCATCCAGGCAGTGAAGGCCGTGGCCAAGGACGGAAAGCTGCCCTCCGACTCCCGCGCCAAGGTCACCGAGGCCCTGCAGAAGGTCTCCTTCGACGGGGTCATGGGCAAGGTCTCCTTCGACGAGTACGGCGACGCCACCAACAAGCAGCTCACCGTCTACAAGGTCAAGGGCGGTGCCTGGAAGGCCGAGACCACCGGCACGTTCGCCGGCTGACCGAACCCGGTCACCGAGCGAGCCGCGGGCGACCGGCACGTCTCGCCCTTCCGGGCAGACGGCGGCCGTTCGCCCGCAACGACACAAGGCCGGGCTGCTCCTCCCCATACGGGACGGGGCAGTTCGGCCTCGCCGGTATTGCGCGCGGCAGTCGGGCGCCCCTCCGTCAGCGGCAGGGAGAAGGGAGTGAACGCCGCTCCCTACGGCTACACGGGCCGGATGGAGGGGTGGCGAGTACGACCACTTGACCAGCCTGCAGTTCGGCGGTGACCCCAACGACCGGCGCAACCACTGGTGGAGCCGCCGGCCCCCGACCGCAGGACGGGCGGGCGGGGTCTACGGCAAGAAGGACCCGGTGGACACGAGGCGGCAAGCGCACCGTGGTCTCCTCCGGCAAGGTTGACCTCGCGGCCGCGTAGCCCGCCGGTGTCGCTGCCTGGAGCACTGCCCTGAGCAGCGGCGGACTCAGCTGAAGCCGGTCGGCTGCTGCGCCGCGATGCACGGTGCCGTTGGCGCGAGCGCTCAGAGGACACCGTGCATCTGGCTTGTACATCCGGTCAGGCGGGGGTGATGTTCGCCGCCTGCGGGCTGTTCAGGCCCTGGGTGATGACGAAGGTGACGGCCTGGCCTTCCTGGAGCTCACGGAAGGCGGACGCGGTGGCCAAGACCTGACCGACGCCGCGAACAGGCCGGGCCGGACCTACTGTGCTGGCGGCTGGAGAGCCTTCGCTCTTCCAGGGGGCGGGCGTGCCCAGGACTGGGAGACCGCCGCCCTGGACGACGACCTGGCTCAGCAGGCGCACGCGGGTGCGCAGACCGTACGGGACACACTGGGGGAGTGGCGCATCCGCCCGCCGACGTCCAACGAGGCGTACCTCAGCGAACTGCTCGCCCACGCGGCCCGCGACCTCGCGTCAGGCACTCACTGAGCACCGAACTAGCCGCCGCACCAGACACCAACGTCACGACCCACCGAGTCGAGAAGAGGGGCCAAGGGCTGCGTAGGCCGTCCCAGGGAAGGGGCACAAACGATCTGGGAGACGCGAGCGCACGTTGGCTAAGCCGGGCTCCGCTCCTCCTCCAAGACCGCGAACTCCGCCATCCCGACGGTGAGTACGCCGTCCGTCAGCGGTGTGCACCGTACGCCGCCCTTGCCCCGCAGGGCGCGCTGTGCGCCCGGACCGACGACGGCGTCCATCCATGCGCACGGCCGGGCCGGACGGTGGACGGCCAGTAGGACGGGGCCCGCGCCGGTGTCCAACGACACTGTCGAGCCCACGTACGCGTCGATATCGACGCCACGGAGCAGGATGTTCCGGCGGGTGAGCCCGAGGTCCGTCTGTGGATTGATGTCCAGTGGCAGGTTCTCTGCCGACATGAGCGTGACGGCGGCGTCGCGATGAGCTGGGCGCGCGTAGTAGCGGTCGCCCACGATGCCCAGGTTCCCTTGTACCTCGACTCTCCGGACCAGTTCCTCCCCGGCTGCGGCTGAGGGTCCCTCGGACGGCCGCCCCATGTACCGGTGCACCGGCGACACCAGCAACTGCACGACTTCCACCGCGGACATGCCGTCCACCCTAATGCGTGGGCGCCGGCGAGCGTCTGCGGTGGTCGCTGTATTCGGCTGCTTTACAGCAACCACCGCTGCTTGGCCGTAGAGCCGACGTTCAGCTGCGGCTGCATTGCGCTGCCGCCATTGGATCTACCACTACTTGTGCTTCCCGTTGCCATTGGCGCTGCTTGTCCGGCCGCTCGTTCCGGCAGCGTTGTCCGCGCCACCGTGTGCGTTGCCGGAGGCGCCGGTGTTCCCTGCCGGGCCCTTGCCGGAATCTGCAGCGCCCGTGGGGCCCGGCCCGCTCCGCGCGGCTGTCGCCCGCGCGAGTTGCTCGGAGCAGTACGCGGCGACCTTGTCCCGCCCGCCCGCGGCGGCGACGAGTCGCTGCCAGGCCGTCGAGTCCAACGCCTTGCCGCCGTCCTTCACCTGCTCGTAGCTGCGGCAGTGGGCCTCGGTGTCCTGGGCGGTGGCAGGGCGCTTCGCCGGTCCGAGGCCGCCGGACGACGCCGACGAGGCGCCCGGTCGGTCCGAAGTGGCCGCCGACGGGTGCGCCGCCCCCCGGTCGCCACCGCCTGCGGATGAGCCCACCGCACCGATGGCAGCGACCGCGACACCGCCCAGGGCGACACTGGCGAACACCGCGCCGAACGTCGTCTTGAGACGACGCCCGGCACGCTGCCCCGCGGGCAGCCGCCAGTCGTTCCGGCGCCGGGTGCGTGCACGGTGCGCGCCCGCGTCGCGAGCGGCCCGGAAGGCGGCCACCGCCCGTTGTTCGGCCTCGGGGTCGAGATCACCTCCGCGCATGACGGCGGCCAGCACTGCCTCCAGCGCGGAGTCGTCGCGCACGTCCCCAGGGCCCGACGTGCCGCCGGTGTGCACGCGGCGGCGGCCGGGAACTCCGTCGCCGCTCAGCCGCTCACCCATGTCCGTTTCCGTTCCTGTCCGACGTGCTCGATTCATTCGGGGCGCCGGACCCTGGTGCCTGGATTGCCTGCCCTCTGCTGCCGGCGTCGTTCATGCCGACTCTCCCAGCGCCCGGGAAGCCGCATCCGTCACGCTTTCTCCGACTTCGTCGCCGACGCCCAGTTGGCGGGCGAGGCGTTTCAGGCCTCGGTGAGCGGCGGTGCGCACCGCTCCGGGGCGTTTGCCGAGGACGCGTGCGGCGGTGGGGCCGTCCAGACCGATGACGACCCGCAGGAGCACGGCCTCGGCCTGGTCCTGCGGCAGCCCGCGGACCAGTTCCAGGGCCTGCCCGGTGGAGAGGGACTCAAGGGCCTGTTCATGCGTGCTGTGCTGGCTGGGGAGGTCCAGCACGTCCTGCTCGGTCCCGCCCGTCCGGGGCCGCACGCGCTGGCGGCGTAGATGGTCCAGCGCCCGGTGCCGGGCGATGGTCGCGGTCCAGCCGCGGAACCCGGCTCCGTCGCCCTTGAACCGTCCGAGGTCGCGGGCGATCTCCAGCCAGGCGTCGGATGCCACGTCCTCGGCGTCGTCGCCGACGAGTCCGCGCAGATAGCCGAGCAGGCCTGGCTGCACGATCCGGTAGGCGACCGCGAAGGCCGCCTCGTCGCCGTCCTGGGCGCCTGCGACTGCCACAGTCAAGTTCTGGTCGTTCACCTGTACGCGCCCGGGGTGTCGTGCCTGGCCCAAGACTGTCCTCGTTCGCACGGGATCCATTCCGAGTCCGTGCCGTCCCATGTGGTCCGGTCGCGTCGACGGCCTCATGGTGACCAGCGTCAGCCAGAACAGAAGTGTCACAACGCACCAGGCGTCCTTCGCGTTCTCGTCGGAGTTGCTGGCCAGCGGGGTGTCGCCACCCCGGCCGGGACCAAGCGGGCGCGGCGGTTCGTCGGCGCTGCGCTGATCCGGCGCCTGGCGCCGTCCCCGCCGGGTGACGCTTCGCGCCGACCATGCGCTGTGTGAGTGCCGGGTCCGTGCGGAGCGGGCTCTGGTCGACCGCCCGGCGGTCGTAGGCACCGCGCACTTCCCAGACCACTCTCCGTGTTGCTCTTGACTCCCCCCGAGAGCGGCACGGAGAGGCACGCGGGCGGCCGGACCCTGCCCACCTCACGGGGTCCGGCCGCCCCACATCGGACCAGCGGCGGGCGGTGAGGCGTGGATCACGGATCGTACCGGGGTCGTCGCTCCGGGTCCGAGTGTGGCTCTCCATCGCGTCGCGGTCAGCCACCGCAGCGAGCCGTGTCCCCTGAAGCAGCGGGGGCCTCATGCCGTCGTCCTGCCGGTTCCGTCGTTGGCCGACTCACCCCTACCGGCCGGTCGATTCGTTTTCGGTCGATTCATTCTGTTCTGTGAGGTCGAGGTGTAACACATCCGGCCGAGTTGGCCCTTTACACTTCGGGCGACTGCGTGGGTCGGCCAGGACAGGGGCACGACTCGTGCAGTGGACGGACGATAGCGGCGGAGCGTACGGCGAGGATCCGTACGGAGGCGTTGGGTACGGGTACGCCTACGAGCACAGCGGCAGTGCCACCAGCGGCACGGCCGCACTGTCCTGGGACCCGGTACAACCCGCGCAACCGATGTACCCGACGGGAAGCGCCCGTGTGGCGGGGACGGGCCCCCACGCCGCCGGGCCGTATCCCTACGCCGCCGGGCCGGGGCCTGCCACGACGGCGTGGGACGCTTCCCACGGCGATGTCCTCACCGTGCCGCCTTCAGAACTAGACACACCCAGCTCTCCCGTGCCAGGACCGGACACTCCGAAGAGCGAGTCGGTGCGGCCGGTCTTCGTCGACTCCTCGGGACGACGCCAGCGCCGCGTGCTGCGCGCCGCCCGGCTGCTGGTCATCCCCGCCGGTGGCTACGTCGCCCTGCTGATCAGCGCTGTGCTGGGCGGACCCAGCCTCGACGCCCCGTTCGTCCCGCAACTGGACTCCACGCACCCGACCACGCCCCACGTGTCCGCGCCCGACGCCTCCCCCGGCACAGGCCACTCCGCAGGGAGCACGAGCCCTGCCGCAGTGCACAAGAACTCCCGCTCCACGGCGGCGCGGAAGACCTCCGGCCCCGCCGACCGCCCGACAGCAGCCGCCACCTCTGCGGCCACACCCGTGCCCGCCGCGGCGCCCAGCGGCATCGCGTCCCCGACCGTAACCGCGACTCCCCATCACACCTCCAGGGGCCGCGCGGTCGGCTCGTCCCACAACCCCGTGAAGTGATACAAGGCCCCCTGACGTGACCAACCGCAGACTCCGCAACCCTCTTCCTCGTCGCGGCCGCACCCGCCAGATCACACCCCGCGCCCATTGGCTGCTGCTGAGCGTGCTCGTGGTGACCTTGTCGATGGCCCTTCTGCTGCAGGGTTACACCCACCACATGTTCGGGATCACCCCGGACGGCGTGACCGGTGACCGTGGCCGGAACAACGCGGTGCCCAGCCAGGTGGTCCACGGTGGCCCGGTGATCGCGAACGCCGCCACCTCCGCGCACACCGCCCGGCTGAAGGCCCGCACCATCGCACTGACCTTCGACGACGGCCCCGATCCCGTGTGGACGCCGCGCATCCTGGACGTGCTGCGCCGCAACCATGTGCAGGCGACGTTCTTCGTCGTAGGCACCCAGGTCGTGGCCCATCCGGAGCTGGTCCGCCGGATCGTCGCCGAGGGTCATCAGATCGGTATCCACACCTTCACCCATCCGGACCTGGCCCGCCTCGCCCCCTGGCAGCGGTCCCTGGAGCTGCGCGAGACGCAGCTTGCGGTGGCCGGCGCAGCCGGGGTCACCACCGCACTGCTGAGGCCGCCGTACTCCTCGGAGAACGAGGCGCTGGACGACGCCGACTGGTCCGTCCTCCAGCAGGCCGGCGCGGCAGGCTATGTCACGGTGCTCACCACCCAGGACGCCGAGGACTGGCAGCGCCCCGGTGTGCGCCGGATCCTCGCCAACGCGACCCCGCACGGCCACGCAGGGCAGGTCGTGCTGATGCACGATGCCGGTGGTGACCGTTCGCAGACCGTCGCCGCGCTGAGCGTCCTGATCCCACGGCTCAAGGCACAGGGCTTCAGGTTCGCGACGGTCGGTGCAGCGGTCGGCATGGCCGGGCCGGTCCAGCGCGCCGGGCTGGGCGACCATCTGCAGGGGCTCGCCCTCATCAAAGTGCTGCAGGCCGGCGACTGGGTCGTGTGGTTGCTGGGCCTGCTGATGTACGCGGCCGGGGCGATCAGTGTGCTGCGTGCGGTGGTCGTGCTGGTCGCGGCCCGGCGGCACCGGCGTCTGCGGGCCAAGGGCGGCGCCCGGTCCTGGGGGCCGCCGGTGACCGAGCCGGTCAGCGTCATCGTCCCCGCGTACAACGAGAGCGCCGGGATCGAGGCGGCCGTACGCTCCCTGCTCGCCTCCAACCATCCGGTCGAGATCATCGTGGTGGACGACGGTTCGACCGACGGCACCGCCGACCTGGTGGAGTCGCTCCGCCTGCCGGTGCGGGTGATCCGGCAGCGGAACGCGGGCAAGCCCGCCGCACTCAACACCGGGCTCGCCGCCGCCTCCTTCGACCTGGTGGTCATGGTCGACGGCGACACGGTCTTCGAACCCGACACCGTCCGCACCATCGTGCAGCCCTTCGCCGACCCCCGCGTGGGCGCCGTCTCGGGCAATGCCAAGGTCATCAACCGGGGCGGCCTGCTGGGCCGCTGGCAGCACATCGAGTACGTGGTCGGGTTCAACCTCGACCGCCGCCTGTTCGACCTCGCCGAATGCATGCCGACCGTCCCCGGAGCGGTCGGCGCGTTCCGCCGCCGGGCGCTGCTGGCCCTCGGCGGCGTCAGCGACGTCACCCTCGCCGAGGACACCGACCTCACCATGGCGCTGTGCCGCGCCGGCTGGCGCGTGGTGTACGAGGAGGGCGCGAAGGCCTGGACCGAGGCGCCCGCGTCACTGAACGCCCTGTGGCGGCAGCGGTACCGCTGGTGCTACGGCACCCTGCAAGCGATGTGGAAGCACCGCGGCGCGCTGGTGCAGCGCGGGCCGGCTGGAAAACTGGGCCGTCGAGGCCTGGTCTATCTGTTGCTCTTCCAGCTACTGCTGCCCCTGCTCGCACCCGTCGTGGACATCTTCGCCCTGTACGGGCTGCTCTTCCTCGACCCGGTCCAGGTCATCGGGCTCTGGCTAGCCGTCCTGCTGTTGCAGTTCCTCATGGGCCTGTACGCGTTCCGCCTGGACGGAGAACGCCCGGGGCCGCTGTGGAGCCTGCCGCTGCAGCAGTTCGTCTACCGGCAGTTGATGTACCTGGTGGTGATCCAGTCCGTCTTCACCGCCGTGTCGGGCTCACGGCTGCGATGGCAGCGCATGGAGCGGTACGGCAGCCTGCAGGCCCCGGGAGGCGCCGAGGCGCCCCACGAGGACCGCACCCCGCAGCAGCCCAGCTTTACGCAGTCGGCACCGTACGAGGGCTATCCGCAGCCAGTACCGTACGACGCCCTCCACCAGCCCCCGCCCCACGACGGCTTCCGGCAGCCCGCACCGCACGAGACACCGCAGTGGTACTGAACCGAGAGAAGTGATGGGGAGGTTGAGGGCCGTTCCACGGCGCAGAGACAACCCCGGGATCCATCTCGGGGTCGTCGCCAGTTCGGAAGATCGCGTATGCAGGTCGGGCTGAACCGCCGACGCCCAGACCGGGCATGGAGCCCGACCCCGACCCTTGTCGTCGGCATCCGAGAATCGACGGATGGTGACGGGGACGCCCAGCGCCACCCCCACGTCCGCTATGCGCTGCCTGGCGGCCGCGAGGTCGTGGGTGAGGGCGGAGCGCAAGCGATGGGCAGCCCACTGTGGGCCGCTGTTCCAGTGACCACCGCTCTAGGAGAGAGGGCGGGCCTTTAGGCAGGTGACCTGCGGATACCTCGGCCGAGCGTCGTCTCTTTCGGATCCTGCCGGCTAAGCCCGCGTCATCCGGTGCCAAGGGGTCCCCAGGCCCGCAGGGCCGAGGGCAAGCTCGGCGTGTTGGCGGGGCGCCTGCGTACTGGACGTACGTGGTGCTCCGCCGACGCGGCGAGGTGCGGTGCCGGGCAGCGCGGGTCAGGCAAAAGCCGGAAGAGACGGCCTGGGGCCTGCGTTGTCGGTGGCCCGTGGCACAGTGCACCGCATGAACGAGGACATGCATGGCGCCGCGCTGATCGACCGGGTGATCGAACGGGTCCGGGAGCAGGGCTGGCCCACCTGCGACGCCCCAGACCTCGATGAACCGGTGCCGCTGGCGCCCGAGGTGCTCGACCGGCTGAGGCTGCCCGGCGGTCGGCCGCTGCCGCCCAGCCTGCGCCGCTGGCTGGCCTTCGACGGCTCCTGGCTCGCCGACGTCGGCTGGTACGAGGACCCGGCCGAGCCCGTCCTCGGCGACCGGGGGCTGGGGGCGACGGCGGAGTGGATGTACGGCTCCTGCGACGGCATGGCCGCGATGTTCGGCGACTTCGAGGAACTGCTGCCCGCCGTGTGCCTGCCGCTTGTCGGTGGCAGCGACTCGCGCCGCCTACTCTACCTGGGCTCGCCGGACTCCACGGGCGAGTACCCGGTGCTGGTGACCGATATCGACGACCTGCCGTACGTGGCCGTGATGTACCCCGGTCTCGACGTGTACCTCGCGGACCTCGCCGAAGTCCTGGACCTGGACTTCGACACCTACACCTCGCTCGCCGCGGATCCCGAGTACGCCGCGCGGATGGCCGAGCACGCGCAGAACACCGGACTCGGCCCGGACGGACTGGAGTTCCACGAACTCGACCTCTTCGACTAGGTCCTCTCATTCGGATCTTGGCGGTTCACCGGATGGCACTCCCGACTTCTGGGGCTGGGAGTGCCCCGACGTCGTGTGCCTGCCGATTCCTGAGGGCGAAGTCCTGGGCGTGGCCGCGGGGCGGGCGAGGGCGCAATCCGGCGGCTACTCTCTCGGCAACGTCTCTAGGGTCGCTGGGATGACACACAACACTGTTGAACCGGCGACGATCACACCGGAGATGGCTGCTCAGATCCGCACGTGGCGATGCGATGAGGACTACTCCTGGCGCGCTGTGGCCCAGGCCGCGTCCGACGTGTGGGGCTCCGAATGGGGCAGCAACCAGCTCTTCGGCGAAGACCTCTGCGTGGCCGCAGCGAAGCTGCTGGGCGAAAACCCCTACCGGGAGCCTTGGAACTGATGCTCCTCAGATGGCTCCTCTCGGATCAGCGAGCGGACCAGATGGGCTTCAGGGCGTGGTCAGCCCTCCCCGAGTTCCTGGATGGCGACCGAGTCAGGGAGCGTCCTCCATAGATGGCCGTAGTGATCCAGGCGTTGTATCGAAGAGAAGGAATCCGCGCATCCTCGCTCCGAAGACCGACCCAGCTTGCGAAAACGGCCACCCCCGATCTGGCTCACTGTTACGTTCGCCGGATGGCTGATCTTGTCGGACTCCTGCAGATCCTCGGTGCCGGCAGCGTGGGTGGGCTCGTCACACAGTACGTAAGCGCCGGCCCCGAGCGTCGCCAAGCTCGTGCAGCTGCCCGAAGCGCCATGAGCGCCTTGGAAGAAGCGGTGTGGTCTGAAGGCAGACCAGAGGAGTGGGGGCAGCTCCGCTCTGCTCAACATGCCTTCGAAGCAGCCGCATTGATTGCCGGCGTCCCTCAGGAAGTCGCCAGCTGGTACGTGAGAACAAGGGCTGCCATCTACAGGGAAAGCCGTCGAAGCTGGGAACAGTATCCCGATCCTGAATACGGTGGAGGAGTCAAGGTCGAGTACCTCCGAGCGCTCAACGAAGCGACTGCCTTGGTCTACGAGGCTCTGTGGCATCCACACCGGTCAAAGCTGCTGTGGCGACGGAGACTCAAGGCGGCGCGAGCCAGGGGGCGAGCGGCTGTCGCTGACTCGTTCACCGCTCTCCGCGCTCTAGAGGATGAGTAATTAGCGAACATGCCCAACGAGATGGCCTGTTGGGTGAAAGAGGTCGAGGTGCGCCCACGCCGGCTCACCTTTGACGACAACGGGGCCGGGTCAGGGTGGAGCCGGGAATTTCTCTGCGGTTCCGGAAAGCCGGTGTCGTCAACCCAGAACGCGACACCGGCCTCGGACACACCCGTCCGAAGTCGTTTCACAATGACGTCGCTTGGTCCGCGGCTGGTCCGAGGCGGAAGCACCCGCGTCCCACAGCGTCCCGGTCCGGTCTGGCGACATGCTGGAGACCGGCATAGGCCGCGCCGCCCTCACGGCCCTGCCGGGCTTTCCTCTCCCCGGCGATTCCCTGGCCGCCCACCGGCGCTCGCCGTGAAGTGCCACCGCAGTGGCCGCCAGCACCTCGCGGGGAAGCGGAGGCCGACCGCCTCCCTGGCCGTGCGGCGCCCGGCGGTGGGATCGGACGGCCCAGCGTCCCGCCCGGCCTGGCCTCTGGTCGACCGGACGGGCCGGCTACCGCGCTCCGCGTAATCGCAGTTACTCAGCGCGGCCGCCCCCGGGTGCCCAGGACGGGCGGGGGAGAGGATGCGACGCTGGAGTGAGGGGCCCGCGAGTGGAGGTCCGAGTGCGTCTCATCCGGTCCGGGGCCCTCTCCTTCGGCCTGGCGACCATGTCCCGGTGTGGCTCAATGGATGCGACGCAGAATCGTGCGGTCAATCTGTGAGCCCGCCGGCCGGGGCACCACTCACCGAGCGCCGCCAGGCGGCCTTACCGCGCGGTCCGGCCCGCCGGGACCAGGACCGCGCGACCATCCCGGAAGGCAGGTGCGTCCCATGCGCACGTCGACCCGTATCGCCGGTGCCCTCACCGGCCTGACCCTCACCCTCGGCGGTGCGGTCCTCGCCGCTCCCGCGGTCCGGGCGGACATCCCCGCCTGCACACAGATGGCCGAACTGGCCGGTGCTACCGCCTCCGACTCCGTCACAGCGGCCTGCAGCCGTGGCGTGGTCGGAGACCTGCAGAGTTGTGTGACCGGGCTGACCGGGGCCGGAGTGGCGGGCGGCGCCGCGACCGGTGCCTGCCGGGCGGCGGCTCACGAACCGCGTTAGAGGACCGCACGGCAGCCGCCCGCCGGCACCGGTCGGAGGCAGGGACGGCCCGTCTCCTCCTCAACCCCCGGCCTGCCCGGACACAACGCGGCCCCGGTGGGCAGTCTCGACGCCAAGGACATCGACGTCGTCCCGCTCCTGCTGACGCGCACGCGGCGTACCGATGCGGCCGGTAGAGGGCGGTGACGTCGTGCCTCTCCGGGGCCGGGCAGTCACCGCCCGGGCGTGGCGCCCAGCCTCGCCTCGCGGGCCTCATGCGGAGCGCCCATGCTGAGTAAGAGGGCGCCGTCGTCTTGAGACTTGTCCTTCCCGAAGGCCGAACGAAGGCGCCTGAGTGGAGGAGGAAGCCATGCGCATGCGAAGAATCCTGGGCCTCGCCCTGGCCGCGGCAACCCTTGTCGGCGTGAGCGCCGTCGGCGCTGCCAGCGCCGGAGCCGCCTCGTCTCCGAACATCTCCAGAGACGACTGCACGGCCGCCGGCGGACAGATCGTTTCACGCCCCTACGACGGCTTGGCCTGCGCGCTGCCTGACGGGACCTCGCAGGCCATCACTTGACCGGTCGGCGCACGGATGGGCAACCAGTCCGGTCGGCGCACCCGGCGCGGTGGGTATGTGGTGACGGCACCCGGTCCACCGTTGGGTGGATCGCCCGCGCCCGTCTCGACACCGCGGCAGTCGCGATGGTGGACGCCGACCGTCTCGAAGACAGGCCCGTCGGCGTTATCGTTCGTAAGGTCACCTTGTGCATGTCCATGCCCTCAGTCTGCCAACTGGCCGGCTACCTGCTACTCGACACCGGCGACCGATAGCGGGACTGACACCGCGGCCTGTATCGCACGCGTTCGGCAACGCTCGCCTGCTGACCCGTCGAAGAGCACCTGGACCTGCTCGGCGCCTGCCGCCGGGACCTGACCGCCTTCCGGGCCGAATCCGCCGAACTGACTGAGGCCGCGAAGCCGACGCCGAGCCGTACGGCAGAGAGGACGAAGACCGGGTTCGCCAGTTCCGTCAACGCCTGGCGCCGTCGCCGCGCCGGGCCAGTGCACGGTGTGCACCGAGCCCGTTCCCGACACCGGACGCCAGCCACGCGACTTGTGCTCGCCCTGGTGCCACAACCGTGCGCAGGCCTTGTGCACGTCCTGTCGCATGGCCACACCTGGGGTGGCCTCCTCATCACGTCGACTCGACGGCACGCGGCGAGTGCGTGCTGTCCCAGTAGTCCGAGGACCGACGGCATTCACAATCTCCCGGAGAGCGGTGACACGACACCCTCCCACCGAATCGCCGACCCCACGCCTCACGAGTGAAAATGCCCCCATCAGATTCGGAACGACAACAGACACTCCGCCCGACGTCCGGCATTCCCCGGATGTGAACCATGGCCCGGGGGTGGAGACTGGGAGCTGGATCCGGTGCTCCTCGGCCGGTGGACGGCCAGGAGTTCGAAGATGTCCAGCGTCGCGGTCAGCGCGCCGCCCGGCCGTCTCTCTTCTGCCTACCGGACCGTTCAAGCAAGTTGAGCCCCCAGAGGTCTCTGTACGGGGATCGAGCCCGCCATCGGCGGCACCGCTCGGCCGACCTGTCGTGCACGGGCCGTCAGCCGGGCCCGGCGAAGCTGTCCGGATCCGGCTGACGAGGATGGAAAAGAGCGGTACGCGATGCCGGCGGCCGACCTGCGTATTGAGGTCCGCGGAGGCCGCTCGCCTGTCCGCGTCATACTGGTCGACGTGGCCGATGCCGCCGTGCGATGGATGTGCACCCCTCGATGAGTCGCACCAGGAATTGCGTGGGGGCCTGCGGGCCGTACCGGCTTCCCACCGGAGTCCTTTGTGGTGGTCAGTAGGCGGCGACCCCCTGGACGGTGGTGCTCCCGAATATCAGCCAGAAGTTGGTGCCGTCCCTGACGTCGGTGGCCGCCAGCCCCCAGGTATTGGCGTAGAGCGTGCGGAAGCCGTTGCAGTAGTAGCCGCCGCTGGACGGCGCGAAGCAGGTCTCCACCTCGGTCTGCTGGTTGACCTTGACGTTGATGTCGTTGCAGTAGGACGTGGTGTAGGTGGAGCTGTAGGGGGGCCAATGGCCGTTGGGGTCGGTTCCGTTGATGGACTTGAGGTGGTCGCGGCAGTACGTGGCTGTGGCGGCGGCCGGAGTCGCGGGAACGAGCAGCACTCCGGCCGCGGCGGAGGCTGCCGCGGCGAGCGCGATCATTCTTCGTGTGTTCATAGTCCTCACCTGTCATGTGCAGGTCGTGGGGAGTCGGACCCGCCCAGTGTCGCGAAGCGCGGTCTTGGCGGCAATTCCTCCAACGCCCCTTTGCGTAACCTCAGTTGAGGCGTATTGGTGGCCGAGGGCGGTGACTCCGGCTGGTGCGCCGTCTCCGGGCCGTCGGGTGGCCAGGCACACGCACAGGGCGCGCCCCCGACGGCGTGCTCATGTCGGCGCCGCCGCTGGGGAGGCCGACCGGGCCTGCCTCGGACGGGTCCTGATCAAGGACGCAGCGCAAGGCGTGCTCGGCTCCCAGAACGAGATGCCGCGGGTGTTCGTTGCCGAATATGCGTTGGCGTTCGTTCGGCGGTACCTCCACGGCGGCTGCCGGACAGATCACGTACAAACTCGCCCAACACCTCGCGTGTCGATACCGCAATCCCTTGGGGTGCGCGTACGCGCTGCACTGCGGCATGGATACATTCCCGTGAAACACCGGCTCAAGCAGATCCAATACCGCCCGCACCTGGTCGACGGCTGCATGGCCGGCGCCGGTCCGGCCCTCGGCAGCTGAGGGGCACGGAGACCGGGGCCCGCGCAAGATGCATTGCCGGGACGACGATTGGGAGCCGGGCTCCGCGTAGAGCGTGTACACCGGCCGTGGTGGTCCTTGGCGCGTCAATCCCCTCCGTTGCCGCCGGACAGGGGCGGTACCTTGCCGCCATGTGTATCTCCACCGGCGAGGCCGCGTTCTCCGGCACGATCGTGTACTGCGGGCGGCAGCACCACGACGTGCACGGCCTCATCCACGTCCTGGGCTACCAGAACACCGCCGTCAACCTGGCGGACGGCCCGAACGCCATGCTGCTGCACCTGCCCACCAGGCAGCTCACCCCCCGGCACTTCCTCTCCGCCGGGCGCACCGGCGACGTCCTGCACCGCATGGTCGCCGCCGTCGAACCCGTCGCCGCCGCAGCCGACGACATCGAGTGGATGAGCGCGGAACCGCAACCCGTCCAGGTCTTCGACCACGACGTCTACACGGTGCTCCTGGCAGAAGACCCCACCGAAGTCCCCGCCGCGCTGCGGCAGGTGCCGCCGCACCGGCGCCCCGATCTCGACCCCGACCTTCTACGCTTCTACGCCGACCACTTCCCCGACCACACCATCGCTGTGTGCTGCTTCGACAACGCCGACGCGCAAAGCGCCAAGCCACTGCTCCTGTGGTACCAGCCCCTCGACCCTGACCGGCTGACCGTGCCGGCCCTGGACAGCCACACCGGTAAGGCGCCGGACCTTGACGCCGCCGTGCCCTTGGACCACTGGGTCCTGTTCTCCACGGACCAGGCCCCCGCCGGCTGGGGTACCCCCGTCCACTACCCCGGGGACATGCGTCACCGCCTGCGCGCCTTCCTCCCCGGCGCCGTCGTGGGCAGGCGCTACGGCGAAGGGCAGGCCTTGCCCAACGGAGACTTCACCATCACCCACAGCGACCTGCTCGCCGGTGACCTCGACCACATCGAGCGCCTGCAACCGATCCGCCGCTGAAGGGCGGGACATCCAGGCCATCGCACGTTCGCCGCACCCCTCATCACTCGATCAAGTTCCGTAGCCGATCAGCAAGGACGGTACCTCCACCTGTCGGCCACTCCTTCGGTCGCGGCCTCCGTGCGAGGCGGCGCAGTGGGCAGCGGAAGCCTCGCTCAGCGACACGCCGGGGCGGAGCTCAGAAAATGAGTGGAGGAGATTTCCTTCGGCCTACCGAGTGAGTTTTCGAGCCGGACCCTGGTATGAGGTTGCTCCGCGGACAAAATCGTCGTGAGGCGCGGCAGCGTGTCGCCGCGCAAGTGCACGACCGCGCGCGAT
Source organism: Streptomyces sp. NPDC054794 (assembly GCF_053611585.1). Taxonomy (NCBI): domain Bacteria; kingdom Bacillati; phylum Actinomycetota; class Actinomycetes; order Kitasatosporales; family Streptomycetaceae; genus Streptomyces; species Streptomyces sp. NPDC054794. The sequence goes on along the minus strand of NZ_JBSHAQ010000067.1, from coordinate 857 downwards.
ACCTGTGAACTGCCGAGAGGTGACCGCCATGTCCTTCCTGGGTAAATCCCTTCACACTTTTCCCGCTGTCACCCTGGGAGTTGCACTAGTGGGGATGAGCGCCGGTCCCGTGCAAGCGGTTCCCGTCGGGCACCAGAAAACACAGAAAACCGCCCGGGCTTCCGACGAATGGCGCGAGACGGCCGTCAAGTACGCGGATGCCCACTGGAACTGGACCACATGGGACGACAGCACGCCCCGGGCGAAGGACGGCCAGGCGCAGCCCTATTTCGAGTGCGCCGAGTTCGTCGCTCGCGCCCTTGCCGCGGGCGGCCTTGTCCCCGGACTGAAGCCGGGTGATCCTCAAGACTCCTATTACCACTACAAGGCGCCGAACGGCAAGGAATACGATCTCCTGCTGATCTCGGACCTGATCGGCTACCGAAGTCTCTACGACTTCATCATGGACTACGATCTCGGCGCGGACGTCGGCGACGATCCCGCCAAGGCTCGGCCCGGCGACATGGTGGTCATCTTCAATTCGGACTACTCGAACAAGCTGCATACCGGTCTCGTGGCGCAAGAGGTGAAGGGCGACAAGGATTCGACCGTCGACGCCCACAACAATGCGCACTACCGGCGCACGTACCAGAAATTCGACACGGACGGACGCGCTCACGTCATCCATATCGATCCGGGTGTGATCAAATCACAGAAGCCCGCCGTTCAGCCGCCCTCCGACCCGGATCTCATCCGATCCCACGCCAGTCACGCCCGCCCCTCCTAGGGCGTGTGTCGAAAGTGGCTGGTTGTGACTCTGTGGCTTGTGTTTCTATGCCGGAGTGAACATCGAAAGCTCCGGAGTGCCTGATGAGAGG
>NZ_JBSHAQ010000066.1:0-54795 GCF_053611585.1 Streptomyces sp. NPDC054794 | reverse complement strand
AGGTTGGGGAAGTAGCCGATCTTGACCTCGTCGGCGGAGAGCTTCTTGGCGCCTGCCGCGGGCGCGGCCTGCTTGTCGTCGTCGGTGGACTTGGAGCCGTAGCCGCAGGCGGTGAGCAGGAGGGGGAGTGCGGCTATGACGGCGATGGTGCGCAGGGTGGTGAGCGGTCTTGCGGCAGACACGGAGTTGTCCTCTCAGGGAAGGGTGAGCAGGAAGGTACGAAGATGCGAGGCGACTGCTGGTCGGCACCCACCGGCACACCGCTTGCGGGCCGTCGGCGGCAGGCATGTCACCGCGGGCTGAGCAGGGCAGCGTCGGGGTGTAGTCGGCCGAGCGTGTCCGATCCGCGACGGAGGCGAAGCGGGCGGCAAGGCAGCGCTGGTGCGAAGTGAGTCGGGTTCTGTGGCGTCAGAGGGACCGACAGACGGCACTGGACGTACGGCCGAGGTCGATGTGGCGACGCGAGGTCAGAAGGGGCAGTATCCGGCCTGTGCGGTCGAGCGTTCTCACGGCCACCCCCATGGATCCCTAGTTTTCCTACCTGACTGATGGGGATCGTGGCAGAAGGTGGCGTCCATCCCAAGAGGGTGCTCACATGGTGGACAAGACCATCTCGCTTTGCGAGATGAGTCGTGAGCGTCCCAGTGTGTCAGGGGTTTACCCAGGCGCCCGGGGTGTTGGTCAACGCGGATATGGCGACGGGTAGTTGGGCCGACGCGACGTCGGCGAGCGACACGCCCTCAAGGATTTCGCGCACGTTGGACCGTAGTGCGATCCACAGGGGGAGTAAGGGCTTGGCGGGGCCGGTGTAGGAAAGGTCCGGGGGGCGGACCCCTCGCACCGAGACGAGTGGTCCGTCCACGGTGCGGATGACGTCGGCGATGCTGATGGCCTCGGCGGGCCTGGCCAGCCGGTAGCCGCCGTTGCCGCCGCGCTGGCTGAGTACGAGACCGCCCCGGCGCATGTCGTTGAGGATGCTTTCGAGGAATTTGCGCGGGATGTCCTGGGCGTCGGCGATGGCCTCGGCCTTCAGCGGCCCGTCATCCCGTGACGCGGCGAGCTGCAGCGCGGCACGTACCGCGTAGTCAGCCCTGGCTGAGATCCGCATGTGCGCATTATCCCGTACCGCTTCGGTCGGACGTCTCGTGCCCGGCGGTCGAGGAGTTCCGGTCGCGGCGGGCGTCCGGTGGGAAGCGTAGCCGCCCTTGATGACGTCGCTGAGGGTGCTGTCGATATGGGTGGGGACGATGCTCGCCGACCGTGCCCACCTGGGCGCCGCTCCAAGTTCGCGCGGTGAATGTCCCGCATGCCGAGACTGCTGGGAGTTGCCCAGCCCAATGCATTCTGGAGCATGCGCGTCTTGTCATTGAGCCGGGCGTTCCGGGGCGCTTTTCGGTTCAGACGGGCAGGACGAACGGAGGGTGCGCACCGTTGAGGAAGTAGTCCCCGACGTGGCGGAGTCGGTGGGCGACGGGCTCGTACAAGGTGTGGGTCCGCGCATTGCGCCAGAACCGGTCGAAGCCCAGCCGCGAGGAAACGGATCGAGCGCCGATGATGTCGAGGGCGCGGGTGGTGGATTCCTGTGCAGCCCTGGAAGCGGCGGCTTCGGCTATGGTCACCAGGACCGAGATGTCCGCGTACTCGTCGTAGGTGAGGTCCTCGCCGCGTGCAAGGCCGCCGTGCACCGCTTCCAGCGCTTGCTCCGCGAGTGCGGAGGTGGAGCGGGTCAGGACGGTGAGTTCTCCGTGGACGGTCAGCACCTGCGGGTCCTGGGGGGAATCGGCCGGCCAGGTGGGATGCCAGGATGAGTGACCCGCCCTGCTGTACTCACGGACTTCGGCGAGCACTCCCTCAGCCATGCCGAGAAGGAGCTGGACGGAGAGGAGGCGTCCGACCGGCGCTGTGAGAGCAGCCCGGGGTGACAGGACATCCTCGTCCGCGGAGAGGGAGCCGAGTACCTCGTGGGCGGCGACCGGCACGGCGTCGAACTCCACGCTGCCGCCCGCCGCGAGCCGCTGGCCGAAGGTGTCCGCACCGCCCTCGACCCGCACGCCGTGATACGTGGGATCGAGGACGACGGCAAGTGGTTCGCCGGTGTCGGCCCGCTCGGCTCGCACGGCGAGGCGGTCGGCGACCAGGACCCCCGTGGCGTAGCTGTGACGGCCGTCGAGCACATAGCCCCTCGCTGTGCGGGCCAGCGTCAGGGGCAGTTCCTGACGGGCGAAACCACCACCCCAGCACCACTGCTCCGCCGCGGACTGCCGCTCGACCTGAGCGGCGAGGACGGGCTCGCTGAAGAACCGGGCGCTCCACGACAGGAAGTAGTGACAGCCGAGCAGTTGACCGATCGCGCCGTCGGCCGCGGCGATCTCCCGGACGACGGCGTAGGCCGTGGGCCAGTCCGCACCGCCTCCCCCGAGCTCGGCCGGTATGAGGAGCGTCAGCAGCCCCGCTTCACGCAGCCCCGACACCTCGTCGAACGGGGCCTTGCCTGCCTGCTCCCTGGCCGCTGCGTCCGTGGCCAGGTCGTCCGCCGTCTCGCGGGCCACGCGAAGCCAGTGTGCACGGCCGGGCCCGGTCCGGTCGGATTCCGAGGCGGGTTCGGACGGCGCAGTGGCAACGCCCATGGCGGTGGTCTCCTCAAGATCGGCGGCTGGGTGCGGTGTTGGGGCTCTCTTGCTGGTCGGGCACGAACTTGTAGCCCACGCGCCGTACGGTGACGATCCGGTGTCGGTGAGCCCTGCCCAGCTTGCTGCGCAGCCGCGCGATGTGGACATCCACGGTGCGGCCGTCGCCGATGTGGTCGTATCCCCAGATGCCGGTCATCAACTGCTCGCGCGAATGCACCTGGTGGGGATGCAGAACGAGGTGGGCCAACAGCCCGAACTCCAGGTAGGTGAGGTCGAGTTCGCGTCCATCCAGTTCGGCGACACGTCGCGCGGCATCGATGCGGATGAAACCGCCTCCCGTCTGCGGCACGGGAGGTGAGTTCGTGTAGGCGACCGGTCGGATCTCGGGCCGTGGCACGTCCTTGGCGAAGAGCTGGGCGGGATCGGTGCCCTCGGGGACGAGTACGAGGTAGCCGACCAGGGGTACGGAACCGTGTCCCTCGATACTGCCCTGCGCGGTGTCGCCCACGAGGCGGAGATGGCGCAGGTCGGGGAGTGGTGCATCAGATGGAGCGGACTGGGCCGGAAGTGCCGTGGTCATGGCGGTCGTCCTTCAGAAGCGCGTCGGGCCATCAGGCGTACTGGGTGGGTTCGCCTGATCACTTGGGATGAGGGAGAAGGAGCGGAGTGGCACGCGCGAGGGGTGAGGCGTGCCCTACACGCGACAGCAGGCGGCGCTGACGACGTGACCAAAGTCGACATGCCGACGACGAACGAGTCGTTGCTGCGTGTGGGACATGTGCATCATCCTGCGCACCCGTTGGGCGGACCGTCAATACTTCCCTAGTAAATCGATAGGGAATGTAGGGAACGCAACACCGGCCGCCGTCGATCGCCCGGCGGTCTCCGGTTCAGCCAGGCAAGACCACCATCATCACGCCGGTCGGTCACAGAGTGAGCAGCAGCAGCCCCGGGCAGCGGTCAGCCGACGGCCGGCTTGCCTGCGCGCCACCGTTAGTGCACTTCGTCCTCGCGGACCGGGCGGTCCGCCGCGTGGGCAGAGGCCTTCAGGCCCTCCAAGCGAGAGAGGTGCGGGCGTCGGTGACCACCCGGCGGTGCGCGTTCACGGATACCGCGCGGACACAGCGCGCGTGCGGGGCGGTGGCTGGGCTTCGCGGCGCCTATGCGTCGCGATCGTAGGGGTGCACTGAGCGCATGCGTCGACTACACCCAGGACTGCTCAAGGCCGGTCCGTCATCCGGGCTGTAGTTGACGAGAAGCGAGATGTACTGCTCAATTAATTGCATGCATGCCGAACAGCGCCTGGTCACCCGTGACCACATCGACTTCTGTCGGGTGTGGTCCGCCGCGTGTTGCGCCTGACGCGGCAGCGGGCCGTCTGACCGGCCCTTCCCTTTCTCGGTGACCCCGTCGTGGGCCGAGTTCCTCTGCCGCCGCCCGACCTCGCCCGGGGCCCATGTCCCGGCGGCATCGCATCTGCTCACCACCTGGTTCCCAGCAGCCTGAAGCGCCGTTGCCCCGGCCCCACCGAGGGCTGCTCCGCCGTGCCCGAGTGCTGCTCGGGCACGGCCCCAGAGGACTTGAGAAAGGCCGTCTCCCATGCCCGTGGAGTTCCTTGGCATCGCCGCCACCAACGACGGCTCCGAAACCACCGCGCGCTCCGGCGCCGCCTTCGACAAGGAGTACACGCTCCGGCTCGCCCGGGCGCACGAGGACCACGGTTGGGACCGGGTGCTGTTCGCCTACGGTTCCGGATCGCCGGACCCGGCACCGGCCGCCGCGTACATCGCGAGCAGGCTGGACCGTCTCCAGATCCTGCTCGCCCACCGGCCGAACGTCTCGTACCCGACCTTCGCCGCGAAGACCTTCGCCACCCTCGACCAGATCAGCGAGGGCCGGCTGGCCGTGCATTTCATCACCGGCGGCAACGACCACGAACAGGGCCGCGAGGGCGACACTCTCACGAAGGACGAGCGTTACGCCCGCACCCGCGAGTACATCCGGATCGTCAAGAAGATCTGGACCACCCACGAGCCCTTCGACCACGAAGGCGCGCACTATCGCTTCCATGACTTCGTCAGCGACGTCTTCCCGCTCCAGCAACCCCGCCCGAACGTTTCGTTCGGCGGCTCGTCGCCCGCCGCGTACGCCGCAGGGGGCGCGGAGGCCGACATCTACTGCCTGTGGGGCGAACCCCTGGCCAAGACCGCCGAGCAGATCGAGGCCGTGACGGCCGCCGCGAAGGCCGCGGGGCGCACCGACGTGCCGCGCATCCAGGTGGCGTTCCGCCCGATCATCGCCCCGACCGAGGAGTTGGCCTGGGAGAAGGCCCACCGCACCGTCGGCGCGATCAAGGCCCGCAAGGAGAAGGGAGAGCCGGTCTCCAAGCGTCACAGCGGGCAGGGACAGCCGCAGAACACCGGCTCGCAGCGGCTGATCGCCATCGCCGAGGCGGGGGAGCGCTACGACCGCGCCCTGTGGACCCCGACCGCCGCCGCGACCGGTGGCGCGGGCAACTCCAACGCCCTGGTCGGAACCCCGGAGACGGTCGCCCAGGCCCTGCTGGACTACTACGACCTGGGCGTCGACATCCTCTCCGCCCGCGGCTACGACCTGCTGGGCGACGCGATCGACTTCGGCCGGTACGTGATTCCGATCGTCCGCGGGGAGGTCGCCAGGCGCGACGCCGAGCGGGCGGCGCGCGGCACGCAGAATCTGGCGGCGGTGAGTGGATGACGTCCGTCGCACGACCACCGAAGCCGGCGGCCGAGCTGACGGCCGTTCAAGTGGCCGGGTGCGACGCCGGGGTGAGACCGATGCTGCGCAAACTCGGCGATGTCTACTCGACGCTCCGCCAAGCTCTCGGCTTCGATCGAGCAGGGGACCCCACCGGCAAGGGCGCCCACGCCAAACTCGCCCGCCACCGCGACGAGGAGTTCACCACGAGGCAGGGCGGGGGTACTGCTCTGCTCCTGGAGCGCGGCTAGCCGGTCGCGGGCGGAGCCTTCCGCAGACAAGACGCGATCACGGCCGAGCTGATGGGGGTCTCCCCTCGGACGAAGTCTGGGGGAGGATCTGGACGCACTCCGCCCACCGGCGGCGCGGCCTGGCCCGACGCCTCGTCGCCGAGCCGGAGCACGAGGCGAGCGCCGGCGGCTACGGGCGGATCCACCTGACCACCGGTCCGCGCAGGACCTGTACCTGACGACCGGCCACATCCCGCTGTTCGACACCGGGGCCGATCCGGAAACACTCGGCCCCCCTTCAAAAAGCACGTGCCGGTCGCACCACACACACGGCCGCCACCGGGAAGACGGACGTCGTCGGTACCGACTCCGGGGCCGGCGCTCCCCTCCAGGGCCTCATCGCGGCCCCCAACAAGAAGGACCCAGCGCTCAGGGCGAGCGGCACTCGACGAGATCCGGACTGCCCACGACCAACAAGCAGCCGTCGCAGGGCTACGGGGCCGCACTACGCCGTGGCACGCGGCCCTGCCCCGCGAATCCCACACCAACCTCACGCTCCCGAAGGGTCCGTCATGGCCACCGTCCTGTCCGTCTCCGGAAGTCCCTCCGCCACCTCTCGTACCGCCAGCCTGCTGCGCCACCTGGACGCGTGGCTCACGGCCCAGGGACACGAGGTGATCCCCCTGGACGTCCGCACCATTCCCGCCGAGGCGTTGCTCGGCGCCGACTTCCGGCACCCGGCGGTCATCGAGGCGACCGGACTGTTCGCCCGCGCCGATGGCCTCGTGATCGGCACGCCCGTCTACAAGGCCGCCTACTCCGGGCTGCTGAAGTCGTTGCTCGATCTGCTGCCGCAGTACGCCCTGACCGGCAAGACGGTCCTGCCACTCGCGACCGGCGGGACCACGGCGCACGTCCTGGCGATCGACTACGCGCTGCGCCCGGTGCTCAGTTCCATGGGCGCCGCGCACATCGTCCAGGGCTGGTTCACGCTGGACAAGGACATCGCGGTGGGCGACGACGGCACGCTGACCCTCGCACCGGGTCCCGCCGAGGCCCTCGCACAGGTCGTCGACCGGTTCTCCGACGCCCTCGGCGACCGTACGGCCCTCTTGGCGGCCGCCGGATGAGCACGGTGACTGCCGACGACGAACGAGTGGCCGACGACGAGCGCAAGGCGTGAGCCCCCGTGAGCCTCACCTTCCACTGGTTCCTGCCCACCAACGGTGACAGCCGTCATGTCGTCGGCGGCGGCCACGGCAGCCCGGCCACCGCGACCCGCGGTGACGGCCGCCGAGCATCAGCCACCTCACGCAGATCGCCCGCGCCGCCGAGGACCTCGGCTTCACCGGCGCACTGACCCCCACCGGCGCCTGGTGCCCTGTACGACAGTTCGCTGGAGGAATGGTCCCAGGATCCGTCCCGGCCGCTCGCCACGGGCACCACAGTGCCGGGGCTCACGCCGCGTCGGGCACCGCGCCGGTGCTGCCCCGGAAGGCGGGGTGGTCGCCGAGGCGGCCCACGTAGTCCCGGAGCCGGGGGTGCGAGCTGAGGGTGCCGGCCGGGCCGAGATGGACGAGCGCCACCCACAGGTCCACGTCCGCTGCCGTCAGGTCCTCGCCCAGCGCATAGGGCTGTCCGGCGAGCCGACGCTCCAACCGGTCCAGTGCCGCCGATCGACTTGAGGGCTTGGCGGCCGGGGTGACGTCCCGGTCCAGCACGTCACGGAGCGCGTCGATGTCCGCGGCGAGGGCCGGCGGGCGCAGCACGGAGGGGCAGGCTCCGTCGTGGCCGGACAGCAGGCCCGCGAGGTCGCGGAGGATGTCGGGGGTGTGGTTGCTGACGATGCGCCCGCTCCACCGGTCGCACAGCGCGGGCGCCGTCAGTGGTCCGTCGTAGTGGCGCACCGTGGCTTCGTACGCACGGCGCAGTGATGCGTAGGCGTCGGGTGTCTCGGCGGGATGAGCCAGGAGTGTGGTGGCGACCGAGTCCTTCACGCCGAGCAGGTCGAGGCTGATGGAGATGCGCAGCGAGCGGGGACAACTCCCCGACAGGAACAGCTCGTAGCGGTGCGGTGCCGGGTAGAAGCCGCCGGCCAGACCGACGCCGATACGGCTGTGGAAGCGGTGGGGGACGGGGGACGGTACGGCCGCTCTGGGGCGATGGTCCGAAGCGAACGAACTCTGGTCACCAGCGCAGGGGTTGTCTGTGCTGCTGCTGCCTGAAGCTGTCTCGGGCATGACTCTCCCTTTGGGAACGAGGAAGCCACCGCCGCCTTGTGGGCACCAGCGGCCGAATGCGGAGCGACTGCGCTTGTCGCACTGGTCCGGACGGTACGGACCGAGGGCGGATCAGTAAGCGCTGGAGACACGTGACAGATCGATGTGCAGGCGCCTCGTCAAGCCGTTCCAGGGCATTCCCACCAGTCCCACCTCCGGGGCTCGCGAGACGCGAGACCACGCTTGCCCCGCCGCACCGGCGGGACCCGGTCGTCACCCGGGGCACCCCGTCGCGGTGGAAGGGTTGCCTGTCAGCGAGCCGGGGCCGATGACCACGTGAGCGGGGCGAACCCGCGCCGTGGCGCTGACAATCGTGACCGTCCACGTCAGTTTCGGTGAGCTCCGTGACGCCGTCAAGAAGGCCGGGGATGTGGTCTCACCTGGTGGTCACGCGCATTGACATTCTTTTCGCGACCTGCCTAACTTGCGGCGCATACCGAGATGCCCCAGGGCCGGAGAAGTGAGGGTGACAGCGATGTACGCAGCTGACGGGACGGCCGCATGGCGGCGCCTCGGCCGCGTCCTGCTGTGCGCGGACCGCTCCGTGGACCTGCTGCGCGTCAACAGCGCGCTGTGTACGGGCGCTTGCCGTTCCCTCTGCCAAGGCTGACGGCTTTCTGAGTCTTTGACGACCACCGCTGTCGCGGTGTGCCCTCTCCCCGCCCAGCCCCTCGTTCGGCGTGTACCCGTGCGCCGACTCGTGCCGAGCCGTTCCCGGCCCGTGCGGTGCTGCCGCTTTCCGCGGTCCTGGGTGTCCAAAACCGATGGAGCCCCTCCATGAGTGAACCTGCCGGCGTCGCTGTGTCCTCCGGATCAGCACCGCCCGCCGAGACGATCCCCCGCCCCGACACCCCCGCCGTGCCCAAGCCCCTGGCGGCGCAGCGAGTCCTTCCGCTCCGGCGTCCCGGCCGCTGGATCATCACGGCCGTCGTGCTCGTGCTGGTCGCTCAGATCACCCACGGGTTGGTGACCAACCCGTTCTACCAGTGGGACCGTTTCCGCTACTGGTTCCTGCGCCCAACCGTCCTCGACGGGTTGCTCGTCACCCTCGAAGTGACCGCGTTCAGCGCGGTGTTGGGGCTGCTCGGCGGGATCCTGATCGCGCTCGGGCGGCTCTCCGGGAGTCCGGTGCTGCGTGCGGTGAGCTGGGTGTACACCTGGCTGTTCCGGTCCGTGCCGCTGATCGTCGTGCTGATCTTCCTCTACAACTTCTCCGCCCTGTACCAGACGTTGAGCCTCGGGGTGCCCTTCGGGCCCGCCTTCTTCACCTTCGACGAGTCGCGGCTCGCCACCGATATGGCGGTCGCCGTCGTCGGCCTCAGCCTCAACGAGGCGGCCTACGCCTCCGAAGTGGTGCGCGGCGGAATCCTCTCCGTCGACCAGGGCCAGCACGAGGCCGCCGCCGCGCTCGGCCTGCCCCAGAGCTACCAGTTCACGCGGATCGTCTTCCCGCAGGCGCTCAGGTCCATCACCCCGAACTACGTCAACCAGCTGATCGGCCTGATCAAGGGCACGTCCCTGGTGTTCTACGTGTCGCTGCTCGACCTGTTCGGCTCGGTGCAGACGATGGGCAGCACCTATCCCGGCGACATCGTGCCGCTGTTGCTGGTCGCCACCGTCTGGTACCTGATCCTCACGAGTGCCGTGTCGGTCGTCCAGTTCTACGTCGAGCGGTACTTCGCCCGGGGCGCCACCCGCACCCTGCCGCCGACCCCGTTGCAGAAGCTCCGCACCGGCCTGCGAGACCTGCGGGAACGTGCGCGCAGGGAGGCCGCCGTATGAGCACCGACACCGCCGGGACCCTGGCTGCATCGCCCGCCGCCGTCGAGGTCCACGACGTGCACAAGTGGTACGGCACCCATCGCGTGCTGGACGGCATCGACCTGATCGTGCGGCCCGGTGAGGTCACCGTGATCCTCGGCCCGTCCGGCTCCGGGAAGTCCACGCTGCTGCGGGTCATCAACCACCTGGAGAAGCCCGAGGTCGGCTACGTCAGCGTCAACGGCGAGCTGATCGGCGTACGACGTCAGGGCGACCGAAGGAAGATGGGGGTCCCCCCGACCGAAGGCCGGGGAAGGCTGAAGGAGCTGAGCGAGCGGGCCATCCTCGCCCAGCGCAGCCGGATCGGCTTCGTCTTCCAGAACTTCAACCTCTTCCCGCACCTGACCGTGCTGGACAACGTGGCCGCCGCCCCGGTCGCCACGGGGAAGCTCAGCAAGCCCGAGGCACAGGAACTCGCCCGCGAACTCCTCGGCCGGGTGGGCCTGGCCGCCAAGACCGGCGCCTATCCACGGCAGTTGTCCGGCGGCCAGCAGCAGCGGGTGGCCATCGCACGCGCACTCGCCCTGCGCCCCGGCGTCATCCTCTTCGACGAACCCACCTCCGCTCTCGACCCCGAACTCGTCGGTGAAGTCCTCGCCGTCATCAAGGACTTGGCGACCAGCGGTACCACCCTCGTCATCGTCACCCACGAGATCGGCTTCGCCCGCGAGATCGCCGACCGCGTCGTCTTCATCGACGGCGGAAAGATCGTCGAACAGGGCCCGCCGGCCGAAGTCCTCGACCACCCCCAGCACGAGCGGACCAGGGACTTCCTCAGCAAAGTCCTCTGACCTCCGCCACCTGCCCCACCTCAGTCCCATCGCTCACCGCTCACCACCAAGGACAGCCATGCGCACCCTCAGCTTCCGCAGCCGACTTCTCCGCGGTCTCACCGCAGGCACCGCCGTCGCCACGCTCGCCACCGGAACTGCCGCCTGCGGGGGCAGCAGCGAGGCCGCCACCACGACCGACGCCGCCGGCACGGTCACCGTGGGACAACTGTCCAACGGGGCCGCCAAGCAGACCGCACTCAAGGTTTCCGAGGTCAAGTCGATCAGCGCCGAACTGCCCGCGGCGATCCGAAAGAGCGGCAAGCTGAAGATTGGCGTCGGTGCCCTGCCGGACGGCTTCCCGCCGCTGGCGTACATCGGCTCGGACCAGAAGACCCTCACCGGCGCCGAGCCCGACTTCGGCCGCCTGGTCGCTGCCGTCCTCGGACTCAAGCCCGAGCCGCGGAACTTCACTTGGGAGAACATGTTCGTCGGTATCGACAGCGGCAAGGTCGACGTGGCCTTCTCCAACGTCACCGACACCGAGGAGCGCAAGAAGAAGTACGACTTCGCCTCCTACCGCAAGGACAACCTCGGCTTCGAGGTGCTCAAGAAGAGCACCTGGAACTTCGACGGCAACTACGAGAGCCTCGCCGGGAAGACCGTCGCCGTCGACAACGGCACCAACCAGGAGAAGATCCTCCTGGAGTGGCAGACGAAGCTGAAGAAGGAGGGCAAGACCCTCACCGTCAAGAACTACGCCAGCAAGAACACCGTCAACCTGGCGCTCACCGGCGGCAAGATCGACGCCTACTTCGCCGCCAACCCGGGCATCGCCTACCACATCACGCAGACCGCCAAGTCGCCCAACCCGACCCGCAGCGCGGGCACGTTCTCCGGCGCCGGTGCCACTCTGCAGGGCCTGATCGCGGCGACCACCAAGAAGGACAGCGGGCTCGCCAAGCCGGTCGCTGACGCGATCAACTACCTGATCCAGAACGGCCAGTACGCCAAGTGGCTCACCGCCTACAACCTCTCCAACGAGGCCGTCGCCACGTCCGAGGTCAACCCGGCCGGTCTGCCGCTCGACAACTCCTGACCGCTGTCCGTCCGCCGGACTCCGCCGTGTCACGGCGGAGTCCGGCCGCGCCCAGCCGCGTTCCCGATACGGAGACTCCCCACCGCGATGTCCACCAGCGTCCACCACGCCGTGTCCCCAAGCCCGACGCAAGCGCACATCCTCGACAATGCCGCCTGGGCCGCGCTGACAGGCCCCCACGCCCATCTCGCCGAGCGCGTCGGCCGGGCCGCCCGCTACCCGGCGGACGTCTCTCCGTTCACCGCCCTGGAAGACCCCGCCGATCCCCGCGCCTGGGACGACCTGGCCGCACTGGTGGGACCCGGTACCGTCACCCCGGTCACCGCGGTCCGGGCGGTGCCCGACGGTTGGGAGATCGTGGACAGCGGGGAGGGCGTCCAGATGGTCGACACCGCGCTGCACGCGGAACCCGCACCCGAAGCGGTACGGCTCGGACCCGCCGACGTACCCGAGATCCTCGGCCTGATCGCCCTCACCCAGCCGGGCCCCTTCCTGCCCCGCACCGTCGAGCTCGGCACCTACCTCGGCATCCGGGACCGCGGCCGGCTGATCGCCCTGGCCGGCGAACGCCTGCGCCCACCGGGCTGGACCGAGATCAGCGCCGTCTGCACCCACCCGGACCATCGCGGCCGCGGCCTGGCCACCCGGCTGGTCCGCGCGGTCGCGGCGAGCATCAGGCAACGCGGCGACACCCCCTTCCTCCACGCGGCCGCGAGCAACACCCACGCGATCCGGCTCTACGAGTCGATCGGGTTCACGCTGCGCCGCCGTACGCGGTTCACGCTGGTGCGCACGCCGGGCGGACGGTCGGCAACGCAAGGCCGGGACGAACAAGAAGCCGGACAGTCGGACGAGCGGAGGTGAGACACATGCGTCCGGTGTGCCGTCACCACGCCATGAAACTCGCCCCGCCCCGCCCCCTGCACCTGTACTCCCGGCCGCACATAGTCCTGCTGCGCGTGTCCGGCGCGCTCTGTTGCTCCTGACCCGTTGTCCGCGCAGCCGCACCCTACGTACGAGGGCCGGCTCTCCCGTACGGCTGATCAGGAAGGCGTCACCCCGTGTCCTCGTCACCCTCCTCTCTGCACCTCGCCGTCGCCCTCGACGGTGCAGGCTGGCACCCGGCCGCCTGGCGCGAGCCCGTCGCCCGCCCCCGCGAACTGCTCACTGCCGCCTACTGGACCGACCTCGTCACCGAGGCCGAGCGTGGTCTGCTCGACTTCGTGACCATCGAGGACGGGCTCGGCCTCCAGTCCTCGTCCGTCACCGAACCCGACGGCCGCACCGACCAGGTCCGCGGCCGCCTGGACGCCGTCCTCGTCGCCGCGCGGGTCGCCCCGCTGACCCGCCACATAGGTCTGGTGCCGACGGTTGTGGCCACCCACACGGAGCCCTTCCACATCTCCAAGGCGATTGCCACCCTCGATTATGTGAGCACCGGCCGCGCGGGCCTGCGTGTACAGATCACGGCACGCCAGAACGAGGCCGCGCACTTCGGACGCCGTACGCTCCCGCCGTTCCCAACAGAGGACTACGACACGCCTGCTGTGCGGGAAGCGGTGGCCGACGCCTTCGACGAGGCCGCCGACTACGTCGAGGTGGTGCGCCGGCTCTGGGACAGCTGGGAGGACGACGCGGAGATCCGGGACGTGGCCACCGGCCGCTTCATCGACCGGGACAAGCTGCACTACATCGACTTCGAGGGCCGGCACTTCAGCGTCAAGGGCCCCTCGATCACGCCCCGCCCGCCCCAGGGCCAACCGATCGTCAGCGCCCTGGCCCACGCGACCGTTCCCTACCGGCTGGTGGCCCGGGCTGCCGACATCGGTTACGTCACCCCGCACGACGCCGGGCAGGCCCGTGCCATCGTCGAGGAGATCCACGCCGAGCAGACGGCGGCCGGCCGCGCCGGCGATACGCTGCACATCTTCGGCGACCTGGTGGTCTTCCTCGACGACGATCCGGCCGAGGCCGCGGCCCGCCGGGAGCGCCTGGACGCCCTCGCGGGACACCGGTACACCAGCGACGCCCGGATCTTCACCGGCACGCCCGCCCAACTCGCCGATCTGCTGCAGGAACTGCAGTCGTCGGGGCTGTCCGGATTCCGGCTGCGCCCCGCCGTCGCCGGTCATGACCTTCCGGCGATCACGCAGGGCCTGGTCCCTGAACTTCAGCGCCGGGACGCCTTCCGCCGCGCGTACGAGGCCGACACCCTGCGCGGACTGCTCGGGCTCTCCCGCCCCGCCAACCGCTACGCCGCCACCGCCTGAGCCGGAAGGACCCCGACCATGAGCAAGCCGCTCAAGCAGATCCACCTCGCGGCCCATTTCCCCGGCGTCAACAACACCACCGTGTGGAGCGACCCGGAGGCCGGCAGCCACATCGAGTTCAGCTCCTTCGCGCACTTCGCCCGGACCGCCGAACGCGCCAAGTTCGACTTTGTGTTCCTCGCCGAGGGGCTGCGGCTGCGCGAACAGGGCGGCCGGATATACGACTTGGACGTCGTGGGCCGCCCCGACACCTTCACCGTCCTCGCCGCGCTGGCCGCCGTCACCGAACGGCTCGGCCTGACCGGCACCATCAACTCCACCTTCAACGAGCCCTATGAGGTGGCCCGCCAGTTCGCCAGCCTCGATCACCTCTCAGGCGGACGCGCCGCCTGGAACGTCGTCACCTCCTGGGACGCCTTCACCGGCGAGAACTTCCGCCGCGGCGGCTTCCTCCCGCAGGAGGAGCGCTACTCCCGCGCGAAGGAGTTCCTCTCCACCGCGAACGAACTCTTCGACTCCTGGGAGGGGGACGAGATCATCGCCGACCGGGAGACCGGCACCTTCCTGCGGGACGCGCAGGCCGGAGCCTTCGTGCACCAGGGCCGACACTTCAACATCCAGGGGCAGTTCAACGTCCCGCGCAGCCCGCAAGGCCGACCGGTGATCTTCCAGGCCGGAGACTCTGATGAGGGGCGCGAGTTCGCCGCGTCGAGCGCCGACGCGATCTTCAGCCGGTACGCCACCCTGACGGAGGGCCAGGCGTTCTACGCCGACGTCAAGGGGCGCCTCGCTCGATACGGCCGTGGTCGTGACCAGTTGCTGATCCTGCCTGCCGCGAGCTTCGTCCTCGGCGCCACCGACGCCGAGGCGGAGGAACTGGCCCGCGAGGTGCGCCGCCGGCAGGTGAGCGGAGCCACGGCCATCAAACACCTGGAGTTCGTCTGGAACCGGGACCTGTCGGCGTACGACCCGGACGGTCCGCTCCCCGACATCGACCCGGATCTCGGCGAACACACCATCGCCCAGGGCCGCGCCCAGGTACGGATGTACCGCGACCCGCTGGCCACGGCCCGCGCGTGGCGCGAGCTCGCCGCCGCCAACAAGTGGTCGATCCGCGACCTGGTCATCGAGACCGGCAACCGGCAGAACTTCGTCGGCTCCCCGGCCACCGTCGCCGAGACCATCAACGATTTCGTCCAGGCCGACGCCGGCGACGGCTTCATCCTCGTCCCGCACATCACCCCGGGCGGCCTCGACTCCTTCGCCGACCAGGTCGTCCCGCTGCTGCAGGAACGCGGCGTGTACCGCACGGAATACGCGGGCACCACTCTGCGCGACCACCTCGGTCTGGCGCACCCCCACTCCCGGCTCCGCTCGAGCGGGGGAACCCCCGTCGACGAGCTGCGCGACGAGCGCGCGGCGTCATGAAGTTTCTCGCCATCACCCTGATCGTGCACGCCCCGCACCCGGTGACGGGCGTACGAAAACCCACCCAGGACCGCTTCCGCGAGGTGCTCGAGAACGCGCTCCTCGCCGAGGAACTGGGCTTCGACGGCTTCGGCGTGGGGGAGCGGCACGAGCGGCCCTTCATCTCCTCCTCGCCACCCGTCGTCCTCAGTCACATCGCCGCCCTCACTTCCCGGATCCGGCTCTTCACGGCGGTCACCACGCTCAGCCTCCTCGACCCGGTGCGGGCGTACGAGGACTACGCGACCCTGGACCATCTCTCCGGCGGACGGCTCGAGCTGATCATCGGCAAGGGCAACGGGGCCGCCCAGCGCGACCTGTTCCAGGTCACCCCCGAGGACCAGTGGGACCGAAACGCCGAGAGCTACGAGGTGTTCCGCAAGATCTGGCGCCAGGACAAGGTGACCGCCCAGACCCGCTTCCGGCCGGAACTCAAGGACGCGGAGGTGTGGCCCCGGCCCTTCCAACAGCCGATCCGGGTCTGGCACGGCAGCGCGACCAGCAAGGAGTCGGTCGACCTGGCCGCCCGCTACGGCGACCCGCTCTTCTCCGCCAACGTCACCAACCCCTTAGAGCCATACGCCGAGTTGATTCGCTACTACCGCGAGCGCTGGAAGCATTACGGACACGAGCCGGCCGACATCACTGTAGGCGCGGGTACGGCGGGCCTCTACGCGGCCCGCACCTCCCAGGAGGCGATCACCGCCTACCGGCCCGTGTTCGAGGGGAATCTTGCGTTCCAGAAACGGCTTGGCCTGGAGCCGGTCTTCTCGACACTGAAGGACTTCGTGGAGCGCAGCTCGGCGCTGATCGGCAGCCCCCAGCAGATCGTCGAGAAGGTGCACCGCTACCACGAACGTTTCGGGCACACCGTGCTGCATCTGCAGGCGGACGCAGGCGGATTGCCGAGCCGTCAGCATCGAGAGTCCCTCGCACTCTTCCAGTCGGACATCGCGCCGGTGCTGCGCCGCGAGATCCCCGATCCGCCGTTCTCATGGGGCCCGGTCCTCGCGGAGCCCGTGCCCGCGTCCGTGCCCACCGACCACTGAGGAGCCTTCCGAACATGTCCGACATCCCCCTCGGCGTCCTGGACCTGGTCCCGATCTCGTCCGGTTCCACCGCCACCGAGGCGCTGCGCAACTCCATCGACCTGGCCCGGCAGGCCGAGAGCTTCGGGTACGCCCGTTACTGGTTCGCCGAACACCACCTCAACCCGGGCGTGGCCGGCACCTCGCCCGCGGTCGTCCTCGCCCTGACCGCCTCCGCGACCTCGACCATCCGGCTCGGCTCCGGTGCCGTACAGCTGGGCCACCGCACCGCCCTGTCCACGGTCGAGGAGTTCGGCCTGATCGACGCACTGCACCCCGGACGCCTCGACCTGGGGCTCGGCCGCTCCGGCGGACGCCCGCCCGGCGGGCCCGCCACTGCGCTGCCGACCGCGACCCCGGTGGAGGACGGCCACGCCCCCAACGGCCTGCGCATCCCGCCCCGGTTCTCCTTCGAGCACCTGCTCGGCTCGCCGCGCATCGCCCTCCAGCGCGAGCTGCTCCTGCTGCCGAACGCCGAGTCGCAGGACTACGGCGGGCAGATCGACGACATCCTGGCGTTGCTGGCGGGCACGTACCGCTCCGCGGACGGCGTCGAGGCCCATGTCGTGCCGGGAGAGGGCGCCGACGTCGAGATCTGGATCCTGGGCAGCAGCGGCGGCCAGAGCGCCGAGGTCGCGGGGCGCAACGGCCTGCGGTTCGCGGCGAACTACCACGTCAGTCCGGCCACGGTGCTGGAGGCGGCGGAAGGCTACCGCGCCGCGTTCCAGCCTTCCGACGTCCTGGACAAGCCGTACGTCAGCGTGTCCGCGGACGTCGTGGTCGCCGAGGACGACGAGACCGCCCGCGAACTCGCCACCGGCTACGGCCTGTGGGTCCGCAGCATCCGTACGGCCGAGGGCGCGATCCAGTTCCCCACGCCGGACGAGGCGCGCGCCCACGCATGGTCCGACGAGGACCGGGCGCTGGTCCAGGACCGCCTCGACACCCAGTTCGTCGGCTCCCCGGGCCGGGTCGCCGACCAGCTGGAACAGCTCCAGGAGGCCACCGGCGCCGACGAGCTGCTGATCACCACGATCACCCACGGCCACGCGGACCGGGTGCGGTCCTACGCGTTGCTGGCCGAGGAGTGGCGCAAGAGGTGAGGCGCGGCACGTTCGGCGCCAAGACTGACGGGTGAGCAACGGATGGCGGCGCAACAGAGCGCGGCTGCGACCCGTACGAGACCGACGCAGCGGCGGCAGGTCAGCGCGGTGATTGCTCAAGAGGGAGTGACCACGACGAGTTGACTCAGGCCTCACACTGTCGCCGGATCTGGGAGGCCCCCAAGGGTCAAGCACGCCATCCGAAGGGCCAGATCCCCGAGCACTCGGGCCACAAGTGGGACAACTACCGGCAGGGTTACACCGTCGACAAGCCAGCTGGACGAGTGTGACGTCGAGGCATCCCGGCGGCCGCAGCCGGCTGAGAACGTCCCCCTGTCCACGGGTGATGACCTCGGGCAGGGGCGAGCTGGTCCGCCAAGGCGCGTCCTGCGGCCTGAGCAGGGTGGTGCTGCGGCCGGCGTACCGCGGTTGGCCGCCTGGTTCCCAGGACGACGCGCCTGAGCGTTGCCGTTGATGAGGACGGTCTGATCGGGCGACCATCCGCGATGGAGCCGGCCGGTCCGGCAGAGACGCGCACCAGTGAAAGTGATCCGCCAGGCCTGGCCTGTCGCTTTCCCGCGTAGCGGCGGGCCAGGCCTGTTTCGTCGGCGGGCAGGCGGGGGCGTACAGACTTCCGGCGCTGCGGAAGACGCAAACGCCTCCCGCGCGTCGGTCTTGGCCTCTCCGGGGTAGAGATCGACGATCCGCCGCATGGTCCGGCCGGGCAGGTGGGCGATCAGACAGCCCATGTCGCAGGCAACCGCAATGGGTAGGGCGCCGATGGAGGCCGGCTGGTCGATCACGACGAGCACGGTGCCGTGCATGGCCTACAACTTGCCGAAGACTCGCGCGGTTCGGGATCCCCGGTTGGGTCCGTGCGAGGACACGGCGACCCTCGCTCCGACGAGGTGAATGGTCGGCCATGGTGGCCGACCACGCTGTTAGGACCGCAGCCATGGCGGGCCCACACATTACCCAGGCGGTCACCCTGCCCCTAGCCTCCGGCACGCCATCACTCCACCACTCGATTTGGAGACAGTGGATGCTCCCATTCCGCACTGCAACGGTCATGGCCTCGCCCCGCAGACGGGCCAGGCGGCCCGCCCTTCTCAGTGCGCTGTTGCTCGCGGCCGCCAGTTCGCTCGTCGCGTCGGCCACGGCGGCGCCCGCCCATGGGGCTGACGGGACACCAGCCGGCCACTGCGCCGCACGCGAGGTGCCGCACGTACCGGGCGCGGCGTATCAGCAGGCCGACTGCCTCGACGAGTTGACCACTGCCGGAACCGTGGCCTCCGGCCATACCGACCCGGCCGACTGGGCCGGACTCACGCCCAAGGACCTGCCCACGCCCAGCGGTGTTTCCGGTATTCAGATCGACGGCTACTTCCCGGACACGTCCGCGACCAACACCCACCACGGCTGGAGTCACGACGCGCAGTTCGTCATCCGGCTGCCTGACCACTGGAACGGTGGACTTGTGGTCTCCGGAACGCCGGGTAACCGTGCGCAGTACGCCAATGACCGCGCGATCGCCGACTGGGTGCTCTCACGCGGCTACGCCTTCGCCGCAACCGACAAGGGCAACACCGGACTTGCCTTCTACCGCGACGGCCGCAGCCCCGGCAACGCCATCGCGGAGTGGAACATGCGCTTCACCCAGCTCACCCGCGCCGCTCGCGCCGTCGTGCGGCAGCGCTACCACCGGCTGCCCGCCCGCACCATCGCCACCGGCCTGTCCAACGGAGGCTACCTGGTGCGCTGGCAACTGGAGAACAACCCCGAGCTCTACGACGGCGGAGTGGACTGGGAGGGCACACTGTGGCGTTCTGATGGCCCCAATCCGCTGACCTTCCTGCCGCCCGCGCTGCGCCAGTATCCCGTGTACGCCGCAGGCGGGCCCGGCGCCGAAGATGCCCTGAGGGCGATGCACAAGGCCGGCTATCCGGCGGGCTCGGAGTTTTTGTGGCCGTACCACTACCAGGTCTACTGGGACCTGACCCAACGCATCTACCGTGAGGAACTGGACCCCGGCTTCGACGGGACGACCGAGGCGGGCACGCCGTTCTGCGCCTCGGGCACCCCCAACTGCGACAGTGACTACGACTATGCCACCCGGCCGCCCGCGGTACACCGCGCCGTCGACCGCATCGGGCTGACCGGACGCATTGCCAAGCCGCTCATCACCCTTCAGGGCACGCTTGACGTGCTGCTTCCCATCAGCCAGGACTCCGACGTCTACGCTCGCATGGTGCGCGAAGCCGGGCGGGGCGCGCTGCTGCGCTACTACCGCGTCCAGAACGGCACGCACACCGACTCGCTTGTCGACGCCTTCCCGGACAAGCTCCGCCCGATGGTTGCCTGCCATCGCTCCGCCTTCGTGGCGCTCGAACGGTGGCTGGCCGGAGCCGGCCTGCCTCCCGCGGACCACACCATTGCGCGCCCTGCCGGAGCGGATCCGGCCACGCTGCTCACCAGTTGTCCGCTGAGTTGGTAATCCAGACTCGTAGATCAACCAAGGCCTTGCGGACGCCGCTCGCGGCCACATCTCTCCGTGCCGCCTCGCCCGGATGCTGCTCAGCAGGCCCGACAACCTCAAGACCGAGCATCACGACTTCCTGGCCCTGCTCACGGTGGCCTGCCCCGAGATGCCCCAACTAGCTAGGTGCAGCAGGGGCAGCGGCGGGACCAGTATTGGCCTCTGCCACGTGGTTGCCGGGCGCGAGCGTCCGGCAACCACGACGTGGCCACCGTGGAACGGGGGGCGGTTCAGGACACCACGGGAGCGGCGTCCGTGACCTCGCTCAGCCGGACTGTGCACAGCCCGCGGGGCTCGCTCTTTACCTCCGTCACCTTGAGCTGGGTACCCGGCGTAAGGATGTACTCCTCCTCGCCGGTGAAGGCGGAGAAGCTCTTGATCCCGACCGCCCGGGCCGGCGTCACCTCGAAAAGGGTCCGCTTGCCGCGACTGCCCAAGAACGCCCTGGCCACCTTCAGCTCGGAGGTACATGAGGAGACGCCCCACCAGGTCACCGTCCGGCCCACCGGGTACTGCGCCCGAAGGTCCAGCGACACCCCCCGCCACAACGGCTGTGTGTAGGCCGGCAGCTCCGAGACCGCCGAGAACAGCAGCCGCAGGTACGGCAGATAGGGCGTGACCCTGGTGCGGTCGGGGGAGCGCAGAACGCTGTTGATCTCGCGGTAGAAGGCCGACTCGCAGGTGTAGAGGTGGAGCGCGGCGATCGCGTCGGCGGACAGGCCGCCGCCAGCCGGCTGGTCCGCACGCTGCTTGCCGAAGTCGCGGGAGCGCTGGACGTGCCCGGCGAGCCCGGACAGCGCTGTGGAGACCGGGGCGACGGCGTCCTGGAAGTCCATCAGCGGGGTGTCGAAGACACCGGTGATCGTGGGCAGGACCAGGCCCTCGTCCTTGACGCTGGTGAGGCGCTCCAGGTACAGCTGGTGCAGGTTCATGGTCGACTCGATGAAAGCGCCCATGCGTGCCGCGACACCCCCGTCCGCACCGCCCACGCCAGCTGTCGGCCCGTCCCACCCCTTGCTCGGCAGCCAGTCGATGCCGTCGACGCCCAGCGAGGTCAGAGCCCCGTTGACCTGGGCGAAGTGGTCGCCCTCGCAGAAGATGTCGCCCTGCGCCGCCGGGTTCGCGTGGTCGAGGTGCCGGACCTCGACGTCCGGGTACTTCTGCTGGAGCCGCAGGACGACCCGCTTCAGGCTGCGGGCGTGCGCCCCCCACCACGCGAACACGACACCGCGGTCCTCCTCGTTCGCGTCCTGCTTGGCCTTGAGGATCTCCTCGACGATCCGCTCGGCGACCGGCCGCCAGAACGCCGTGTGCTGGTCGGCACCCATCGCCCCGTCGCCGCTCGCGGTCAGCGACGCGTTCAGCAGGAGCACGCCCTGCGTCAGCATCGCCTGGAACCACTCCGGCGGCTGGACCGTGTCCCGCTCCTTCAGCAGCGCCCGCACGTCGGCGATCGGGGTCTTCTTGGCGATGCCGTACTTCCACATCGCCGCCGCCTTGATGAGGCACCGGATGCTGACGACCCGGCCGAACTGGCTGTCCTTCCAGTCGCTGAAGGTGTTGTCGAACATGGCTATGCCGGTGGCGCTCTCCGGCCGCGGGTACGGGTTCTGACCGAAGACCACGACCTTCCACTTGTGCGGCGGGTTCGGCTTGAGCGCCTGGAACGTCAGCTCGCGGACCGGGACCACCTCGTGGCTGCGGCCCTTCCCGATGAACCGTGCGGCGTCCGACTGCGCCTCGATGACCGGCTTCAGCAGCGGGAGCCAGGCTTCCCCGCCGCCGTCGAAGAGCTCGGTCAGGGCGAGTGGGTCGTTCGCGTCGGGCTGGGGCTGCGGCGGCTGGCCCGGAGCCGGGACGCCGGTCGTCGATCCGGTCATCGCGCAGGTGCTTTCGTTCGTCGTGGCAGAAGGAGAGGAGGGGTCGGCGCCGGGAGCGGGAGCGGCGGTTTCGGGCGCCGACGCGGGGGCGACGGGCGTGACGGCCGCCGGCGGCACGATGCGCACCCGCTGGTCGACGGGCGCGTTCTCGATCCCGTGAAGCTGGGAGATGATCGTGGACCGCAGCTCGTCGTCGTCCTCGAACCAGTGGTCGTGGAAGAGCGTGTAGCCGGTCCACATCAGATTGGCGCACACCCGGGCCGGCACCTGGCCGGTCTGCGCCCCCATCCCGACCAGCGCCACGGACCGGATACTGCCCGGCTTCTTCCGGTTCTGCCGGTGGACGGCCTGGAAAGCGGCCGCGCACGCCAGCGCCACGTTCAGCGTGGCACTCACGTCCTGCGAGGACCGCACCATCGTCGGCGTCGATATCAGGTACCGGGGGACGGTCGCGCCGGACGGGACGCAGACCGCGCTGCCCACTGGCATGGGTCCGGCGAACCGGTCGCGGATCGCCCGCTGGACGCGCACCTGAATGCCGGACCCCAGGTACCGCTTGATGACGGCGTCGACCCCGCCGTCCATCCGGCCCCGGGAGTTCGTGGGGGTGACCCAGGCGTCGACGTCCTCGTCGAGGATCGAGCCCTTGCGGATCTCGATGCCGGGGGTGTCGCCGAACGCGGCGCGCCACGCCTCCACCACACGCTCGTTGACGTCCGTCAGCACCACCCTCAGCGCGGGCAGCACACTGCTCTCGGTCATCGTCCACTCCTGTCGTGCAACAGCGGTTCCAAGACCTCGAACGTATCTCCCACCACTGACAACGCAGCTCCGACAAGGGGCCGGTGACCTGCCGTCATGCTCCGGTGAGCCCGCACCGACCGGTGGCCGCACACGCCCGTGTCCTACTCGCCGTGCACCCGCTGATCGGGGTACATGAGTCGGGCGGGGCCTGGCCCTCGGACCGTCCCGGCGGCACGCCCGGGCACCTCACGACTGAAACCCGGCGAGTGTGCCCGCGCCCAGTCAGCCTGGCCGGCAGATCGGCGGCCCCTTCGCCCGTGGGAGCGAGAAGAAGACCTCCCCATCGACGCCGCCCTGCCAATTCTCCTAGGTTGCTGGGGTGTCATCGGGTCAGCATGCCAGCCCAGCCACATGGTTGACCCGTCCTCCATTGCCAGCACACTGAAGTTCCTGGACCCGCTCGGGTCCCAGCAGCACACAATGATCAGGTGTGCGCCAGGACCTGGCCTGCTCGAACTGAGCATGGGTGAACAGGACTTCTCCGCAGACCCCGAACGTGACCGGCTGGGGGAGGTGGACCGGCAGCCCAACGATGGTGCCGATGACATGGCTGACATTCTCACCATGGCTGCCGCTCCCCCAGACATGAACTCCGCCGGAGTAAAGACGTTGTCGAGCGACAGCAACCAGTCCAGGCAGTGACGACCGCCGCTGACCCTTCGACCCGCTGACCTGCGCGCACTCGTCGGCGGGAACCAGGACCAGGGTCCGACCAGTTGTGGAGAGCGACGGTGATGGGGCCGTCGCCCTTCATTGCGGGCTCGGCGAAGTCACCGGTCCCACGATGCGGCATCCCACCCGCTCCCTCTGCGCACCCCCTTGCTCGCGGCGCCACTTCGTCGCCCAGACCTACGCCGCCCCGGGCGGGCTCTGCAGCGGCAGGCGGCCACCCGGGCTGGATCTTCTCCACGATGTCGCGCCGGTCACCGCTGAACCACCCCAGTTCGGCCTCGCCTACGAAAAGACCTGGCAACGCCCACGCGGTGTGTCGTCAGTTGGTGACCGCATGGATGTGATTGTGCCGGGGCGCCGCTGCCGTACGGCCGGCCGGTGTCGACGGTGTGGCTGCTGTTCGACAACGACCAGGGCCGTTTCCCGCTCTGCCCCGGCGATTCGGTGTGGATCGGGTACACCTACACCGTCAGCGACACCAAGTGGGGCCGCTGGTTTCAGCGGACCGTCCGGTTGCCCACCGAGCAGCTGGAGGTCGACTTGGCGTTTCCCACCGCGCTCAAACCGGTGGTGTGGGGAACCGAGACCTCGACGACCGCCGAGGCGTCCCCGCTACCCAGTGCCCCCGGCGGGCGGGAGGAGAACGGCATGCGCGTCATCACCTGGTCGACCGACCACCCGGCCCTGCACGCTCGCTATCGTCTGGAATGGCGGTTCCGGGCCCGGCTCGAACAGGCATGAACCAACAGGAGTTCAAGTGACCGAGGGGTCCGGCCCAGCGAGCAGATGCGCAACCTCGGCGTCGTCCAGCGCGGCGCCCCCGTCCTGGCCGAGGTGGCACGCCGGTTCGACCTGCCCGCCGAACGGGGGGCCGCGGAACAGACCGTGGAGGCACTGTTCGCCGCCAAGGACGCATCGGCCGCGTGCACCCCTGAGGTGCCGCCCCTGCGCCATCGCCATGGGATCTCGAGTGCCTTGCGCGGTACTTCCTGCGCAAGTACCGGCCGAGCGGTGAGAGCATTTTCTCCCCGGAAGCGCTGACCCTGCTACAGCGATGCCCCTGGCCGGAAAACGTCCGGCAGCTCGAGTCGGTGATCCGCGGAGCGGCGCGGCGGCCTTCCGGCCGGAGAGCCCAGGCGGAGGACCTCCCGCCGGAATGCCGGGTGTCCTCGCACAAGGCCCTGACCACCATCGAGGCGCCGGAACGTGGCGCCATTTTGCCTGGGCTGATCGACCGCAACTCCAACGTCCAGCGCACGGCGCACGACTTGGAATCTCCCGCGCCACGACGTACCGCAAGATGCGCCGCTGCGGAATCGTCCCGTCGAGCCTGGTCTGACGGGCCGGTCCGGGCACGGGCAGACATGACGTGTGGCACTGCTCGGTGCCGCCGCGACGGGGCGCACCGCATGGAAATGGACGAGAGCCCCGGCCCCTGAGGAGCTGAACTCGTCACGTCCCTCTCCCTGGAGTCACCCGGCGGGTCGACGTGATCACCAAGGTGCTCGGGGTCCTCGTCACCGGCTCGACCTCGGCATGACGCTCCCCGAGGCATCACGGCACCGCGCGCCTCGCAGCGCAACAACGTCGCGGCCACGCTGGCACGGCCAGGGCGCATCTGGCTTGCGGGAACGTGCCCTTCGCAGGCGGTAATTGAAGGATCACCATGTGGGGTGCCCCCGGGGCGGACGTTGCGTGCCGCTCGGGGCACCCGCGATTCGGGCGCGGGCCGTCGTCAACCGGTGACAGAGCGTCAGTGCGCCGTCATCTCTCTGGACACGGGTGTCTCTGAATGGAACGCTCACTACAGACGGCGGGCCGCACTCGCTCTGCTGGGCCCTCTGCTGCCCTCCGGCCTGCCTCGCTGCTCCTTGCAACACATCGGCCCGGTACGGCCGATTTCCTCGTACGAGCCAGCGATTGCACACAAGCAAGAAGTCCTCGCAAAAGACAGCGACCTCGCACGCCCAGATTCCTTGCCCAGAGGAGTTCACCGGATGAGGTTCAGCACCCCATCGGCGGCACTCGCCGCCGTCATCGCCATGGCGGCGCCCCTGGCCGTTCCCGCCTCCAGCGCCGCCGCGTCCGAGGCCACCGGACCGGCGGAGTTCACCGTGAACACGACATCAGACGAGGTGGACGCGGACGCGTCGGACGGCCGGTGCCGCACCGCCTCGGGCGCGTGCAGTCTGCGCGCCGCCGTGATGGCCGCCAACGCCCAGCCCGGCAGTAAAATCACTCTGCCTCCCGGCCGTTACCGGCTGACCATCCCGCCCAACCCCCGGCTGATCAACGGCGACCATCCCGACCCGACCACGGGCGACCTGAACGTTGCCGCCCCCATCACGATCAAGGGCGCCGGGGCACGGACCACCGTCATCGACGCCAACCATGTGGACCGCGCCTTTCGCATGCAGGCAGACTCCCAGCTGTCCGATCTGACGATCACCGGGGGAGTGGCCAAGGAGCGCGAACTGCCCATCACCGACACCGGTGGTGGCGCCATCGCCAACGGACACCACATGACGCTGCGACGGGTCGCCGTGACCGGGAACTCGGCCGGTTACGGCGGCGGCATCTTCAACATCCCCGACTCCCACCTGGATCTGATCGACAGCACCGTCAGCCGGAACGTCGCGGGGGAGGCCGGCGGCATCAGGTTCGACGAGACCGGCACGGTGACCAACTCGACCATCGCGGACAACCGGGTGACGAACCCCGGCGACCGCCCCGGCAGCCTCGCCGGGTACGGCGGAGGCATCGACATCCGCGGCCGGGGGCCCGTGGAGATTCTCAACTCGACCATCATCGGCAACAGTTCCAGCGACGGCGGAGGCGGGATCAACATCGCTCCTGCCTACCTCGACAGTCTGCCCGCGCCCATCCCCGACATCATCGATCTACCCCTGGGGAGAATGACCCTGCGCAACTCCATCGTCGCGGGCAACACCGTTGCCGGCGCGCCCGCCAACTGCAAGAAGGCCTTCGCCGCTATCGAGTCGCAAGGCCACAACCTCGACGGCGACGGCAGCTGCCGGCTCACCGGCGCGGGCGATCTGCCCAGCCGCGCCCCGCTGACCGGACCGCTCGCCGACAACGGCGGCCCCACCGACACCGCCGCGTTGCTGCCCGGCAGCCCCGCCCTGGACGCGGCAGACGGCTGCCCGGCCACCGATCAGCGCGGTGTGGGCCGTCCCCAGGGCAACGCCTGCGACATCGGCGCATACGAGCACACGCCATGACGGTCCCTGCCCGCACCCGCATCGCCATCAGGAGCCATCTGTGACGCGATCTCAGGTCCTGCGCCGCATCCTGTCCCACCACTTGCGCCGCACCCGGTCTGACCGGCCGGGCACCCTCCTGTCCCCCCGCCTGGGCCACACTCTCGTTCGGGCCATGACCGCCGTCGCGGCCCTGTCGTTATCACTCATCCCGCTCCCGTCGTCGCCTTCGGCCGGGGACGGGAGCGACCCCCTGATCGTGCGCACCTCCCACGGTTGGCTGCGCGGCGCCATGGGCCGTGACGGCGGACGGGTCTTCCAGGGCATCCCCTTCGCCGCACCGCCGACGGGCGAGCGGCGCTGGCGTCCGCCGCGGCCCGCCGCACGGTGGTCCGGCGTACGGGATGCCACCGCACCGGCTCACCCCTGCGCCCAGGCACCACTGACGCTGCTACCCGACGGCGG
This sequence comes from Streptomyces sp. NPDC054794, assembly GCF_053611585.1. Classification (NCBI taxonomy): domain Bacteria; kingdom Bacillati; phylum Actinomycetota; class Actinomycetes; order Kitasatosporales; family Streptomycetaceae; genus Streptomyces; species Streptomyces sp. NPDC054794. The sequence continues at coordinate 27,724 of NZ_JBSHAQ010000066.1, read as the reverse complement.
CCCCATCCTGCCCGGTGAGTCCAACCGCACCGGCAGCACCACGGAGGACTGCCTGTACCTCAATGTGTGGACCCCCGCCCGCACGAGCGGCCGACACCTCCCGGTCCTGGTGTGGCTGCACGGCGGCGGCAACGTCTACGGCGCGGGCAGCGACTACAACGGCACCGCGCTAGCCGCCCGCGGCATGGTCGTCGTGACGGTCAACTACCGTCTCGGCGCCCTGGGGTTCCTCGCCCACCCCGCCCTGTCGGACGAGAGCGCGGACCACGCCTCCGGGGACTACGGCCTGATGGACCAGCAGGCCGCCCTGCGCTGGGTGCGGCGCAACATCGGCGCGTTCGGCGGCGACCGGAACCGGGTGACGCTCGGCGGCCAGTCCGCCGGGTCCGCGGACACCTGTCTCCATATCGCCTCGCCGACCGCCAAGGGCCTGTTCCACCGGGCCATCCAGCAGAGCGGAAGCTGCGCCTCGAAGGGTGGGCTCACCACACTCACGCTCGACGCGGCCGAACGGAAGGGCAGTGACTTCGCGTCCTCGGTCGGCTGCGCCGATCCGTCGACCGCGGCGGCCTGTCTGCGCGCCGTACCCACCGCCGAGCTCATCCGCGCCACCGGCACCGGCTCCCCATCCCTGTGGGGAGCGAACACCGGTCCGCGCGTCCTTCCGCGCCCCGCGCACACGGCGTGGGCCGAGGGCCGGGTGAACGCGGTCCCGACGCTGAGCGGCAGCACCCACGACGAATACCGCTACTTCACCGCGCTGTACGTGGATCTGCTCGGCGACGGCCCGCTGACCCCCGCCTCGTACGCCGCCCTGATCAGGCTCCAGTACGGCGACCGTGCGGCCGCGGTTCTCGGTACGTATCCCGCATCCGCATATCCGTCCCCCGACCTGGCCTATTCCGCCGTCGGCACCGACCAGCGGTTCGCCTGCCCGGCACGAGCCGACAGCCGCCTGTACAGCGGCCGGGTGCCCGTGTACGCCTACGAGTTCAACGACCCCGAGGCGCCGCCCTTCATCCCAGCGCCGCACACCCCGCAGGGCGCGTTCCACGCCTCCGAACTGGCCTACCTCTTCCCGATGGATGCCGTACGGCCCCTGACGCCTGCCCAGCGGCGGCTGTCCGCCACGATGACCGCCTACTGGGCGCGGTTCGCGGCCACCGGCAATCCCAACGGGCCCGGCGCACCGGCGTGGCCGCGCCATACGGCCGCCGGGGACCGTATCCAGGTGCTGGCACCGGACCGAATCGCCCCCACGACCGGTTTCGCCGCCGACCACCACTGCGCGTTCTGGCAGCCTTCCCCCACCCCAGGAGGAGCCATGCAATGACCTCGCCGTTCGGTTTGCTGCGGGACGGGCGCCGGGGCCGGCGGCAGGGGCCTGACGCACTGGCGATGCGGCAGCGAGAGCGCCTGGCCTCGATGGTCGCCTTCGGCCACACCCACTCCCCGTACCAGCGACAGCTGTGCCGGACCGTGCCGGATCGCGTGCAGGACCCGGCGCTGCTGCTGGTGACGCACAAACAGACGCTCATGGCCCACTTCGACGACTGGGTCACCGATCGGGAGGCGACCATCGACCGTGTACGAGCCTTCGTCGCCGATCCCGCATGGGTCGGCGAGCGCTTCCCGGGCAGATACCTGGTCTTGATCACCTCCGGAACCACCGGGCACCGCGGTGTGTTACTGCTCGAGGACCGAGCCGCGGCGGTGGTCAGGCCCCTGCCGCTGCGCGCCGCCTACCGCACCCTCACCGCCTCCTCGACGGCACGGATGCTCGCCCGCCGGACGCGGTCGGCGCACGTCGTCGCCACGAGTGGCCATCTCGCCGCTTGCGCCGTTATGGCCCGCTCCCGCGGGCCGGCTGCACGCACGGCGCAGCCGGGTCCTGTCGGTGCACAGCCCGCTGCCCGCACTGGTGGACCAGCTCAACCGGGACCAGCCGGTGTTCCTGGGCGGCTGCGCCAATGTGATCGCGTTGCTCGCGGGCGGGCAACTGGCCGGTCGTCTGCACATCGCCCCGGCCGTGGTGTCGCTGATGGCCGAGGGCATCAGCGACCGCGAGCACCTGCGTGTCCGCTCCGCCTTCCTGGCGCAGTGGGTCAACACCTATGGCTGCAACGAGAGCCTCGCTCTGGGATACGGCTGCCCCTTCGGATGGCCGCACATCCACAACAACTGGTTGGTCCTGGACCCGGTCGATGCCGACCACCGCCCCACTCAGCCAGGTCAGGAGCCCTTCGCGGGAGGACCCGTGCCCGTGCGGAGACCCGCCGCCCGCGATCAAGGTCCGAGGCCGGGCCGCCAATCTGTTGTCCTTCCCGCGCCGTGGCGGCGGGCTGGTCCGTAACGTGCCCATGGTGTTCGAGACGCTCCTGGAAAGCATCCCGGACATCGACCTGTTCCAGATCGTGCAGACGTCGGCAACCACCGTGCGGGTGCGGGTGCGGGTGCGGGTGCGGGTGCGGGTGCGGTTGCGGGCCGCCGCCGGAGCCGATCAGGACCGGCTGTGGGAGGCGGTGCGCAGGCGGCTGGCCGGCCTGCTCACCGCCCACCAGGTGGACGCGGTGGGCATCGAGTGCGCCCGTGAACCGCCCGCGCAGACCCCTGGCGGCAAATACCGGGTCGTCATTCCCCGTTCGTGACGCCAGGCGAGGGCTGGGCCTGGCTCTCGGTGCCGGGCATCGGAACACCGTGGTGGGCCGCCAGCGCCAGCAACGCGACGCGCAATGGTCCGGTCTCCAGGACGGCGTCCGGGTCGAACCAGCGGGCAACGGCGGCTCCGCTCGCCATCCGGAGGGTGAAGCGGGCCAGTTCGCCCGAAACCTCCGGGCGGTCACGCAGCCCGAAGACGGCGCTCACCGATTCCTGGGCCCAGGTCACCAGCGCGTCGCGATAGTCGTGGACCTGGGCCACGGCCGCCGCGCTGGCGTCCTGTTGCACGATGCTCAGCCCCATCAGCAGCTTCACGCCGTGCGGATGACGCTGGTGCGCGTCCTCGACCTCTTGGAGGAAGGTGTCCAGGCGCCGCGCGACGTCGGCGCCCGGCACCTCGACCGGAGGCAGGGCCGCCAGCAGAGCGGTCCTGGCGCGCTCCAGCACCGCGACGTAGATCCCTTCTTTGCTGCCGAAATGCCAGTAGATGGAGCTGGTCGGCAGACCACATGCGGTGGAGATCATCGAGATGGAGGTGGCCGCGTAGCCGTGCTGCGACATCAGCTCGCTGGCGGTGTCGAGAATCGCGTCGCGGGACCGCCCACCGCGGTCCTCGGCCAGTGCCTGCGTCATACGGCCGACTCTAGAGGAAGGTCGACCACCCATGCCGGTGGCCACGTGGAACGGCTTCGGCTAGGACCCTGGTCACCGTTCGGCTGCTTGACGGGCTGGCTTGCGAGGCGGCCGGGAGCGGCCAGCATCACCCGCGTGTCCTGCGCCCGTCAGCCTGGTGATGGACTCGCATCTGGGCGAGGCCCTGAACAGCCGTGGCCCGATCACCCAGGCGGCTGTTCTCGGATGGGAGGTACATGCCGCCGCCCCGCCGCCCCGCCGCACGGCGGTGAGCTCTCTCCCTGGCTACCCCGGAGGTCGCGGCTCTCGTACAGGAGGGCACCGGCGTGGCCGCCGCGAGTCTGGCGGCCGCCGCCTGGTGTCCGGGCGTCGCAAAGGTGCTGCTGTCCACTGGCAAGGGCCGGAAGAAGATGGGGTCGACGCCGACCGCGTCTCGGTCATGAGTTCCTCGGTCCCGCTTCCGCCTTGAGCCCGGCTGTCTGGGCACAGCGGCGTTGCTGCGCCCCTGGCCGCCGCGGGCGGCAGCGGCGGGGTGCGGCAAAGTCTGTTGCGGTGGCAATCAGGCGTGGGCCGGGGCCTGATGCAGCGGAGGTCATTTCAGGGCTATGGGCCGACCGGCTATTTCAGCGTCGGCATGATCGCGGTTCTTAAATCCGTATGTGTGAGCGGGGGAGGTCTGGGCACGCGGCTTCCGGCGTTGATAATCAGGGTGCCCCTGCTGCTTGTTATTCTGCTGGTTCTGACGCTCTTCGGTGCAGGTTTTGCGTTGAAGATCTTCTGATGGGTCGCGATCGTCGTACGGGTGCTGTGGCTGATCGGCTTCGTGGGCCCCGCCCACGCCCGGTAGCGGCCTATGGCGCCGCTGAGCGGATCCGGGTCTGGCTGAATTCAGCGCGTGTACCGGATGAATGGAGCGGCCAGTGCGGGGCAATCGGAGTGGGTGCAGAGCAAAAACCCGCCCTGCATGAGGCACGCAGCGAAATGCTCGCTGTCTTTTGTTTACCGGAGGAGTTGTTTTCGCGTGACTGAGGGTGTGTGGAGTTACAGGTCGACTTCGGGCCACCTGGCCGGTGCCGATCTGACCGGCTACAAGGTCGAGGCGACCGACGGCAGCATCGGCAAGGTCGACAAGCACTCCGACGAGGTCGGTGACGCCTACCTGGTCGTGGACACCGGGATCTGGATCTTCGGCAAGGAGGTTCTCCTCCCTGCGAGCACCGTGGTCCGGATCGACCCGGAAGACAAGAAGATCCTGGTCGACCGCACCAGGGAACAGATCAAGAACGCTCCCGAGTTCCACCGCGACAAGCACCTCGGCGACGCCGGCTACCGCGAGGAACTGGGCACCTACTACGGTCCGGACGCCCCGTTCGGCGGCCGCTCCGTCTGACCTCCGTGGGTGCGTGGGCCCGGACTTGACGAGTTCGGGCCCACTTCCATGCTCCGTAGGTTTTCCTTCGTCTGGCTGTCCCGGCGCTGACCGCCGTTTCCGCGACCGGCCGGTTCACGGCCGGGCTCTGACACTGGCCCGCGATGCACGGAGGTCCGCCCCGGCCACCTCGCACCCCTGTCCAGCACACTGGCGTTCAGGCGCATGGGGGAAAGGGCCCACGCAGAAGGGGGCTTCCCGTCGCGGCGTCCCGAGATGCCACCAGGTAGCTTCCCCTCGATCTCGGGGTGTTGACGCACGTCCGAGCATCCGATTTTTGCATCTGCCCGGACTTCAGGTGGAGGAGCGGGTCGCCGCAACTGCATCGGAACTCAGACAGTGACCACGTGAGAAGCGCCGCGGAGGGCGGCGCCGACCATATGGTGTAGATGCACGGTCACCCGGGAGCATCACGCGTCCGGCGGCTGGTGCGGCACCGAGTACGAACTCGCCGGTTCTGCGGGGCGTGGCTGCAAGCCTGTTGTGAAGTTGCCCGGAAGGGGGGACATGGCGCGTCCGCGCGGAGAGGCCCAGACCAGGCATCCTCGTCATGAACGGAGAGGGGAAGCACGGCTGCCCGGGGTGGTCGCGACCCTTGCCGCGATCATCTTGTATCTGGGTCTGCCGCAGCGGCTGCTGATCGCTCCCCGGTATGTGCTGCCCGCCCTGGAGTGTCTTCTGCTCGTACCGCTCGTTGCGATCAACCCGAAGCGCCTCACCCGTCAGACCAGAGTCTTCCGTGTGCTGTCCTTGACCCTCGTTGCCGTCATTGCGACGAGCAATCTCGTCGCCCTCGGGATTTTGGTCCACGAGCTGGTGTACGCCGGGGTGAAGGACGGCCGCTCGCTGCTGCTGGCCGCATTACAGGTCTGGCTCACCAACATCATCGTCTTCGGTCTGGCGTACTGGGAGTTGGACAGGGGCGGCCCGGTATCCCGCACCCAGGCGCCCCGTACCGAGTTGCCTCTTGCGGACTTCCGGTTCTCGCAGGACGAGAACGACGACGCCGTCCAGGAAGTCGCCGATGGTGCCAGTGGCACCTCCGACTGGGTCCCCACTCTGATGGACTACCTGTATGTGTCCGTCACCAATTCCACTGCCTTCAGCCCGACAGACACCATGCCGCTGTCTACCCGCGCCAAGGTCATGATGAGCGTCCAGAGCGTTTCCGCGCTGGTGACCTCGCTCCTCGTCATCGCCCGCGCTGTCAGCATCCTGCACTAACGGCGCCTCATCGCGGCAGCGGTTCTGTTTGCTGCTCGTTCAACGCTCAGGGCCGGTGTTCGCGGGTCCCTCTCTGACCGTGGTGACGGCGGCGGACACCCCCAGTCGCCACCCCGGTGTGGGTGGTACGCGACGGCGACACGCTGGGCCTGCGCACCCCCGCCGACTCCTGGAAGGACAAGCGGATCCGGCCCGCAGCGACATCCTCCTGGGCCCCTGCGAGCTGCGCGGCAACCCCACCGGTGACCAGGTCCCGGCCACCGTCGAGATCACCGATGCGGCCGGCGCCCGCTACCGCACCCTCATCGCCCGCAAGTACGGCATCCTCGGCCGCCTCATGATTCTCGACAGCCGCCTGCGGGGAGCGGACAGCACGCTGGGCACCCGCAGGGCGCGCGTCATCATGCTGGTCGGCGCGGATAGTTCCGGCGCCCGCTGCTGGCTCTCCCGGGCGGGGCGGGTGTCCCCGAGGGCAGTGAAGGCGTGGCTGAGGTGGACGTGGTGTTTCTGCTCGCCGTACGTCAGCCACGTGTCCGACCGCTCGGACTCGGGGAGCCGGTTCATGGGGCGTCTGCGGCGGTGAGTGCGGTGCGGGCCTGCTCGCTGGGGTGGTTGAGGGCGTAGGCGCGGGCGGCGACGGCGACCGCCAGTGTCGCCGCGGCGGTCGGCCGGGTGCCGGCGCGGCGGTCGGCCGGGTGCCGGCGGTGAGCCAGGCCTGGTCCGGCGAGGTCTGCCGCTGCCTTCGGTGCGCCGTAGTTGAGCGGGACCATCGCCTCCCGTGCGAGGACCCAGGCGTGCAGCCCATCGAGGGAGCCACCTACACCAGCGCCCTGCTACGGGGTCCCCTGGCCTTCGCGGGCAGTGCCACCCTCTCCCTGGATTGTTGACCTTCGTCCTCGCAGCGCTGTGAACGAGGGATGCGTTGCCGCACTTCGATAGGCGCACATGGCGTCCGGTACGGCGGCGCCGTCGGTTTGCGGGCCCCGGGGGATCAGCGTGTTCGCCTGAGGTTTCCAGCGTGGTGCGCTTGGCGTTCCATGATGATCGGCGCAAAGTGACGGATTCTCGCGTCGCGCAACCGTCCCCCGGCCGCCTTCACCGCGGCACCCAGTGCCGTCGGCTCCGTCCCGTGTGTCGAGCCTTCCGTTGCCCCTCGCGGCCCTGCGGAGCGAGCTGGCGAATCCCAGGATCGCTCCGTTCCGCGAGCGGCTCGCCCCTTCGCTCCGCACCGGTCTGTCGGGTCAGGAGTAGCCTGCGATGCGGGGGTGCGGAGCGAACGCCACGTGCCGTCAGGCGATGAACAGGCTCATGCCGGGGGCCGGGCGCACGACCTGACCTGGCAGCACGGCGCGCGTCACCTGTCCGGTGCAGTTGGGCCTTGACCACACGAAGGCCACCTCGTCTGTGAGGTTGGTGACCTTCGAGGGCGCGAAGTCCCCGAGCGGGAGGCAGCCCGACGGGTTCGTGTGCAGCGCCCCGTCAATGATCAGCACGCCGTTGGCCGCCTGCGCTGTGCCCGGCGTCGCCAGCGCCAGTGTCAGCGTCGCCGCACAAGCTCCGAGCACCCACATCACGCGTCGCGTCCCACGCATCCGTCGTCCACCCGTCTCTTCCGTCTTGCCGCTATCACTATCCGTCACTGAAGGTAGCTGGCTACTACGTAGGGTGACATGGTGACACGGCGGCGCAGGTGACGATTTTTCCTGCCCGGCTGCGGTTGCCGTACGGTCTCGCATGCATGTTCCGCGTGTTGGGGGAGCGGGGCCGGTCGGTCGGGGAGATGGGCGGGATCAGGATGGGCGCGGACGAGGGGTGGAGCGAGCACGCGGCGTGCCGTGCGGCCGATCCGGATGGGCTGTTCGTCGAAGGCGCCGCCCAGACCCGGGTGAAGCCCGCCTGGTGGGCGGGACGGCTGAACGCCTCGCCGGTGGCAAGCACTCTGCCCACATCATGGCGGGCTGCTCGGCGGCGGTGCTTCGAACCCGGCGGCCGACCAAGGGCCCGGGGCGGGACGGTTTCGGTGCGCCGGCTGGTGTCCCGGTCCTCGCGTGCAGGTTTCTGAAACCCCCTGCGGACGCGGGCGGGTGTCAGAATCCGGCCCGTGCTCGCAGGCCAAGCCGTCAGGCGGTGGCTGTGGTTCAGTTGGCCTGCTCCGCAGTGTCAGGTTCTCTCACTTGTGCCGATAGGACATCGCGGAGAGCGAGGGGGAGGCGGCCGGTCAGCCGGGTGTGGTCGTTGCAGACTCGATCCCAGCGTTGCTCGCGGACCGAGGCGAACATGGACGAGAAGGCGTAGAGCCACCAGGGATCCAAGCCGGTCGCCGCCGTCTCGGCGCAGTACGTCCGCGCGACCGCGTCCACCCGGAGCTCCCGCAGTTGAATCCCCGGCATGGAGGAATTCTCCCAGACCACATCCCTCCCACCCCGGGAACACCAGGCCCAGCGATGCAGCGGATTCGCCTGCTTCCCACGGGCGCCCCAGCTGCTACTAGGGGAGGGTGGCGTCGTGGACGGTGGCGCGTACGTCGAGGACGGTGTCGGCTCCGGTGAGCAGCAGGACGCGTTGCAGCTGTGGTGGGGGGCCGACCAGGCGGAGTGCGGTCGTGCCGGAATGGTGGATGCGCAGCAGCAGGTTCAGGAACGACGAGTCCGCGAAGGTGACGGCGGAGGCGTCCACGACGAGGAGGGTGTGCTTCCTGGCGGCGTTCTCCATCGCATTGGCGAGCGGGGCGATGGAGCTGATGTCCGGGGTGCCCGGGACGACGATGATCCAGGCGTTGTTCTGCTCGTACTGGATCACCGCATGCTGCGGTGCTCCTTGTCCTTCGGCGCCGCCGGTTCCTTCAGCGTGACCCATGTGCTCAGTATGGTCCGGGCCGCTGGGAGGGCAGGCGTCCCGCGGCTCGACAAGTCGGGGCGTTCCAGGCGGTTGTGTGCCGCCGGGAAGGGGGAGCCGTCGTCTTCTCGGGAGGCGCTGCGGTTGGGGAGCCGGTGGCGGCGGACTGGTTTGGTGCGACGGGTGCGTGACCTGGGCGCGTGGGGTGCCTTGTACGGGAGACGCGCGCACGCCCGCAGCCGAGCGCGGGGCGTGCGCGTCAGACGGCCCTGATCCCGCCCGGCATCGGGGCCGTCAGCTTCCGCGACGGGAGAGCCTGGCGCTGTTTGTGGGCGCTCTGAAGAAGGAGGTCGCCGAGCTGAAGAGGGCGTTCCATCGGCGCCGGCTGCGCAAGCACAAGGTCTTGGGCTATTTCACCCCGGCCGAGGCCAGGCAGCGCCACCAGCACGCCCTCGCGGCACAGAGATCGAGTGTCCAAGATCACGTGGGAACTTCACGTATCCGTATTTCGGCGGCTCCTGATTGTCCTAGTGATCGGTGGTGGACAAGCTCGTCGCGCTGACTCGCACGGCCCGTCAGCGGCATTCCCGCATGCTTCCACCGGAAGGACACCGCCCTATGAGGATCAGGTGCATAGGCGCTGTCGCACTCACGCTAGCGGGTTACGTAATCGCGTCTGAGCGCCGTCCGTCCCGACCCTGGCCGACCCCGGCTCAACCCAGGTGCGCCCACCTGCCTTCATTGGCTCAGAACCGTCTGTACGCCCTGGCACCACACAGCCGTTGATGGTCATCATCTGGCTGCGTCGCAAGGCGCCTTCTCATCTTCGGAGACCATCACCGTGCCGATACCGCGTGTTCGCAGATCCGGCTCATCCCGCAAGCCATGGCGTTCCCTGATAGGTTCCCGCGCTCTCATCCTCGTCGCGCTGCTGGCCGTGGCCACCGCACTGCTCCCCTTGGCGGGCTTCGGCCAGGGAGACGCAAAGGCCGACGCCTCAGGGGTGCCCGGCCCTACCGGTGCGGGGTTCGCGCCACACCACGCGGTGGCGCCCGCATCCGCCATGGAACCCGCTGCACCAGTGCTGCCACGGGACGGGTGGACGGTGACCGCCAGCGACGAGGAGAGCGCCGCGGAGAACGGACGCGCCACCAACGTACTGGACGGTGATACCGACACCATCTGGCACAGCAAGTGGTCGGGCACCCCCGCTCCGCTGCCGCACAGCATCACCATCGACATGCACCGCACCGCCGTGGTGTCGGCGATCGTCTACCGGCCGCGGGCCGTCAGCCCCAACGGCCGTATCGGCAAGTACGAGATCCGGCTGAGCAACGACGGCCGGGCATGGGGCGGGCCGGTGGCCTCCGGCACTCTTGCGGACGACGCCACGGTCAAGACGCTGTCCTTCGCCGCGCAGGGCACCCGGTATGTGCGGCTGACGGCACTGACCGAAGCGGGCGGACGGGGCCCATGGACGTCCGCGGCGGAGCTGGACCTGCTCGGCGATCCAGGTTCCACCGCCGGTGTCGTCGACCTGTCGCGCGAGGGTTGGACCGCCACCGCAAGCGACGAGGAGAGTGCCGCGGAGGACGGACGCGCCGCCAACGTACTGGACGGCGATGCCGACACCATCTGGCACAGCAAGTGGTCGGGGACCCCCGCTGCGCTGCCGCACAGCATCACCATCGACATGAAGACGCCCCACACGGTCTCCCAGCTCACCTATCAGCCGCGTCAGGGCTCGGCGAACGGCCGGATCGGCGTCTTCACTGTCACCACCAGCTCGGACGGTGCGTTCTTCGGTGCGCCGGTGGCCTCCGGCACCTGGGCCGATGACGACACGATCAAGGGGGCCTCGTTCGTTCGGCCGGTGACGGCCCGGTATGTACGCCTGACCGCCACCTCCGAGGCGGGCGGCCGCGGCCCCTGGTCCTCGGCGGCCGAAATCCGGCTGGCCGGGCCGGCGGATCCCGCCCAAGCGGGTGCGTGGGGTCCGGTGAAGGGCTTCCCCCTGGTGCCGGTGGCCACGGCCGTCCTGCCGAACAACAAACTGCTCGCCTGGTCGGCGTACGGCGTCGACCGGTTCGGCGGCAGCAATGGCTACACCCAGACCGCAATCATGGACCTGACGACTGGTCAGGTCTCACAGCGGCGTATCGACAACACCGGGCACGACATGTTCTGCCCGGGGATCGCCATCCTGTCCGACGGGCGCGTCCTGGTCACCGGCGGCAGCAACGCGGAGCGTGCCAGCATCTACGACCCGGCGACGGACGCCTGGACGTCGACTGCGGACATGCACATACCCCGGGGCTACCAGGCGATGACCCTGCTGTCCAACGGCGACGCCTTCGTCCTGGGCGGTTCCTGGAGCGGCGGCGCGGGCGGCAAGAACGCCGAAGTGTGGTCGCCTGCCACGGCAACCTGGCGCACCCTGCCCGGCGTTCCCGCCGCCCCGACCATGACCGCGGACCCGGCAGGTCCCTACCGGGCGGACAACCATGAGTGGCTGCACGCCACTTCGGACGGCCGGGTGCTGCAGCTCGGCCCGAGCAAGCAGATGAACTGGATCACCACGGCGGGCGCCGGGACCATCGCGCCGGCCGGGACCCGTGCTGACAGCCAGGACGCCATGAACGGCAACGCGGTCGCGTATGACATCGACAAGTTGCTCACCCTCGGCGGCGCCACCGCCTACGAGAAGGCCAAGGCCACGAGCCGTGCCTACACCGTCGACGCGAGCGGCGGCGGACAGCCGGTGAGTGCCCGTACCGGGGACATGCGCTTCGCGCGCGCGTTCAGCAACAGCGTCGTCATGCCTGACGGGAAGGTCGCGGTGTTCGGCGGACAGTCCTACCCCGTTCCGTTCAGCGACGCGACGTCCGTCATGACCCCGGAGATCTGGGATCCGGCCACCGGGAAGTTCACGCCCGCCGCGGCGATGGCCGTGCCGCGCAACTACCACAGCGTCGCCAATCTGCTGCCGGACGGCCGGATCTTCTCCGGCGGCGGGGGCCTGTGCGGGGACTGCGCCACGAACCACCTGGACGGCGCGATCTTCACCCCGCCGTATCTGCTCAACGCGGACGGCAGCGAAAGGCCCCGTCCGGCCATCACCGGTCAGGTGCCCGGCCGGGCAGACAACGGCGCCCAGCTGTCGGTAACCACCGACAAGGCGGTCACCTCCTTCGCCCTCGTACGCGCCAGTGCGGCGACCCACTCCACCGACAACGACCAGCGCCGTGTGCCACTGCGGTTCCGGGGCACGGCCGGTACCTCGTACCAGGTCGACATCCCGGCCGACCCGGGCGTCGCCCTGCCAGGGACATACATGCTGTTCGCGCTCGACGCCCAGGGAGTGCCGAGCAAGGCCCGGATACTGACGATCGGCTGACGCCGAAGACCCGGCCGGGCAACCCCTCGCCCGGCCGGGACGCAATGCGCCCACTTGACGTCCTCCACGTCCTGAAGGACTCCGTTGGGAAATCCGTCTTCGTCGGGCGCGGCGTTTGCCAACGAGCGGCATGGTGCCGACGGATGCTGCGGCGTCAGGTTTCTCGGATCAGTCGCATTGCAACCGCTGGTTCAAGCGTACGTACGGCATCACTCCGGGCGTTTACCAGCGTTCGGGCCACTGACCCAGACAGCCTTCCGGTCCCTGGGCGGTTGGTTCTTGGGCGCTGGGTTGAGCGAGGCGGCTACGGCCCTCCGGGTCTGCCCATGCGCAGCAGGGATGCCCCGAGAGGGGTGAGGGTGTGCAGCACGGAGGCCGCGTTGCGCCGGGTGCTGATCAGGCCGGCGTCGCGCAGGGCGGTGGTGTGCTGACTGGCGGCCGACGCCGAGATGCCTGCGGCCCGCGCCAGTTCGCCGGTGGTGGCACCGGTCGCGGTGGAGCGCAGGACGTTGGCACGGGTACGGCCCAGGAGGACGGCGAGAGGCCGCTCGCTACGGGTCCCGACGGCTTCGGGGGCGGACACGGGGTGCAGCGGGTAGACCAGCACCTGTGGCAGTTCGGGGTCCGAGAGCGCGACTGGTATCCGCCAGCAGAAGTACGAGGGGACCAGTAGCAGGCCGCGCCCGCCGAGATGAAGATCGCGGTCCTCCACCGGGTACTCGACGTGCAGGACTGGAGCCCGCCAGCGCATCATCGTGCCGAAGCTGCCGAGCAGCCGCTCCACCCCGCCGTGCAGCAGGGCACGGCAGCGGATGTGCCGGTCGCTGTCGAGGCGGGCGCGTATCTGGTCGTCGTACGGGGCGATCGCGGCGTTGTGGTAGTCCTTGAGTGCCGCGGCGAGTTCTTCGCGGTTCTCCTTCTCGGTGAGACCGGCGAGCCACGGCGGTGCGCCCGTCGGCTGGACAGCCAGACGGCCCACTTCGTTGCGGACCCGGTCCGGTGGGGTGTCCACGATCGCCGCAAGGCCGGCGGCGAGGCCGAGGGAGGCCTCGGCGGGATTGAGGAAGTCGGGGAAGTAGGCGGCTCTCGGGAACAGCGGCAGAAGTCTCGTCGGCAGCGCCCGGCCGAGCCCTTTCTCGCTCAGAGCCGCGAGTGCGCGGCGATGCCAGTCGGCGTATGCCCAGCGGCCCTGGCGGGTTTGGAAGCGGTGCAGGCTGAACGTGATCTCCCACAGCGGGTCCGGGGCGGCGGCCACGCGCGTGCGCGCTAAATCAGCGTCGGTGAAATGAATGCGGAGCATGCCGTTCCCCCCGTGCGGCCTCGGCTATTAAGTCCAGGCGACATATGATTGCCAGTTCGCGGCACCGCTGGCAACATCCTTCACGAACCGAATTCGGTCATTTATTCCTGGCCGTCAATCATTCGAAGAAGAGATCTTTTCCCCGTCGAGGACGACACGAGGAGATCAGCATGTCCGTCAGCACCAGGTTCGCCGCAGCGTGCGCCGCAACCGCCCTCGCGGCAGGCCTCGGCCTGACCGCCGCCGGGACCGCGGCCGCCACCCCGGCGTCCACGTCCATGAGTGCCTCCAAAACGCAGGTCAAGTCCTGGTCGTGCGGCTTCTACAGCGGGACCGTCGAAACGGTGTACGGCAACAACAACGACCGGGTTCGCGAAGTCCAGTGCCTGCTGGTCTACGTCTGGGGCTGGAACCTCGGCTCCACCGGCCCCGACGGTGACGGCGTGGACGGGGACTTCGGAGGCAAGACCCTCGCGGCTGTCAAGGGATTCCAGACGTGGGACAACAACAGGGGGTGCAGCATAAGGCTCACCGTCGACGGCCGGGTTGGAACGCACACCTGGAGTGCGCTGCGTTCTGACAACGGTTGTCCGACCGTCTGAATCAGCGCGCATCGAAGTCAGGTGTCCTGTCCGTTGAATTAGGGGGCATCTGATCTGAAAACCGTCACCCTCAGCAAAAGCAAGCCGTAACAGCCGGCCGGGACGGGGCCCCACGAGTAACGCTCACGCCCGGAGTACACAGGACCGGGGGCCATGTCATGCCCCTGCGACAACGGCAGAAAGCGAGAATCGCATGAACAGGAAGAGGCCCATCGCTCGACTTGCTACACCCTTGGCGGCTGGGGCGATGGTGGGCGCGGCCTTGACGGTCGGTACCTCATCCCCGGCGGTCGCCGCTGCTCCGCCTCCCGTCTCCCGGGCAGCCGCGCCGTTGTCGATCGATGTCGCGGGAGCCGCATCCGTGGGCGCGTCCCGCCAGCAAGCCACTACCGCGCCGGTGAGCCACAGCGCTGTACCGTTGGCCAGTGTCACCCTCCCGAATCCGGTGTTCGGCATCAACAACTGTGACGGACGTCGGGAGGAGTTCACTCGCGGAAGCGACAACGCGTTGTGGCACCGGTGGGAAAACCGCCCCTATGACACCAGTTCATGGAGTGGTTGGGTGAGCCTCGGCGGGGCAATAATCTACAACCCCTCGGCAGCACGCAACTCGGACTGCCGTCTGGATGTATTCGTGATCGGCATCTACCACGAGATGTTCCACAAGTGGCAGGATTCTGCAGCGAGCGGGGGCTGGTCCGGCTGGGAAGACCTCGGCGGAAACCTCGTAAGCTCTCCACGGAACGGCTATTTCTCGGACGGCCGCATTTGGGTCGGTGCCTGGGGGCCGGATGGAATCGAGCACTTCAAGCGTCAAACCGCACCATCTCAGGGCCCATGGATCGGCTGGTACTGAGCTTGGTATTTACTGAGCAATGTCAACGTGGCCACTGATCGAGTGACCGTGAGGGGGCCCGCAATGCACGAGGCTCCCGTGCCGTTGAGGGAGATGTTCGAAGTCTCAACCCACCGGTACAGGAGTCTCGTTGGTTCCCTAATTCGTTGCTAACGGTTCCGGTGGGGCAGATGCACTTCCGGGCCGTTCGAGTCGAGGACCGCGACATCGTCGATCAGCCAGGCGACTGAACGCCTTGCTATAGAGCGGTGCACGCTCCTCGTACTCGTGGTGGTGACGGCTGCAGGGGCGCCGGATGTATGCCTTTGAGCACTGAGGGGAAGCATCTCTTGCCTGGGACCTCCAGAGAAAGTCGCATCCTGTCCCGCTTGGCCTGCGGCGCCGCCATCGTGCTGCTCCTGGGATCCGGCGTTGCGACCACCGCATCCGCCGATACCTTCGATCCGAACCCCAACCCCAACCCCAACGCCGCACCGTCCACACGGCCGGCTGCAGGCCCCGAGGAAGCAGCCAGGGCCGGAGCCCGCCCGGTGTCGGGCAAGAAGCCGTCCGCCGGACCGGCCTGGAAGCAGGTCGACGAGGGGCTGGGCCTCACCATCGAGGGGGTCAACATTCCGCCCGATGTCGACGGTGGCATCAGCCTGTCTGCCTTCAACGGTCACATATGCCAGGGCTCGTGCAGCCGATCAAGCCCCAGGGCGGGGACTGGACAGCCACGCCGACCTGGAAGCCCGGCGACAGGCACAAGGCGTCGCTGACCACGAAGTACACGTGGAATGCGACCGCAGCCGACATGAAGTACTGGTACAAGCCGGACGTCGAGATCGAGGGCACGGTCCATTCTCCCGGCATCGAGCAGAAGGTCGACTACCAGTGGAGCAAGGGCTACTGGAAGAACACCCCGACCTGGATCAGATCCGCTGCGACACCGTCAAGACGAAGTGGGGGTCCACGGGCTATGTCTTCGACAACTCGGCCCCGACGTATGTGTTCAACGCCAAGAGGTACCCGCAGGCCGCGGCGCACCCATGGCTGATCCAGACCGTGCTGCCGAACCATGCCGACTCCGAACCACAGGACAAGCCCCTGTACTACATGGGCGACAGCGCACAGAACACGAGGAACCGAGACCGCATCTGCCCCTCCAACTGGGCTGCGGAAAACGGCGACGCCAGCGCGCTGGACGATGCGACGGACAAACTGAACTGTGACGAGTTCGCCTTCGCCTCTTCCTACAACAGCGGTGGCATGAGGAAGAGCGGAGGCGGCCTGAACGAGGCTGTCCCCACCGGCAGCACCACCGGTATCCCGAACGGGAGCGCATGCGTGCAGAGCTTCGCCAGGAAGCACGGGACGAAGGTGCACCTGTACAACATCGACAACGGCAAGATGCCGACGTTCTACGAGGTGTGTGGGCGCTCGTCCATCTCCGGCATGCACAACCACGAGTCGATGGGCGGGAACTTCAACAACTTCATGAAGCGGATGCGCATCATGGACAAGGACGCCCACAACCACGCTGCGCACTGAGCTCGAGCCGGCGAGGCAAAAGATCCGCACGCCGTCGAACCGCCCCCGCCCACACCCCGGCTTCTGCTTTCTACGAGTTCCAAACGGAATCGGGTGGGGTCTTCGAGGAGGTCCTTGACGAGCGCGGCGTCGGCGGATCCCAGGCGATCGGCGACGGCGAGTCCCAGACCGATCCCGCCGACGCGCAGGGCCCAGCCGAGCGGCAGTTGAGTCGCCGCCGACCGATGCAGGCCGCCCGGAGGCCAGCCGGCCGTGAGGCCGTCGCCGGGCACGTGGGTGATGGCAGAGCCGAGGACGCGCATCACGGGCACAGGCCGCGTTCCATACGGATCATCACCACACCTTCGGCCGTGACGAGGGCCAGATCCGTTCCGACCGCCGCGAGGGCGAGCACCTCAATGCCGAGGGGAACCGTAAGGCTGACGTCCCCGGTGACAGGGCGGCACACGCGCACCACCCCGTCCCGGCTTCCGGTGGCGAGCAGAGGGGTGCCGTCGGGACCCGGGAACGCGATCACAGTCGTCACCAGGCCGGTGTGGCCGTGCATCCCCGGGCCGACCGCTTGTCCGCTGGACGGGTCCCACACCCGTACGGACTTGTCCCGGCCGCCGGAGGCGAGGAGGGTGCGGCCGTCGGGACCGAGGAATGCCGCCAGCGCCGACACCGTGCCCGTGTGGCCATGGACTGCCGAGTCGCCCGGTTGAGCGGTGGATGTGTCCCAGACCTGCAGCGACCCGTCGTCGCGGCCGATGGCCAGGAAGGCGCGTCGGCCGGGACCGGTGAACGCCGTCAGCGCCGACACCGCCTCGGTGGCACCTTGAAGCGGCAGACCGGCCGGTCGCCTGGTGGCCGGGTCCCAGAGACGTATGGATCCGTCCCAGCTGCCGATCGCGAGGAGGGTGCCTCCGTCGGGATGGGTGAACGCCGTCAGCGCCGAGACCCCTGCGTCGTGGCCGTGCATGGCTCTGCCGACCTGCTGTGTGGTGGCTGGGTCCCACAGGTGTATTGAGCCGTCGTCGCCGCTGCTGGGGAGAAGGGTACGACGGCGGGGACCGGTGAACGCCGTCAGCGCCGACACTCTGGTGGTGTGCCCACGCATCACCGAGCCGACTGGTTGTGCCGTGGCCGGGTCCCAGATCCGTATTGACCCGTCCCGGCTGCCGATGGCCAGGAGGGTGCGACGGTCGCGGCCGGCGAATGCCACCAGTAACGACACCCCCTCCGTGTCATTGCGAAGCGGTCGCCTGGCCTCTTGTGCGATGGCCGGGTCCCACAGACGTAGTGAGCCGTCGTCGCCGCCGCTGGCGAGGAAGGCGCGGCCGTCGGGACTCGTGAACGCCGCCACAGCCCCGACCACGCCGCGGTGGCCATACATCGGCAGACCTGCCGATCGTGCGGAGGCCAGGTCCCACACTCGCAACGCCCCGTCGCGGCTGCCGGTGGCGAGGTGGGTGTGTCCGCCGGGGCCGGTGAATGTCGTCAGCGCTGATATCACGTCCGTGTGACCGCGCAGGGGTTCGCCGATCTGCCGCGCGGCGGTGGGGTTCCAGAGGCGTATGGATCCGTCCCAGCTGCCGGAGGCGAGGAGGGGGCCGCCGTCGGGGTGAATGCTGCCACCGCCCGTACCCCGCCGGTGTGACCGATCAGGGGAAGGTGCAGAGGGTGGCGTTTGAGGTGTGCCCAGCGCACGGACCAGGTCGCGTGCGGATCTTGTCGCGGGTGGAAGGGGGAGGTCGGGACGGTCTGGTCGGTGCAGCGTGTGACGGCGGCGGTCGCCGACGTGATCCGCCCGTCCATCAGCGCCGGCACGGCGGCTGCTCCGTAGAGTGCGCAGGCCCGCGCCCGGTCAACGGATTCGACTGCTCTTGCCGCAGTGGGCAGCAGCTGGTGCGCACGGCCCGGCATCCCCAGCCATCCGCATGCCTGTCCCCGGAGAAGCTCGATGTCGGCGGTGAGCCGGGGGTCGGCGCTCCAACGCAGCGCCTGGTCGCACCAAGGGGCTGCGTCGCTGGTGTCACCACTGTGGAAGGCGTCCGTGGCCGCGCGCAGCAACCGCACTGCCTTGTCCGGCTCGTCCGGCGACAGTTCCGCGGCTCGATGCCACGCCCGGCCCGCCATCCCGAGGGCGCCGCGCTGTTCCTCCCGGCAGGCCGTGTCGGCGAGGGCTACGGCCAGGGAAGCGTCCGGTCCAGCCGTGGCTGCTGCCAGGTACCAGGTGTGCAACTCGCCCGAGGAGGTCTTGGCCCAGGCCTGGTACGCGCGCAGACGCTCGGAGGTTGGGCAGCGCCCCAGGAGCAGCGGTCGCAGCACCGGGTGCCCAAGCTCATAGGTCCCTGCCACAGCCCGTACCAGACCCACTTCCTCTGCGGCATCGAGCGCGCCCAGGAACAGCCCGGTCATGTCCAGCACCCGTTCCAGCGCCGCGACGTCGGCTGAAACGCTGGTTGCCAGATACAGCAGGGCTTCCCGAGTCTCACCGGGAACGCTGTTGATGAGCCGCTGCCAGGCCCGCTCCACCCGTGCCCCTGGTATTTGCCAGGTCTCGTCCCACGGCGGGGTGCCCGACTCGAGGACCCGGCTCAGCACTGCCGCGTACTCCACCTGCGGCGGCGGAGACACCCGCCGGCGACGCCTGCCCGGTGGTCGGGGACGGCGCCCCCCAGGGGCCCGGCCAGTACGAGTCCACAGGCTGGGCGGACCCGCAGCAACCGTGATCTCGTGCTCGCCTCAGGCACGCGGTCGGCCGGCGGGTGCTGCGTTAGCGGCCCGTGTCGGCGTCGCCATCGTCATTCGGAGAATTCCGCTGCCTCCTGCCGCCCGGAGCGGAGCTGTCGCCTTGCTCTTCCAGCAGCTCGAGGAGCGCGGCATCCGCTCTTTTTTGATCTTCTTTCGTCAGCTCGACCGGTGCGTTGTTGTAGACGGTGTATCGATCCGGATCGATGATGTTGGCGGCCCGCAGGGTGAACGTCAGCAGGCGGCGCCACCCCTTGCGGTGGCCGACCCTCGCTTGCAGCTGGACCTTGTAGTCACGGGCTTCGGGCATGAGCCCGGAGAAGGGTGCCTCGAACTCGATGACGAGTTGTTGTGCTCCTCTGCCGGGCACAGCGAAGCCGGCCGGCAGCTTCGCATCCTCGTCCGGCCCCGGCTGGAGGCGAGACGGTGAGGACACCCACAGCAGCGGCAGGTGAGAAGCGGGCTCGTCGGGGAAGGTCAGGATGAGGTCCTGTACGACGATCGGCTTGGGGCCGGTGTTGTGAAGGACGAGCGGGAGCCGCAGGCGGGCCGTGGAAGAGTGGATGATCGCTGCAAAGGCATGAGGCTCCCACGTCTTCAGTCGCCCCTGCCTGGCGTTGAGCCACCAGAACGACGCGACGGTGAAGAGTAGTGCGCAGACCGACACCACGCCGGCGCCTGTGAGAGATGAGGACGCGGCTTGATCGGTCGCGGTCATCAGCGGAACCACAGATTCAGTGTGCCAGCCCCAGCGTGGGCTCGCTGACAGGACTCAGGAACCTCTGTCGCCTGCGCGCAGCAGCAGACGAGCGGGACGGCCCTGCGTGTCACAGGTGGCCGCTGCACCGCTCAGCCCACGTCACGAGCCGACATCGGCAAGGAGCACGTCCGGCTGCAGGTTGCGCAGGGCATGGTGGGCGTAGTTGAGGGTGGCGCCGGGGAACCAGCGGGCGCCGGGCATGGTCTCCTCGGCCAGCACCCGCTCGTAGGAAGTGGTCGCGTCGATGTGGAAGTACGCCCATACCGCGGCCCAGAAACCTTCCAGGTCGGTGACGGACCAGCGGTGCAGTGCCTGGTAGTCGGTGGGGTCCTGGATACCTTCGGCGTCCTGGTGCCGGGCGGCCCAGCGGGCGAAGTCCGCGATGCGGCCGCCGACGGCCGTTTGGGTCGGGTGGCAGGAACGGTTCCCGGTGGCGTTCCAGGACGAGGCTGCGCACTCCGTGCCGGGCGAGCAGGAGCGCGGCCGTGACTCCCACGGGCCCCGCACCGATGATCACCACCGGTCTCCGCGCTGCGTCGCTCACGTCGCGTCCCCCACGGCGGTCCGCTGTTCACCCAGGTCGATGCGCCCGTCGGGGGTGGCGATCGTGGCGGTGACGAGGTCACCGTCGCGCAGGTAGCGGGGGTTCTTGGCCTGGCCGTTGAAGAACGCCTTCCACTTCAGGGCAGGCGGCAGCAGAGCGGCGATCTTCTCGACCGGCTTGGGCGGGGCCTTCAGGGCCGTGCCGCCAGGAGTGCCGGTGAGCAGCAGGTCGCCCGGGTCGAGGGTCTGGAAGCGGGCCAGCAGGGTGAGCGCCTGCGCGGGCCGCACGATCATGTCGGCGAGCGTGCGGTCCTGGCGCGGCACGCCGTTGACCGACAGCCGAAGCCGCAGGTCGATCAGACGGGCGAAGTCCTCGGGCTCCAGCAGGGCCAGGTACGGCCGGTCGGCGTGAAGGTCGGGTAGGACTTGCTCTCGTAGAACTGGGTCTTGGTCAGCTGGACGTCGCGGGCGCTGACGTCGTTGGTGAGGACGAGCCCGGCGACGTAGTGCGACAGGTCCGTCTCCTCGACGTCGGTGCCCAGCGGCAGGGTTGCGCCTATGACGAGGCCGAGTTCCACCTCGTAGTCGAGGAACCTCACGTGCGCCGGGCGGACGATCGCCGCGTGCGGACCGCTGACCGAGCCGGATGCCTTACGGAAGAAGGTGGGCGGGATGTCGCCGGTGAACCCGGAATCCTTGGCGTGGCTGCGGTAGTTGACCATCTGGGCGACCACCCTGCAGGGGGTGGTGACCGGGGGCAGTGCCACCAGGACGGGCGCCGGGACATGGTCCGCGAACACGCCTTGGCGCTGACCGCGTCGTAGGGTCGCGACCGCCTCGTCGCGGACCGGTGCCAGGGTGGCGCGGATCGCCTCATCGCCGAGGTGGCGTCGCCCCAAGGAGATCAGCGTGCGGTACTGGTCGCGCACCGCCCATCCCGACAGGACCATCCGCGTCATCGCCTCGAGCGGATCGGCCCCCGGGGCACCGGCTGTGGCGAACGCCTGCCGGAGCGCTTGGTCCGCTTCGCGTCAGCTCGGCGACCAGCGCCTCCCGGCTGGAGAAGCGTCCGTAGAGGGCGCGCCGGGCGACGCCGGCCCCCTGAGCGATGCTGTCGAGACCCGCGTCGGGGTCGTCCCGCAGTCTGTGCCGAGCGATCGCCAGAATGAGTCTGCGGTTCGAGCGAGCATCGCTGCGCCGCGCAGTGCGGCCCAGGGCGTCGGTCGTCTGCATGGCTCCGTCCCTCCGGGGGCTCTGGCTGCCGGAAATCCGTGGACGCCGGTGCTCCCTCAAGCACCGGCGCCCACTCACCCCTGCCCGAGGTGGCTTCGATGTCCCGCTGACAGGCGTCAGGGGACCAGGATGAGGCGGATGGGGTCGCCGATCTTGTTCTCCAGACGGCTGACCGCGTCGGCCGCGTCGATGAGGGGGATGTGGTCCGTGATGGAGGGGGCCAGGTCGAGACGGCCGGCCGCGGTCAGCCGCACCAGCTCGGAGACCGACTCCGGGAAGCCGCCGTAGTGACCGCGCACCTGCTTCTGCAGGTAGTTGAAGGTCAGGCCCTCGGTGATGGTGAGCGGCCTGGGGGTGATGCCCACCAGGATCAGGGAGCCGCCCAGGCCGAGCACAGAGGCGGCCTGCTCGCGCACGGCGGGTACGCCGGCGCAGTCGAAGGCGAAGTCCAGGCCCCGTCCATCGGTGGCCACGCGTACCTGGTCGGCGAAGTCGGGGGCGGCCGGGTCCAGGGCGTAGTCCGCACCGAAGGCCAGGGCGCGCTCGCGCGCGCTGGGCAGCGGGTCGACGGCGATGATCGGGGCGGCGCCGACCAGGCGGGCGAGACGTACGTTGTGCGCACCGACTCCGCCCACCCCCCAGACGCCGACGGACTGGGCGGCACGGACGCCCGCGGTGGCGACGACGGCGGCGTAGGGAGTGGAGACCGCGTCGGGGATGATCGCCGCCTGGTCGAAGGGGAGACTGTCGGGGATCGGGACAAGGGTGTCCTCCCGGGCGATCACGTACTCGGCCCAGCCGCCGTTGTAATCGATGCCGGCGGTGAGCATCTGGGTGCAGGGGCGCCGCCGCGCGCAGCCGGCGCACCGGCCGCAGGTCTTGCCGGCCTCCAGGGTGACGCGGGTGCCGGCGGTCAGGCCGCGCTTGAGGTCGGGGCCGAGCGTGTGGACCACACCGGAGACCTCGTGGCCAACGGTGACCGTGTCGGAGGTGGCGAACAGCGGGACGAGGGAGCCGTCGAGCAGGTGGACGTCGGAGAGGCAGACGCCGGCGGCCTTGACCTCGATGAGGACCTCGCCCGGGCCGGGCACGGGGATGGGGACCTCCTCCACGGCGAACTTCTTGCTGTCCAGGTGGAAGCGTCCGGCGAGCATGGTGTCCATGAAGATCTGCTTTCTGTGAGTGGCACCGCCCGCGGTTCGGGACATGGGTGCCGTGTGGGGTCTGGAGGGCTTGTGGTGGCCGGGAGGCGTGCGGAGTGGCAAGACGGGGCCGCACGCCTCCCGGCGTCGGGGGCAGAACGCCTTGCGGCGTGCGACGGTCAGGCGAAGACGTCCTGCTGGTAGCGCTCGTCCGCCTCCAGCTGGGCGAGCCACTGCTGGGCGGCCTCGTCGTCGCTACCGGTCTTCTGGCGGTAGATCGCGGCGAGGGCCTCGCGGACGGCGGGGGCCATACGGCGGCCGTCACCGCAGACGTAGATGTACGCGCCGTCCTCGATGGCCTGCCACACCGTGTCGGCGGCATTGGCTATGGCGTTCTGCACGAACCGGGCCGGGTGGCCGGTCACCGCGGAGAAGGCGGTGTGCACCTGCGCGATCCCGGCCTGCTCCCAGTCCTGCATCTCCCGCTTGTAGAAGTAGTCGTGCTCCGGGTGGCGGCAGCCGACGAAGACCTGCGACAGGCCGACCTCGGTGCCGTTCTCGTGCTGCCGGGCCCGCTCCTCCAGGAAGCCGCGCAGCGGCGCGATCCCG
The DNA here is from genome assembly GCF_053611585.1 of Streptomyces sp. NPDC054794. Classification (NCBI taxonomy): domain Bacteria; kingdom Bacillati; phylum Actinomycetota; class Actinomycetes; order Kitasatosporales; family Streptomycetaceae; genus Streptomyces; species Streptomyces sp. NPDC054794. Next base: position 4,240 of record NZ_JBSHAQ010000066.1, on the reverse strand, counting down.
GTGCCGGGGCCGATCAGGATCAGCGGCGTGGCGGGGTCGGCGGGCGGCGCGAACGTCGGGGAGGGCACGCGGACGTAGCCGTACACGACGTCACCGGGCTCAAGACCGGCGATGTAGGAGGAGCAGGTGCCGCGGAACTGGCCGTCGCCGGACAGGGCCGGACCCTCCAGCAGGCCGACGGTCAGGCGCACATGGCGCGGGCTGGCCGACGGGGCGGAGGAGATGGAGTAGAAGCGCGGGCGGATGGGGCCCATCATCTCCAGGAACACCGCCAGCGGCAGCTCCACGGCCGGGAAGCGCTCCAGCAGGCCCAGCACCGGGACCCGCTTGCCGAGGATCTCCTTCTGGTAGTGCTCCTCGGCCTCCTCCGTGGCGGCCGCGTACGCCTGGAGCTGCGGCCGGGTCCACGGGCACTGGGTGTACTCGGCCAGCGTCTGGATCTGGGAGCGGGTGGCCACGTCCTGCAGCTCCAGGAACTCGGTGAGCAGGATGCCGGCGGTGACGGGGACGCCGACCGGCAGGTGCGTCCGTCCGCCGCCGGGCTGGTCGAGCCGGAGTACCTGGCCGTACTCGACACCGAGCCGCCTCAGTGCGCGCTCCACCAGGGCCGCTTCGTTCTTGGCGAAGACGGCCAGGTGGTTGCCGGTGTCGTAGGTGACACCCTCGGGCAGCTCGACGGTGATGGACTTCGCGGACGGGCGCGGCGGCTCGATGCTGAAGTCCCACAGGCCGGTCGCGTCGCCCACGAGCTCCTCGTTGGCCACCACCGTGAGTGGGTACGCCTGCTCGGAGACGATGGCGGGGCGCACGTCGGACTCGGTGAGCAGCTGGACCTGGTAACGCGGGCCGCTCGCCTCGGAGGTGTCGGCGGCGTACTCCTCGGCCAGGGTGGCCCACAGGGTGTCCATCCAGCGACTCGCCATGCCGTCGAAGTCACCGGCGGCGTCCGCGATGCCGCGCTCGACGACGGGCGTGGCGCCGGCGGCCAGCAGACCGTCCGTGATCCGCTTGGGGAATGCCTGGTAGGTGGCCACCCACTGGGTGTTGCCGGCGCCCAGGAGCGCGAACCGCACGTTGGACAGCGAGCCCTCGGGCAGGCCGGCGGCGAGCAGGTCGTCGAAGCGCTGGGCGTTGTCGGGTGCCTTGCCGTTGTAGCTGGCGGCTACGACGACGAGCAGACCCTCGGTGGGCAGGTTGTCGCCCAGCTCGTCCAGGCTCATCAGCGTGGTGCCGAACCCGGAACGCTCACCGCGGTCGGCGATGGTGCGCGCCAGGTCCTCGCAGGAGCCGAGGCTGGAGCCGTAGGCGACGGTCAGGTTCACACCGACGCCGCTGACCGCTGTCTGCGCCTGCGTGTCGCCGGTCTGCAGGTCGGCGGCGCCGAAGTCGGTCCGCTGGTGGTCCTGACGCTTGCGGACGACCAACTGGAAGTCGCCGGGCTTGCGCGTCAGCGCCTCGCGGACGTCCATCTTGTAGTCGGTGGTGTCGGAGAACCTGAACTTCTGCAGCACGAGCGCAAGCGCCAGGCGGGCCTCGGTGAGCGCGAACTGGCGGCCGATGCAGGCACGCACACCGTTGCCGAACGGCTTGTAGGCGTGCGGGTGCTGTTCCACACGGTTCTCCGGCAGCCACCGGTCGATGTCGAACTCCTCCGGCCGGTCCCACGCCTTGGTGTGGGAGTGCAGCGCGCCCATGAGGATGTTGGCCCTGGTTCCCTTCTTCAGCTCGTACCGGTCGCCGATGACGGTGTCGTCGATGGGCGCCTTGGCGATCAGCGGGATGGGAGCCCACAGGCGCAGGGTCTCCTCCAGGATCCGCGGGATCACGTCGAGCCGCATGATCGTGTCGTAGTCCGGGACCGTGTCACCGGGCAGCAGGCGGTCGACCTCGGCGTACGCCTGCGCCAGCACGTGCGGGTTGCGCATCAGCGAGTACGTGGCGAACGACAGCAGGCCACTGGTGGTCTCGTGACCGGCGATCAGGAAGGTCACCACCTGGTCGCGGACGTTGTCGTCCGCCAGCAGCTTGCCGGTCTCCGGGTCGGTGGCCTCCAGCATCAGGCCGAGCAGGTCCTCCTCGCCGGTGCCCTTCCCCTCGCGCCGCTCCTTGATCACGCTGTCGACCAGGTCGCGCATCAGCTGGATGTTCTGGCGGTACTTCCTGTCGTCCGCCTTGCGGAGCTTGGTCATCATCGGCAGCTCCTGAGAGCGCCGCATCGACTCGATCAGCGCCTCCAGCAGCGAGTTGAGGAAGGGGTGCAGTTCCTCCTTGTCGTAGGACTGGAAGCGGTAGCCGAAGCCGGACAGGGCGATGGTGTCCAGGGTGAGCCGGGTGTAGTCGTCGGTGATGGCGACCGGCTGACCCTCCCGGCTCTCCCACTTGCGTGCGAGGTTCTGGGCGATCTCCAGCATCTGACCGAAGTAGGTCTTCATGGCCCGCTGGCTGAAGGCCGGCAGCAGAATCCGGTGGGCCATGGCCCATTCCTCTTCGTGCTGGTGGGCCGTGAACAGACCCGCCCCCGTGTAGTCCCGGACATGGCTCAGGGGGGTCTTCTCGATCTGCTTGAAGAACCGCGTCTCGTCGCAGACCTCGGCCACCAGGTCAGGGTCGTAGACGAAGACCTGCTCGATGCCTGCGATGTCCATGCCGTAGATGCCCTCGGGGAACCGCTTGGACAGCTCGTTGAAGTACTCCACCGGGTTGGTGTCGGGGATCTGCGGCGTGTGGCCGAGCAGGGGGATCCCGCGCGGGGACCGGATGGGGCGAAGGTCGTTCGCGGAGTGCGTGGTCATGACTTGCTCCTCTGCGTGAGGGGGCGGGCAAGGGTGAGGAGCGCTGGTCGATGCCGTGGCGCCTCACAGAAACATACGCCGTATGGAACTAGTACCGTACGGCGTATGGAAACTCGACGCAAACCCCAGACCGCCCACTCGGTCGCCATGATGCAAGTCATTTCCGTACAATGTATGAAACTGGTACCGTACGGGGTATGGAAAAAAAGGTGAGGCGTCCCCCGCGGGGAACGAGGAAGAGAGACGTGCCTCTGACCGAGGCCGGGATCTATGTCGCTGCCTTGCGGCTCATCGACGAGGACGGGGCCGAGGCGCTCACTATGCGCAAACTCGCCACCGTGCTCGATGCGAACCCGATGTCGCTGTACCACCACGTGCCGAACAAGGAAGCCGTGCTGCGCGGCGTGGCGAGAATGGTCGGAGCCCAGTTCCGCACCGTGACGCTTCAGGACGCTCCCTGGCAGGAGCGGATCCGCCTGCTCGCCACGGATTTCCGGACGCTGGCACACCGTCACCCGAAGTTGATGGCCTACTCGTTCAGCCAGCCGGACTTCATCCAGCCCGACGACCCGTTCTGGACCGCGCTCACCGCTATCGTGGCCGCTGCCGGGGTGTCGCAGTCGGAGGTCTCGGAGATCGCCGCTCTCCTGGTCGCCGTCGTCGTCGGTGTCCTCGGCGCCGAACTCAACGGCTCGCTCCAGCAGTGGGCGAGCCTTGAGTTCCCCGGTGCCGCTGCCGGCGCGGACGAGTCCATGGACGCAGGCCCTGCCCCTGATCAGGACCACATGTTCCGGCTGGTGATCGACACGCTCATCATGGGCCTGGAGGGTCGGCTCGCCGCCGGTCGTAACGGCCAGGGCGCCGGCCGCTGAGTCCGTAGTCCCAAGGCGTTGCGGCCTGGGCGCGTCCGTGGTCGGGCGAGTTCAGGCCGCGGTGCGACGCTGCGACGCACAGGGAGCAACCGCTCCCCTCCAGAACGAACATCCATATGCGGCCGCTACCGGTGCGCGGTGTGTTGCGGCTGGGCCGGGCGGCCGATCTGTGACCCAAGGCAGTGCTCAGCGTCCTCGTGGCGACCTCCGTGCCGAGGCTGGTCCTGCTGTCCACCGGGCAACCGTGTTCAGGCAAGCATCCCTACCAGCACCGCAGTGAGCACCGAGACCGGCAGTATGATCACACGCGGCCAGCCCGCCGACCGCTGAGGGCGGCCCTGTCCGGCGGCGGTCGGGGTTCGGCTCGCGTCCGCGTCCGGTGCCCTGATCAGGCCGAGGTCTTCGGCTCCGAGTCGCGGCTTTGGGTGCGCAGTTGCTCGTTGATGCGCTGGGCTTCTTCGAGCTGGTCTTCGAGGATGATGATGCGGCAGGCGGCCTCGATGGGGGTGCCCTGGTCGACGAGTTCGCGGGCGCGGGCGGCGATGCGCAGCTGGTAGCGGGAGTAGCGGCGGTGGC
>NZ_JBSHAQ010000065.1:0-56679 GCF_053611585.1 Streptomyces sp. NPDC054794 | reverse complement strand
CCAAAGAAGCGGGCGGCCCCCACGGCCACTTCGCCGTGTACGTGAGGAACCCAACCCAGGCGGTCACCGCAGCGCACGCATGGAACCCAGCCCCACGCCCACTTCGCCGCATACGCGAGGAAACCGCCCCACGCGGTACCGGCGCCCGCCGCGGATAAGGTCCCGGGCATGGATGATGCGTGGCGGCGAGATCGGATCGGAAGTGCTCTTCGGGGGGAGAATCCCCTGGTGATCCGGCGCTTGCACGCCGGGTTCGCGGTAAGCGGGGACGTGCAGTTTCTGCCGGGGTATTCCGTGTTGCTCGTGGACGATCCCGCCGTAGGGCGGTTGTCGGAGATGGGGAAGCAGAAACGGCTGGCGTTTCTCAGTGACATGGACCGGCTGGGGGAGGCCGTCGAGCGGGCCTGCCGGCGGTTGGACCCGGCCTTTCGGCGGGTGAATCTGGAGATCCTCGGGAACACCGACGGATTTCTGCACGCGCACGTGTGGCCCCGGTACGAGTGGGAGCCCGCCGAGCTCGTGGGGTTGCCGGTCTGGCTCTATCCGCGGGAGCGGTGGAGCGATCCGGCGTATGCCTTCGGAGCGCGGCACACGGCCCTGCGGGAGGCGATCGGCGAGGAGTTGGACCGGCTGTGAGGCCCGGTCACAGCCGGAGGCCGGTCATGGCCGGGCTCCCGGTCACGGCCGGGAGCCCAATGACGACCAGGGACCCGACCACAGCCCGGAGCCCAATCACGGCCGGAGACCCAATCACGGCCGGGGACCCGATCCCGGCCGGAGACCCGACCACAGCCCGGAGCCCAATCACGACCAGAGACCCGACCACGCACGGAGACCCGACCACAGCCCGGAGCCCAATCACGACCGGAGACCCAATCACGACCGGGGGCCCGACCACAGCCGAGCGACCCGATCACGACCGGAGACCCAATCACGACCGGAGACCCGACCACAGCCGAGCGACCCGATCACGCCCAAGAACCCGGCTGAAAGTAAGGAATCCCCTCGTGGAAAGTGACCTGCAGGGCCATCCCGCCGTGCAGGTCCCCCTCAGTGCAGTGCAGTAGCTGCGTCATCAGGCGGGGCCCCTCCGCCAGGTCGACCACCGCGGCTGTGTAGGGCGTGCGGTCGTTGAACGGGGGGAGGTCGTTGCGGTGGACCACCGACCAGGTGTAGAGGGTTGCCCGGCCGGTGGCCTGTTCCCAGGTGACGTCCTCGCTCCAGCAGTGGGGGCAGAACTCCCGGGGGTAGTGGTGGGCCCGGGCACAGGCGGCGCAGCGGCGTATCAGCAGCCGTTCCTCCGCCGCCGCCTGCCAGTACGTTCCGGTGAAGGCGTCGGCCTCGGGGACGTCGTGGCGCGGGGCGGTCACTGGAACCATCCCAGTGCGTTGTCGAGGGACCAGGTCTGCCAGGACATGGCGAAGAGGGCGACGACCGAGATGAGCGCCATCATCGAGTTCTGCCCCTGCTCCGCCCAGTCGTGGATCATGAGCATGAAGTAGAGCAGGTTGAGGAGCAGGCCGCCCAGCAGGGCGATCGGGGTGAGGAAGCCGGCGATCAGGCCCACCCCCAGGGCCAGCTCCGCGTAGGCCACGACGTAGGCCATCAGCCGTGGCCGTGGGACCACCAGCGACTCGAACCCGGAACGTACCGCCTTCCAGCGGTGCTTGGCGGCCACGTCGACCGCCCATGCGATCCCGCTCCCCTGGAACCACGTCTTCTTGTCCTTGTGCCGCCAGCTCTCCAGCCACCACAGGCCGAGGCCTATGCGCAGCACCGCCAGCCATTCCGCCCCGCCGAGCCAGATCGTGTCCATGGACCACTTCCCCGGGTGCCTGTATCTGACGGTACGTCAGTTCAGCGGATGGCGGGCCGTTGCGCAAGACCGTTGTGCACGCACCGCGGAGCCACGCACGTCGACCACCTCCACCCCTCGCCCCAGCACCAGCCCCAGCACCCCCAGCCCTCTTCACCCCACCGCCCCCACCCCTCTTCGCCCCGGCGACACAACCAGACCGTCTACGCCACCGGTCCCCCGCACCCCTCCTACAGGCGTGATCAATCCGCAACCAATTCCGGTCTTGACCGAGACCCATCAACCTGCGATGTGATTACGCTCCCGCTCATGGCCAACTCCCGTATCCCCGCAGGACACCCCGCCGACCGCCCCGTCTACGTCATCGGCGGCGGCCCGGGCGGACTGGCCGTCGCGTACGCGCTGCGGGCTCGGGGCATACGGGCGGTCGTCCTGGAGAAGTCCGACGGGATCGGCGCCTCCTGGCGACGCCACTACGACCGGCTCCGCCTGCACACCACCCGCCGGCTGTCCGCCCTGCCGGGGCTGCCGATGCCGCGCCGGTTCGGGCGGTGGGTGGCCCGCGACGACGTGGTGCGCTACCTGGAGAAGTACGCCGAGCACCACGAACTGGAGATCGTCACCGGTGTCGAGGTGTCGCGCGTGGAGCGTACGGCCGACGGCACGGGCTGGCTGCTGCACGCCTCCGGCGGGCGCGAGCTGACCGGTGGCGCGGTCGTCGTCGCCACCGGCTTCAACCACACCCCTCGACTGCCCGACTGGCCGGGCCTGGACGGGTACGGCGGCGAGTTCCTGCACGCCGGCCGGTACCGGAACGCCGAGCCCTACGCCGGGCGGGACGTCCTCGTGGTCGGCGTCGGCAACACGGGCGCCGAGATCGCCGTGGACCTGGTGGAGGGGGGCGCGGCGCGGGTGCGGCTGAGCGTCCGTACGACTCCGCACATCGTGCGCCGGTCCACCGCGGGGTGGGCCTCGCAGTACTCCGCCGTGCTGATCCGGCGGCTGCCCGTGGGGCTCGTCGACCGGTTGTGCAGGGCGCAGGCCAGGATCAGTGTGCCGGACCTGTCGGCGCACGGGCTGCCGCGTCCGGACACCGGCCTGTACTCCCGCGCGAAGGCGGGGGCGGTCCCGGTCCTGGACGTCGGTCTGATCGACGCCGTGCGCAAGGGGCGGGTCGAGGTGGTCGCCGCCGTGGACTCCTTCGAGGACGGCAAGGTCGTCCTCGCCGACGGCACCCGCGTAGAACCGGACGCCGTCGTCGCGGCCACCGGCTACGTCCGCGGCCTGGAGGACCTCGTCGGCCACCTGGACGTGCTCGACGGCCGGGGCAGACCGGTCGTACACGGGGCGCGCAGCCCGCAGAACGCCCCCGGCCTGTACTTCACCGGCTTCACCAACCCCATCAGCGGCATGTTCCGCGAGCTGGCGATCGACGCGGAGAAGATCGCGAAGGCGCTGGCGAAGGGTGCCGGAGAGTCGCTGTCCCGGCTCCCGGTCTGACGTAAGAATCCTCAACTCGCCTACGTGCACATCTCGTTACTTCGGAGTCAGTTGTGGCGCGAGAGCTGTACGCCGCCCTCGTGCGGGGTCAGAATGTGAGCACCGCTCAACTTTCCGGCTCCACCCCCTCTCGCCCCGACGGAGGACGCACGTGGCACGCGAAAGACAGCTCCCCCGGTCCCCCCGGCTCTCCCGGCGCTCCCTGCTCGGCGGCGCGGCCGCCGCGGCCGGGGCCGCCGGCCTCTCCACCACCGCCGCCACCGCCGCCACCGCGGCGTCCGCGGCGTCCGCGGCGGCCACCCGCACCGCCGACGTCTGTGTCGTCGGGGGCGGGCTGGCCGGACTCACCGCGGCCCGTGACCTGGTGGCGGGCGGCCGGTCCGTGGTCGTCCTGGAGGCGCGGGACCGGGTCGGCGGGCGGGTGGTGAACCTGAAGCTCGCGAACGGCGGCGTCACCGAGGGCGGCGGCGAGTTCATCGGCCCCACCCAGGACCGCCTCAGGGCCCTCGCCGACTCGCTCGGCGTGGCGACCTTCCCGACGTACAACGCGGGCAAGAACCTGCTCTACAAGGACGGGAAGCGGACGCCGTACGCGACGGACGGCATCCTCGGTTCCGTGCCGCCCGTGGACGCGGCCGGGCTCGCGAACGCCGCGATCGTGCAGTCCCAGCTCGACGGCATGGCCAAGCAGGTGCCGGTCGACGCGCCCTGGACCGCCGCCAAGGCCGCCGAGTGGGACCGGCAGACCTTCGAGAGCTGGCTGAACGCCCACGCCGTCGTGCCTTCGGCCAAGTTCCTGCTCGACGTGGCCTGTACGTCGATCTTCTCGGCGCAGCCGCGCGAACTCTCCCTCCTGTACGTGCTGTACTACATCGCCGCTGCCGGCAACGAGTCCACGGCCGGCACCCTGGAGCGCCTCACCGACACCGCGAACGGCGCCCAGGACTCCCGCTTCGTCGGCGGCTCCCAGCAGGTGCCGATCAAGCTGGCGGCGACGCTCGGGGACCGGGTGGTGCTGGGCGCGCCGGTGCGGTCCGTCGCACGGTCGGGCGGCGCGTACCTGGTCACCGCGGACGGGATCACCGTGACGGCGAGCCGGGTGGTCGTCGCGGTGCCGCCGCCGCTGGCCGCGCGCATCTCCTACGACCCCCTGCTGCCCGCCACCCGCGACCAGCTGTGCCAGCGGTTGCCGATGGGGTCGGTCGGCAAGGCGATCGCCGTGTACGACGCCCCCTTCTGGCGGGCCGACGGCCTGAACGGGCAGGCGGTCAGCGACACCGGTGTCGTCCGGTCGACCTTCGACAACTCGCCGCCCGACGGGTCGTACGGCGCGCTGATGGGCTTCATCGAGGGCGACGAGATGCGGGCGTACGACGCGGCGAGCACGGACGACATCAGGGCCGCCGTGCTGAAGGACTACGCGAACTACTTCGGGGACCGGGCGAAGTCCCCCACCCACTTCGTCGTGCAGCGCTGGGACAACGAGGGCTTCTCGCGGGGCGGCCCGGTCGCGTACGCGCCGCCGGGTGTGCTGACCGGGTACGGGGCCGCGCTGCGCGAGCCGGTGGGCGGGATCCACTGGGCCGGTACGGAGACCTCCACGTACTGGAACGGGTACATGGACGGTGCGGTGCGCTCGGGCGAGCGGGTGGCGAAAGAGGTGCTCGCCGCGCTCTGATCCGGCCGCCCGCGCCACGGGCGTCCGGCCGCCCCCTTCGTGCCGGGTGCGAACTTTGCCCGCGCAGACCAGTTCCTGACATAGCGTCAGTTCAGTAATCTGACACTGTGTCAGTTAAATGAGCAGTCACACAGGAGCGGGCGGAAACGATGCTTGGATCAACCCACGGCACCCTCACCACCGACTCCCGCCGGGCCCGGGTCATCGCCTGCGGCGAGCAGCACCCCGGGCCCGCCGTCCACGGCCGGGCGGCCGACGTGGACGACCTGGACGTGAGCGGGCGGCCGCTCTACTCGGACGTCCCGGATCTGGAGCGCTTCTTCCGGCCCGAGTCCGTCGCCGTGATCGGCGCCTCGGACACGGAGGGCCGGCCGAACACCGGGATCACCCGGCAACTCCTCGACTGGGCCGCCCGGGTGGGGGCGCGGGTGCGCCCCGTGCATCCCACCCGGCCGTCCGTGTTCGGCATCCCCTGCTCCCGTTCGGTCGCCGAACTGCCCGAGCAGATCGACCTCGCCGTACTGCTGGTCGCCGACCCCCTCCCGGTGGTCGAGGAACTCGCCGAGGCCAAGGTGAGGTTCGCCGTCGCCTTCGCCTCCGGGTTCGCGGAGACGGGCGAGGAGGGGGCCGAGGCACAGGCGCGGCTCGCGGCCGCCGTCCGGCGGTCGGGGCTCCGGCTGCTCGGGCCGAACACCAACCTGAACGCCTTCGAGCGGTTCCGGGAGGACCTCCGGGGCCCGGCGATCGCGCTCATCACCCAGTCCGGGCACCAGGGGCGACCCGTGTTCGCCCTCCAGGAGCTCGGCATCCGGCTCTCCCACTGGGCCCCGACCGGCAACGAGGCCGACCTGGAGACCGCCGACTTCATCTCGTACTTCGCCGAGCGGCCCGAGGTCGGCGCCATCGCCTGCTACGTCGAGGGCCTCAAGGACGGCCGCTCCTTCCTGCTCGCCGCCGACCGCGCGGCCCGCCGCCAGGTGCCGGTCGTCGCCGTCAAGGTGGGCCGCACGGAGGTCGGCGCCCGGACCGCCGCCTCGCACACCGGCAAGCTGACCGGGGCCGACGACGTGGTGGACGCGGCGATGCGGCAGTTCGGCGTCGTCCGGGTCGACGGGCTCGACGAACTCCAGGACACCGCCGCCCTGTTGGCGCGGGCCCGGCCGCCGCGCGCCGAGGGCGTGGTCGTCTACTCGATCTCGGGCGGCACGGGCGCGCACGTCGCCGACCTGGCCACCGGGGCTGGCCTGCGGCTCCCGGTCCTGTCCGAGGCCCGGCAGGCCGAGCTGCACCAGTGGATACCCGAGTACCTGAGCGTGGCCAACCCCGTCGACAACGGGGGGCATCCGGTCGGGGACGAACGCGGGCGGAAGATCATCGACTCGATCCTCGACGACCCGGAGGTGGGGGTCCTGATCTGTCCGGTCACCGGCCCCTTCCCGCCGCTGAGCGACCGGCTCGTGCGGGACCTGGTCGACGCGGCGGAGCACACCGACAAGCTGGTGTGCGTGGTGTGGGGATCGCCGGTCGGCACCGAGCCGGCGTATCGCGAGGTGCTGCTCGGCTCCTCCCGCGTGGCCACCTTCCGCACGGTCGGCAACTGCCTCACCGCCGTCCGCGCCTACCTCGACCACCACCGCTTCGTCCGCTCCTACCGCTCCCCCTTCGACGAGGCGCCCCGCACCCCCTCCCCGTCGTTCCGCAAGGTCCGGGACCTGATGCGGCCGGGACAGCAGCTGAGCGAGCACGCGGCCAAGCAGCTGCTGCGCGCGTACGGCATCCGGGTGCCCCGCGAGCAGCTGGTCACCAGCGCGGCGGCGGCCGTCCGGGCGGCCGCGCAGGTCGGCTACCCCGTGGTGATGAAGGCGTCCGGCGCGCAGATCGCCCACAAGACCGAGCTTGGCCTGGTGAAGATCGGGCTGACCTCGGCCAGCCAGGTGCGGGACGCCTACCGCGAGCTGACCGACATCGCCCGCTACGAGGGCGTCTGTCTGGACGGCGTCCTGGTGTGCCAGATGGTCGAGCGGGGCGTGGAGATGGTCGTCGGCGCCACGCACGACGCGCTGTTCGGGCCGACCGTGACCGTCGGGCTGGGCGGGGTCCTCGTCGAGGTGCTGCGGGACGCCGCCGTCCGCGTGCCGCCGTTCGGCGAGGAGCAGGCCCGGGACATGCTCGCCGAACTGCGCGGGCGGGCGCTGCTGGACGGGGTGCGCGGGCGGCCGCCCGCCGACGTCGACGGGCTCGTGGAGGTCGTGCTGCGGGTGCAGCGCATGGCGCTGGAACTCGGGGACGACATCGCGGAGCTGGACATCAATCCGCTCATGGTGCTGCCGCGGGGGCAGGGCGCGGTGGCGCTGGACGCGCTGGTGGTGTGCCGGTGACCGCCCAGGTGGTACAGGTGCGGTTCGAGCGGGTCGCGCACCTCACCCTCAACCGCCCCGAAGCCCTCAACGCCCTCACGCCGGACCAGCGGGAGGAGGTCGTCCGGCTGCTGTCGGAGGCCTCCGCCGACCCGGACGTGGGAGCCGTGGTCCTCACGGGGACGGGACGCGGTTTCTGCGCGGGCGCGGATCTGCGGGGCGGCGGCGCCGGGGCCGGTGCCGGTGCCGGTGCCGGGGAGCGGATCCCCGGCGATGTGGCGCGCACGCTGCGACTGGGTGCCCAGCGGCTGATCGCGGCCGTGCTGGACTGCGAGAAACCGGTGATCGCGGCCGTCAACGGCACGGCTGCCGGGCTCGGCGCCCATCTCGCGTTCGCCTGCGATCTCGTACTGGCCGCCGAATCCGCCCGGTTCATCGAGGTGTTCGTACGACGCGGGCTCGTACCGGACGCCGGCGGCGCCTACCTCCTGCCCCGGCTGATCGGCCCACAGCGGGCCAAGGAGCTGATGTTCTTCGGGGACGCGCTGACCGCGCCGGACGCCGAGCGGCTGGGCCTCGTCAACCGGGTCGTGCCGGACGGGGAGTTGGACAAGACGGCCCGGGAGTGGGCGACCCGGCTGGCGGCAGGGCCGACCCGGGCGCTCGCCCTGACCAAGCAGCTCGTCAACGCGTCCCTCGACGGCGACCGGGCGTCCGCCTTCGCCGCCGAGGCCGCCGCGCAGGAGATCAACATGACGACCGAGGACGCCCGGGAAGGGCTGCGGGCGTTCGTGGAACGCAGGGAGGCTGAGTTCCGGGGGCGGTGAGCGAGGTGGCCGTGGACAGTACGGCTCAGCTCCGGGCCGGCCTGAGGATCGTGGGTTCGCCCCCGTCCAGCTCGCCGAAGATCACGAAGAGTTCGGGGGCGTCCACGCTGCCGCCGAAGGACCAGTGGGTCTCCTCACCGCAGTCCCCCTTCAGACGCAGGCCGATGCCCTCACGGCCGCCGTCGCTCTCGCCGTCCTCGCGCGCCCAGGTGCCGGTGCCGTCGCACCGGACGAACTCCTTTTCCGGCCAGTCGTCGCCGGAAGGCTCGGCCGGCAGCCCGGCAGCCTCGGCGTGCCCGTCCGGGCCCAGCCGCAGGACCGCCCCGTGCGGGCCGTGCCACTCCCCGACGAGCCGGGCGGTGCTGAGCTTCGGGGGCTCGTACTGCTTGATCAGGCCGCTCTCGGTGGCCAGCACCCCGCCGCCGAAGGCCAGGACGAACAGGCCGGCCGAGCCGAGCGCCGCGCGCCACCAGACACCCCACGGCCGCCAGGTGCGCCCGCGGACGTAGGCGACGCCGAGCGTGGGCAGGACGCCCAGCGCGGTCAGCACCCCGACCGTCGTGGTGAGCGGCCAGGAGAACAGCAGGGCGGTCACCGCGCCCCAGACGAGAGCCGGAGCCACCGGGGCCACCAGGTGCCAGAGCCAGGAGGGGCCGCCCAGGCGCCGGGCGGCGAGGCGGGCGAGCACCACCGAGGGCAGGGTCAGGACGAACGTCAGCGCCATGCCCAGCACGGGCAGCAGCAGCGGGACGCCGACCAGGAGGCAGAGCGCGCCGAGGGCACCGCCGTTCCCGGCGCCGTAGTCGTCGCGGCTGAAGCTCTCGATCCACACCAGCAGCACGGCCGCCGGAACCTGGGCCCCGCTCAGCGCGGCCGCCGCGCTCAGTTCGGCGGACGTCCACTTCAGCCCACTGTCACTGAGTCTTTCGCGTATGTTTCCCCACCCCATGGACGCACCCTACGAAGGTGCCCGCGCGGAGCCTGCCGCCACCCTTCCCATCTGACATACCGTCAGCTTCAATGGAGGGGTGATGGGACACGCAGGGGCGGCGGCCGCCGCCGTCCGGTACCTCAGGTCGGCCCCCGGGCCCGTGCAGACGCTGCCGCGCCCAACGTTGCGGTGCGTCGGCGAGGACGAGCGGGCGCCGGTCGCCGAGGGCGACTTCCGGCGCGTGCTCGGGAACTTCGCGACCGGGGTGACCGTGATCACCGCCCCGGCCGCCGAGGGCGAGGACTCCCCGGCCGGCTTCGCCTGCCAGTCCTTCGCCTCCCTCTCCCTCGACCCGCCCCTGGTCATCTTCATGGTGGGCCGTACGTCGACGACCTGGCCGCGCATCGCCCGCGCCGGCGTCTTCTGCGTCAACGTCCTGAACGCCGCCCAGGGCGAGCTGTGCCGCGCCTTCGCGGTGAGCGGCGCGGACAAGTTCGCCGGCGTCCCCTACGACGCCGCGCCGGTCTCCGGCTCCCCGCGCCTGACCGGGACCGCCGCCTGGATCGACTGCACGATCCAGGCCGTGCACACCGGCGGAGACCACCTCATCGTGGTCGGCCGGGTGGACGCCCTGGACACGGGCGAGACCCCCGACGGACCGCTGATGTTCCATCGGGGGAAGTTCAGGCGACTCGACGGGTGAACTCGGGCCTCAGGCCGGCACCACCGCCGCCGCGGCCGTCGGCCGGCGCCTGATCACCAGGGCCATCAGGGCCGCCGCCGCGCACAGGGCGCCGGAGGCGTACCAGACCATGTCGTAGGAGCCGAACGCGTCCCGTGCCACGCCGCCGAGGAAGGCGACGAGGGCCGCGCCCACCTGGTGGGAGGCGAGCACCCAGCCGAAGACGATGGCGCTGTCCTCGCCGTACTGCTCCCGGCACAGAGCCAGCGTGGGCGGGACGGTGGCGACCCAGTCGAGGCCGTAGAAGACGATGAAGAAGATCATCGGCGGGTGCACGCTCGGCGCCAGCAACATGGGCAGGAACAGCAGCGAGATGCCGCGCAGGGCGTAATAAACGGCGAGCAGGCGGCGCGGTTCGAAGCGGTCGGTGAACCAGCCGGAGGCGATCGTGCCGACCACGTCGAACACGCCGATGACCGCGAGCAGCGAGGCCGCCGCCGTGATGGGCATGCCGTGGTCGTGCGCCGCGGGCACGAAGTGGGTCTGGATCAGGCCGTTGGTGGAGGCGCCGCAGATCGCGAAGGTGCCGGCCAGCAGCCAGAAGGGGCCGGTGCGGACGGCGGAGGACAGAACCGTGAGGGCGCGGCGGGCGGCACCGGTGACCGGCTGCGGCTTCGGTACGAACGCGCTCGCGCCGTACGGCTTCACGCCCACGTCGGCCGGGTGGTCGCGCAGCAGCAGCCAGACGAACGGGACGACCGCGAGGGCCGCGAGGGCGACCGTCACGGCGGCCGGACGCCAGTCGTACGTCTCGACCATCCAGGACAGCAGCGGCAGGAAGATCAGCTGGCCGGAGGCGGAGCCGGCGGTGAGGATGCCGCTGACCAGGCCGCGCCGCTCGGTGAACCAGCGGTTGGTGACGGTCGCGGCGAAGGCGAGGGCCATCGAACCGGAGCCCAGTCCGACCAGCAGGCCCCAGCACAGCATCAGCTGCCAGGCCGCCGTCATCCAGACGGTCAGGCCCGAGCCGATCGAGATCACGGTCAGCGCGACCGCGACCACCCTGCGGATGCCGAAGCGGTCCATCAGCGCCGCCGCGAACGGCGCGGTGAGCCCGTACAGCGCGAGGTTGACGGAGACAGCGGCGCCGATGGTGCCGCGCGACCAGCCGAACTCCTGGTGCAGCGGGTCGATGAGCAGGCCGGGCAGCGAGCGGAAGGCCGCCGCGCCGACGATCGTGACGAAGGTGACGGCGGCGACGAACCACGCCCGGTGGATGCGGTTCCTCTTCCTGGCGGGCGGGGCCTGTACGGGGGCTGCGGCTTCGCTTGTCTGGGTCACGACATAAAGCTTCCGTTCCGCGTTCTCTTTCATCGAGTGGCCCGAAGGCCAGCATTGGTTAGGATCGGGCCATGGATCGGACCGCGTTCCACCCGCACCGCGTCGTCGTCCTCGCCCTCGACGGGCTGCTCCCCTTCGAGCTGGGCATCCCGCACCGCATCTTCGGCCGTCCGAAGGACGCCGAGGGACGCCACCTCTACGAGGTCCTCACCTGCTCGATCCGGCCGCCGGGCCCGGTCGAGACGGACGCCGACTTCCACATCCACGTGCCCCACGGCCCGGAGATCCTGGCCACCGCCGACACGGTCGTCGTACCGGCGTCGTACGAGCTCGGCCCGGTCTTCGACGAGGGCGTGCTGACCGACGAACTCGCCGCCGCGCTCGCCCACATCCGCCCCGGCACCCGGCTCGCCGCCATCTGCACCGGCGGCTACGTCCTGGCCGCCGCCGGCTACCTGGACGGCCGCCCGGCGGCCACGCACTGGGCCGACGCCGAACGCTTCCAGCAGGTGTTCCCGCGGATCAAGGTGGACGCGGACGTGCTGTTCGTGGACGACGGCGACGTGCTGACCTCGGCGGGCGTCGCCGCTGGGATCGACCTGTGCCTGCACATCGTGCGCCGCGACCACGGCACCGCGATCGCCAACGAGGTGGCCCGCCGCACGGTCGTGCCGCCGCACCGCGACGGCGGTCAGGCGCAGTACATCCACCGGCCCGTGCCGGACCCCCAGTTGGCCACCACGACCGCCGCCCGCGCCTGGGCGCTGGGCCGGCTGCACGAGCCGATCCAGCTGCGGGACATGGCCGAGCAGGAGTCCATGTCGGTGCGCACCTTCACCCGCCGTTTCCGCGAGGAGGTCGGCATCAGCCCCGGCCAGTGGCTCACCCAGCAGCGCGTCGAACGCGCCCGGCACCTGCTGGAGTCCACCGACCTCTCCGTCGACCAGGTGGCCCGGGACGCGGGCTTCGGCACGGCCCAGTCGATGCGCCAGCACCTACAGGCGGCGCTCGGGGTCACCCCCACCGCGTACCGGCGGACCTTCCGCTCCGGCGGCGCCGAGCGTTACTGCGGTGTCGGCGTCGCCCGCTGAACCGCCCGCGCGCGCCTCGGCACGCCTCTCGCCCCACCAGCCGATCGCCGTGAGCACCAGGGTCAGGGCCACGCCCGCCAGGATCGCCGTCGAGGGGGCGACGACGTCGAGCAGGGCTCCGGCCAGGGAACCGGTGGCGGCGTAACCCGCGCCGACGGCCGCGTACATGACCGAGTAGCCGGCGGCCAGGGCACCCGGCGGGAGGGCCTCGCGCAGGGACAGGTTGCGGGTGAGCATGGCGCCCGACTGGAGCAGGCCGGCCACGGCCAGCGCGGCGGCGACCCCGGGGGCGGCGGGTATCAGCGCGAGCAGGATCAGCGTCGCCGACATCCCGCACATCAGCACGAGGCTGCGCGTCCGCAGCCGTCCCGGCCAGGTCCGCAGCCCGTACAGGAACGCGCCGACGGCCGAGGTCACCGACATCACCGTGAGCAGCGGGCCGGACCAGCCGACGCCGATGCCGCGCTGCTCCAGCAGGGCGGGCAGGACGAGTTCGGCGAGGGCGAGCAGCGACAGGCTCGCCGCGCCCGTGACGTACACCGGCCAAGCGCGGGTCAGGACGCGCAGCCGGGAGCTGCCCTCCTCGTCCTCCCGCGCGTCCGACGCCCAGCCGGCGGGCAGCAGCCACAGGCCCGCCACCGAGGACGCCATCAGGGCGGCTTCGAGCAGCGGTGGGAGCCACGGGGCGACGCCGAGGGCGAGGCCGGTGACGGCGGCCGGGGACAGGGCCCACACCCCGAAGGTGAGCATCGACTCGAAGGACAGCGCCTGGGTCGCCGCGCGCCCCGGGACCAGCGAGGTGAGCAGGGTGCGCAGTCCGCCGGGGGCCGCGGAGGGGCCGGCGCCCGCGAGGAAGGCGAACGCCGCGAGTATGGCGGGGTGTGCGGCGGGCAGCAGGCCGAGGCCGGCGAAGCCGGCGGCTCCGGCGGCGAGGCCCGCGGCCAGGTGGGGGCGGGCGCGGTCGGGCTTCAGACGCATGCCGAGGACGGGGGCGCCGAGGATCTCCCCGATCACGTAGGCGGCGGCGAGGGCCGCGCCCAGGGAGTAGCCGCCGGGGCGTTCCCGGACCAGGAAGACCAGGGCCAGCGGGGCCATGGCCACCGGCATACGGGCACCAATGGCCACGCAGGCCCAGGTCAGGACCTGTTGGGAGGCGACGTCGCGGTAGCTCATGCGATGACGGTAGGGGTCGGCACCGACAGTGGCCGACCGAATTTCCCCCGCCTGTGGACAACTCGGGACGGCCGCCCTCCGCGGCGGCTCAGAACGTGAGCACCCCCCTGGCCACCCGGCCCGCCTCCGCGTCCGCCCGGGCCTTCTCGAAGTCCTCGACCGGGTAGGTTCCGGTCACCAACTCGTCCAGGAGCAGGCGGCCTTGGCGGTAGAGCTCGGCGTACAGGGCGATGTCGCGCTGGGGGCGGGAGGAGCCGTAGCGGCAGCCGAGGATGGACTTGTCCAGGTACATGGCGGAGACGAGGAAGGACGCCTCGGCCGTGGCGGGCGGCACCCCGAGCAGGACCGCCTGGCCGTGGCGGTCGAGGAGGTCGATCGCCTGCCGGATCAGCTCCACCCGGCCCACGCACTCGAAGGCGTGGTCCGCGCCGTTCGGCAGGATCTCCTTCACCCCCTCCGTCGAGGACAGGAAGTCCGTTGCGCCGAACTGCCGGGCCACCTCCTCCTTCGCCGGATTGGCGTCCACCGCCACGATCCGCAGCGCGCCCGCGATCCGCGCGCCCTGGATGACGTTCAGACCGATCCCGCCCGTGCCGATGACCAGCACGGTGTCCCCGCGGTCCACGCGGGCGCGGTTGAGCACGGCCCCCACCCCGGTCAGCACTCCGCAGCCCATCAGCGCGGCAGACGGCAGCGGGATGTCCTTCGGGATCCGCACGGCCTGCACGGCCTTGACGACCGTACGTTCCGCGAAGGCCGAGTTGGAGGCGAACTGGTGGACCGGCCGGCCCGCCCGGCTGAAGGGCCGGCCGGGGCGGCCGATGGCCTGCCGGCACATCGTCGGCCGGCCCCGGTCGCACTCCGCGCACGTTCCGCAGTTCGCGAGCGTGGACAGCGCCACATGGTCGCCGGGCGCGACATGGGTGACGCCCGCGCCGACCGCCGACACCACCCCGGCCCCCTCGTGCCCCAGCACCACGGGCACGGGGAAGGGGATGGTCCCGTCCACCACGGACAGGTCGCTGTGGCACAGCCCCGCCGCGGCGATCGCGACCAGCACCTCCCCGGGCCCCGGATCCCGTACCTCCAGATCGTCCACGACCTGGACCTGCTTGCCGTCGAACAGCACGCCGCGCATCACACGACCCCCTTCGGCTCCCTCGGCAGGCCGAGCACGCGCTCGGCGATGATCGTGCGCTGTACCTGGTCCGAGCCGCCGTAGATGGTGTCGGCCCGGGAGAAGAGGAACAGGTGCTGCGCGGTGTCGAGTCCGTACGGCGCGTCCGGCGACCAGTCGGCCGGCCCGACGCCCGCCGCCGCCCCGCGCACCAGCACCGCCAGCTCGCCGAGCCGCTGGTGCCAGCCCGCCCACAGCAACTTGGCCACACTGGGCGCACCCGGTCCGCCCGAACCGCCCAGGGTGCGCAGGGCGTTCCAGCGCATGGTGCGCAGCTCGGCCCACTGGCGCACGATCCGGTCCCGGACGACCGGGTCGCGGGCGGCACCGGTCGCCACGGCCGTCCGCACCACCGCCGCCAACTCCTCGGCGAAGCCGATCTGCTGGGCGAGCGTGGACACCCCCCGCTCGAAACCGAGCAGGCTCATCGCCACGCTCCAGCCCTGCCCCTCGCCGCCCACCACGTGCTCCACGTGCGCGCGTGCCCCGTCGAAGAAGACCTCGTTGAACTCGCTGGTCCCGGTCATCTGCCGAATCGGCCGGACCTCGACCCGCCCCGGCTGGTCCATGGGCACCAGCAGGAAGCTCAGACCGTGGTGCCGCCGCGATCCGGCGTCCGTCCGCGCCAGCACGAAGCACCAGTCGGCCTCGTGGGCGAGCGAGGTCCAGATCTTCTGCCCGGTGATCCGGAAGTACGGCTCCCCCGCCTCCCGCACGGCCACGGTCCGCACACCCGCCAGATCCGATCCCGCACCGGGTTCGCTGTACCCCTGACACCAGAGTTCGTCACCGGCGGCGATCGGCGGCAGGAACCGGGACTTCTGAGCGTCGGTGCCGTGGACGATCAGGGTGGGGGCGAGCAGGTTCTCCCCGATGTGCCCGGACCGCGGGGGCGCCGGCGAGCGGGCGTACTCCTCGGCCCAGGCGACCTGTTGGGTGAGGGACGCCGTGCGGTTCCCGTACCCGTCCTGGGCCCACCCGAGTCCGATCCAGCCCGCTTTCCCCAGCGCACGTTCCCAGGCACGCCGATCCCGCGCGCCCTGGGCATGCGCCGCCAGCCACGCCCGTACCTCGGCACGAAACGCGTCGTCCTCAGCGGTGAATCCAAAGTCCACGGACGTCTCCTCTCAGCGCCGGTGACATCAGCTACTGGGCGTTGGGCCGCGAGCCTTCCCGGGCCGCGCGTTCCATCGCCGCCAGCTGGGCCAGCATCGGCATCGGATCCACCCCCACCGTCCCCGGCAGGAAGTCCGCTATCCGTTCCGGCGTCCAGGACCCCTCGCAGTAGGCCGAGCGCAGCTCCCGCGGCTGGGCCCACACCGCGATCTTGGGCCCGGCGATCGTGTACACCTGCCCGGTGACCTCCGCCTCGCGGGCCCGCTCGGACAGCAGATAGACCACCAGCGCCGCCACGTCCTCCGGCTCGCCGATCTCCTTCAGCTCCATGGGCACGCCCGCCGACATCCGCGTACGCGCCACGGGGGCCACCGCGTTCGCGGTCACCCCGTACTTGTGCAGACCGAGCGCGGCGCTGCGCACGAGCGAGATGATCCCGCCCTTCGCGGCGCTGTAGTTGGCCTGCGACACCGAGCCCTGGTGGTTGCCGCTGGTGAAGCCGATGAGCGTGCCGGTGCGCTGCGTGCGCATGACCGCCGAGGCGGCCCGGAACACGGTGAAGGTGCCCTTGAGGTGGGTGGCGACGACGGGGTCCCACTCCTCCTCGCTCATGTTGAACAGCATCCGCTCCCGCAGGATCCCGGCCACGCAGACGACCCCGTCGAGGCGCCCGTACGACGACAGGGCGACGTCGACGACCCGCTGCCCGCCCGCCATCGTGGAGATGTCGTCGGCCACGGCGACCGCCTCGCCGCCCGCCGCCTCGATCTCCTTGACGACGGCCTCGGCGACCTCGCTGGTGGGTGAGGTGCCGTCGGTGGACACGCCGTAGTCGTTGACGACGACCCGTGCTCCCTCGGCGGCGGCCGCGAGCGCGACCGCCCGGCCGATGCCGCGACCGGCGCCCGTCACGGCGACGACCTTGCCTGCCAAGAAGTTCCCCACGCCCGGCCCCTTCCCGCGGTTTCTGACGGACCGTTAGATTTTATGGCGCGTCAGACTGCTCAGGACAAGCCCCGGGGAGGGTCCGATGTCACTGCCGGACGAGTTCCATGCCATCGCCAAGCGCGTGAACAACTGGGGCCGTTGGGGGGCGGACGACGAGATCGGCACCCTGAACCTGATCACCGACGAGGTGGTCCGCGAGGCCGTGGCCTGCGTCAGGACCGGCCGGCGCATGCCGCTCGCGCTGCCCCTGCGGCAGGACGGCGTGCAGACCGGGATGATCCCGGGACGGGTCAATCCGCTGCACACGATGGTGCAGATCAACCAGGAGCTCTTCGGTCCGGGGACGGTGGCGTGCAGCGACGACGCCGTGACCATGGGGCTGCAGGCGGCCACCCACTGGGACGCGCTGACCCACGTCTCGCACTCGGGCAGGCTCTACAACGGCCGCCCCGCGCACACCGTGACCGCGCACGGCGGCGCCGAGTTCAGCGGCATCGACAAGGCGCGGCACATCGTCTCGCGCGGGGTGCTGCTCGACGTGGCACGCGCGCGGGGCGTGGACCGGCTCGACGGCGGGCACGCGGTCACCCCGGAGGACCTGGAGGCGGCCGAGGAGCTCGCCGGTACGCGCGTGCGGGCCGGCGACATCGTGCTCGTACGGACCGGGCAGGTGCGGGTGTATCTGGCCGGGGACAAGGACGGGTACGGGTATCCGTCACCGGGTCTGTCGGTGCGTGCCCCGGAGTGGTTCCACGCGCGCGATGTCGCGGCCGTGGCGAACGACACGCTCACGTTTGAGATATTTCCGCCCGAGATCGAGAATCTGTGGCTGCCCGTGCACGCCCTCGACCTGGTGGAGATGGGGATGCTCCAGGGCCAGAACTGGAATCTCGAAGAGTTGTCCACAGCCTGTGGAGAAGTGGGACGGTACGCGTTCCTGCTGTCGGCGATGCCCGAACCGTTCGTGGGGGCGACGGGAACTCCGGTGGCACCGGTGGCCGTCCTCTGACTCCGTCGGGCGGCGGCTCCGGTTGGCGGCGCGGGCACGCTCCCGCGCGCCGCCACCGGTTCGACCCACGCTCGACAAGGACCCCGTCGCCCGGGCTCTCGTCGTCCCCTCGCGGCGAATCGCTGACCTCCAGCGTGATCAGACGGCCACGGGGCGTCAACACCGGTACGGCGATTTATGAATTACATCCCTTTTGCGGACGAAGCGCACGGGTGCACACCCGGCGCACCCCGCCGCATCGCCCTACACGGCTTCGAACGCCAGCCCGTCGAATGCGGAGATCCCGCCCCCGTACGCCGCCGCCGTGCTCTCGGCGCGCTGCGTACAACGGTCGAGCTCGCACCAGATGCGCTTGCCCCCGCCCTCGGGGCTCCAGCCCCAGCGGTCGGCGAGGCCGTCGACGAGGGCAAGTCCGCGGCCGCCGGTCGCGTTGCCGTCCACACAGCGCGGCACGGGGGCGCGGGTGCTGGTGTCGGTCACTTCGAGGCGCACGGTGGCCGCCTCGCCGTCCGACCCCGGCAGGCACAGCCGCAGCACGGCCGGGCGGCCGGTGTGCACCACGGCGTTGGTGACCAGTTCGGAGACGAGCAGGATCAGCGTCTCGGCCAGCGGCTCGTCGTCCGCTATCCCGGACCCGGCGAGACGCGAGCGGGCCCACCGCCTGGCCCGCCCCACCTCCGCGGGGTCGGGCCGGATCTCCAGCTGCACTTGAAGCACCTGCACCGCTCACACCATCCGAACCGGCGGACACATGACCCGACGCCGTGCGTACGTCACGACGGGAGTCGCGACGAGCAGCACGACGGGGGCCACGATCGTAGCCATTTTCTGCATGGCCAGAACAACGGCCAGAGCAAGGGTCACGGACCGTGATTCCCTTACGAGACAGCATGGTTGACGTACAGTCACCCCAACAAGCGCTTCGGGCATATTCCAGCGCGAAGGAGTACGCGTGCGGCATACTGTGCGACGCTCGTGTCGGGGAGTCGAACAGGTGGCGGCACAAGCCCTTACCGCCCTGCGAGCAGCGGCGCGCACCGCCGCACACGGGGCCGCCCCTGGGGCAACACCGGCATGGCTCGTGCTCGGAACCACTCGCATCTCACAGAAGGTACCGGAGCGAGTCGTCGACTCCAGGCCGTGACGAGTCACGCGTTGGACACAACCCGGTATCAACGCTCAGTGAATCCGGTATGCCACGATCCGCGACATCATGTACATCCGGACAAGAACTCCGCAGACCAGCGGGGGTTCGGGCGCGTCAGCCGACCAGATCGACGGCGAGCGACTCCTCACTCTCCGTGACACCCCCGCCACGTTGGGCGCGCACCCAGGCCCGTTTGAGGTGCAGATGCACCTCGACCTCCCAGGTGAAGCCCATGCCGCCGTGGACCTGGAGGCAGTCGCGGGCGCCGCGTACGGCGGCCTCGTCGGCGAGCAGCCGGGCCGCCGCGATGTCCGCCGGGTCGGCGGTGACGGCGGCCGCGTAGACCGCCGCACGGGCCGTCTCGGCCCGCACCAGCATGTCCGCGCACAGGTGTTTGACCGCCTGGAACGCCCCGATCGGCTGCCCGAACTGCTCACGCGTCCGCGCGTGTCCCACGGCGAGCTCGCACACGCGCGTGGCGGTACCGAGCTGTTCGGCGGCGGTCAGGAGTACGGCGACGGGATCGGGGGCCGCCACGGCGGCGCCGGGCGTGTCCGGGCCTACCCGGTGCAGCGGCGTCAGCGGATCCACCGATCGCAGGGGTACGGCCGCGGAGGCGTCCCCGCGCACGACGTCGGCCTGCGTCAGCCACTCCACCAGGGAGCCGTCCACGGCGGTGACGACCGCCTCTCCGGTGTCCGCTCCGGGGACGGTCCCGGCCGCGAGATGCGTGGCGATCAGGGGGCCCGGCAGCAGGGCCCGGCCGGTCTCCTCGAAGGCCAGCACCGCCTCGGGCAGTCCGAGCCCGACCCCGCCCTCCGCCTCCGGCAGCCGCAGCGCGAACAGGCCCGCCGCGCCGAGCTCGCGCCACAGCGCACGGTCCGGGCCCGGCGAGGCGACGGCGGCCCGCAGCGCGTCCGCGCCGAAGCGGCGCGCCAGCAGCTGCCGTACGCCGTCGCGCAACGCCCGCTGGTCCTCGGTCAGTTGGAAGCGCATGCGACAGGTCACCGGCCCTTCGGCAGTCCCAGGATCCGCTCGGCCACGATGTTGCGCTGGATCTGCGAGGTGCCGGCGGCGATGGTGTACGAGAGCGAGGAGAGCCGGTCGAGGACCCAGGTCCGGTCGAGGTCGAGCGAGTCCGCGCCCAGCACCTCGGCCGCCGTGTCGTACAACTCCTGGCGCGCGTGCGAGTACCTCAGCTTGAAGACCGAGCCCCCGACGCCCGGCACTCCGCCGCCCGCCTCCGCCTCGCTGACGTTCCACTGCGTCAGCCGCCACAGCGCGCGGAACTCGGCGTTCAGCCGCCCGAGCCGGCGGCGCAGCACCGGATCGTCCCAGCGGCCGTTCCTGCGGGCCTGACGGGCCAGTTCACCCAGGACGCGGCGGCAGGCGACGACCTCGCCGACGAAGGCCGTGCCACGCTCGAAGGACAGGGTCACCATGGTCACCCGCCAGCCGTCGTTCTCCGCGCCGACCCGGTTGGCCACGGGCACCCGCACCTCGTCCAGGAACACCTCGGCGAACTCCGCCGACCCGGCGAGGGTGCGCAGCGGCCGTACGGTGATGCCCGGCGCGTCCATGGGCATGGCCAGCCAGGTGATGCCCCGGTGTTTCGGCGCCGAGGGGTCGGTGCGCACCAGCAGTTCGCACCAGTCGGCGACCTCGGCGTGCGAGGTCCAGATCTTGGATCCGCTCACCACGTAGGCGTCGCCGTCGTGCCACGCGCGCGTGCGCAGCGAAGCGAGGTCGGATCCGGCGTCCGGTTCGCTGAAGCCCTGGCACCACACCTCGTCGCCGCGCAGGACGGGCGGCAGCCAGCGCGAGCGCTGCTGCGGCGTCCCCTCGGCGGCGATCGTCGGTCCGGCGTGCAGCAGCCCGACGAAGTTGGCCCCCACGTAGGGCGCGCCCGCCTTCTCGGTCTCCTCCAGGAAGATCAGGTGCTGGGTCGGGGTGGCCCCGCGGCCGCCCGCGTCGACGGGCCAGTGCAGGCCCGCGTACCCGGCGTCGTACAGCATCCGCTGCCAGCCGGCGTCGTAGGCGCGGCGGGCCGGCCAGTCGTCGGGGGAGGGTCTGGGCGGCAGGGTGGGCAGCGCCTTCGCCAGCCACTCCCGCAGCCGCGCCCGGAAGTCCTCCTCCTCGGGCGTGTACGACAGGTCCATGGCCGCCCCGCTGTCTGATGGAGTGTCAGATCTGCTTTCCGCCCAGCAGGCTAGCCCCGCACCTCTGGACCGACAAGGCGGCGGGCCCTACGCTCTGCGCACGATCTGACGAACCGTCAGCTGTAGGGGGCCCACGCAGATGAACGCCACCGCACACGAACTCGGCACCGCCCGCACCCTGTGGGAGCTGGTCGCCCGCCGCGCCGAACTCACCCCCCACCGCCCGGTGTTCCTCCAGGACGACCGCACCCTGAGCTTCGGCGAGCTGCACGACCGCGCCGAGCGCGTGGCGGCGGGCCTGTACGGCATGGGCGTACGCCCCGGCACGGTCGTCGCCTGGCAGCTGCCCACCCGCATCGAGACGGCCCTGCTGTCCTTCGCGCTGGCCCGCCTGGGCGCCGTACAGTCCCCGGTCATCCCCTTCTACCGGGACCGGGAGGTCGGCTTCGCGCTCAGTCAGTCGCAGGCCGCGTACTTCGCCGTACCGGGCACCTGGCGGGGCTTCGACCACACGCGGATGGCGCGGCGGCTGGGGGCCAAGGGGGTCTTCGAGGCGTACGACGACCTGCCCGACGGCGATCCGGGCGTGCTCCCCGACCCGCCCGCCGAGGGCACCTCCGTCCGCTGGATCTACTGGACCTCGGGGACCACCTCGGACCCCAAGGGCGTGCTGCACACCGACCGTTCGCTCATCGCGGGCGGCTCCTGCCTCGCGCACGCCCTGCACCTGTCGTCCGAGGACGTCGGCTCGATGGCCTTCCCGTACGCGCACATAGCGGGCCCCGACTACACGGTGATGCTCCTGCTGTACGGCTTCCCGGCGGTGCTGTTCGAGCAGTTCGCGATGCCGGACGCGCTGGAGGGGTACCGCCGGCACGGGGTGACCGTGGCGGGCGGCTCGACGGCGTTCTACTCGATGTTCCTCGCCGAGCAGCGCAAGCGGCCGGACCGGAAGGTGATCCCGACCCTGCGGCTGCTCGCGGGCGGCGGGGCGCCCAAGCCGCCGGAGGTCTATCACTCGGTCGTGCGCGACATGGGCGTGCAGCTCACCCACGGGTACGGCATGACGGAGGTGCCGATGATCACGATGGGATCGCCGGACGACTCGGCCGAGAACCTCGCGACGACCGAGGGGCGGCCGCCGAAGGGCATGGAGATCCGGATCGTGGACGGGGAGGTGCGGCTGCGCGGGGAGGCCGTCTGCCAGGGGTATCTCGATCCGGCGCAGACGAAGGAGGCCTTCGACGCGGAGGGCTTCCTGCGCACCGGGGACCTGGGGCGGCTGACCGCCGGCGGGCACCTGGTGCTCACCGGGCGGCTCAAGGACGTGATCATCCGCAAGGGCGAGAACGTCTCGGCGAAGGAGATCGAGGACCTGCTGCACCGGCACCCGGACGTCGGCGACGTGGCCGTGATCGGGCTGCCGGACGCCGAGCGCGGGGAGCGGGTGTGCGCGGTGGTGGAACAGCCGCCGGGGGCCGCCGTGCTGACCCTTGCGGCGGTGACCGCCCATCTGCGCGCGGAAGGGCTGTCGGTGCACAAGCTGCCGGAGCAGCTGGAGCTGGTCGACGCCCTCCCGCGCAACGAGACCCTGCGCAAGGTGCTGAAGTACAAGCTGCGCGAACGCTATTCGGGCACGGTGAAATAACGGGCGAAAGCGGGCACGATCTCCGCCTCCCCCACCTTGCCGTCACCGTCGGGGTCCAGTGTGGCGGCGACCGTCGCGGCGATGTCCTCGGGCACCCCGAGCGCCCTCAGCACGCGCTCGGTGTCCGTGACGGCGACCATGCCGTCCGGGCCCGCCATGAGGTCCAGGGTCGCGTGCAGGAAGGGGCGGGCGATCTCGCCGAACCGCTCGGGGTTGTCGCGCAGCCGCTTGACCGCGCCGGTGACGAACTCCTCGCGGGTGATGCGCTGGTCGCCGTCCCGGTCCGCTATGCCGGCCATGCCCTGCCAGAACGCCTCGGCGCCGGCGTACAGGGCCTGCCCCTTGGCGGACCGGGCCGCCGCGTTGAACTCGGCGAGCAGCGCCTTGGCCGCCGCGTTGAAGTCCTCCCGGTCGATCCAGCCGTTGCCGTCCTGGTCGAAGGTGGCGAACCGGGCGGCGATCCTGCGCTCGTACTCGGTGCTGACCATGTCTGTTCGGGCCGCCTTACCTCACGTGGGCGTACATCTGGCACGGAGCGTACGACGCCGAGGCCGGTCCGGGAGCGGGAAAACGACGCTTGTGCCAAGACCGGGGGAATTCCGGGACAACAGTGTCACGCGGAGAGCGGGTCGGGTTCGTCCGCCACCGCGCTGTCGATGTCGGGGTACACGTCGAACAGACGCCGTACGCCGAGCGCGCCGAGCACCCGGTTGACGTGCGAGCCCTCGCTGGCGCCGCGGGCCGGCAGGATCAGCCGCAGCCGGCCCTGGCAGGAGCGGATCAGCCGACGGGCCGCGATGAGCACGCCGACGCCGCTGGAGTCGCAGAAGAACACGTCGGACAGGTCGACGACCAGGTCGTGACTGCCCTCCGCGACCGCGTCGTGCACCCGCTGACGCAGTGCGGGCGAGGTCACGAGATCCAATTCCCCCGAGACCCGCAGCACGGCCCACTCGCCCTGTTCCACGCAGGTCACCTTGAATGCCACGGCCACGCCCTCCGCTCGCCACAATTGCGGAACCACCCGGAAACGGAGGCAGTTCCTACGCTTCTTTCCGCGCGGCTGCCCACCGGCCGTTCCCTGAAACACGAGACAAGAAACAAAAGCCGATCACCAAAGGTCTTGTTTCGGTCACTTCCGATCGTGTTCGATCGGGGGGAATCGGAGTGGGAGTGACCCGGATGGGTAGGCGCGGCGGCAGGCGAGACAGGGGTCACCGGCCTCTACCACCGGCCGACCGCCGGGGGGCGCACATTGCCACAAAGGGGCGTGCGTCATCGGAAGTGCCGACTACATTCGAGGAGACGGTGGATACACGCTGGACACGGGCACGGGGAGGGGGCCTCATGACGCAGAAGGACGCACCACCCCGCTGGGACCGCAAGATGCAGCAGCGGCTCGCCCGCGGCGAGGCGGCCGCCCTCGGCGAACTCTACGACCGGTTCGCCTCGCTCGTGCACGGCCTCGCCCATCGCGTCCTCGGCGACGAACGCGCCGCCGACGGCATCACCCGTGAGGTCTTCGCGCACGTGTGGGAACACCCGGACGCCTACGACCCCAAGCAGGGCCCCCTGCGCTCCTGGGTCGCCGCGCTCACCCACCGGCTCGCCGTGCAGCGGCTGCGCGCCACCGAGACCGCCGCGCTCTCCCTGGACGAGAGCGGCCCCGGCTCCGCCGAGGAACTGGAGCGCAAGGTGCGCCACGCCTCGGTCGCCGCCCGCGCCGACTACATCGTCCACTCCATGCCCACCCCGCTGCGCGCCGCCCTCGAACTGGCCTACTTCCAGCGCCGCGACTACCGCCAGACCGCCGCCGACCTCGGCGTCACCGAGGACGAGGCCCGCCGTCGGCTCCGCCTCGGCCTGCAACTCCTGTCCACCGCCCACGACACCGGGGCACCGCCCGGATACGGGGGTGCGGTGTGAACGGACCGGGAGGCTTCGAGGCGTACGACGGACACGCGGGGTTCGAGGGGCGGTACGTGAGCGGATTCGAGGGGCCGAAAGAGACCGCCGAATTCGACGGGCAGGACGGCACCGGCGGGTTCGGCGATTCCGGCGAGTTCGACGATTCCGAGGGCTTTGACAACTCCGGGGACTCCGGCGGCTTCGGGGACTCCGACGGGTTCGGCGACTCCGAGGGCTTTGACAACTCCCGTGACACCGGCGGCCATGGCGACTCCGGCCGGTTCGGCGACTCCGACGGCTTTGACAACTCCCGTGACACCGGCGGCCATGGCGACTCCGGCCGGTTCGGCGACTCCGATGACTTCGGCGAGTCCGCGGACTTCGGGGATTTCGGCGGGCCCGACGAGCCCGTGGCGGGGAACGGCCGTGGCGGGGACCGCGAGCGGCCGCCCCGCATACCGATGCCCCGGGCCTCCGTCGAGGACAGCGGGCTGCCGCTGCCCTCGCTCGACGACCTCCCGCCCGTCCCGCTGGTCCTGCCGCACGACGTCCTGAAGTCGCTCCTCGGGGCGTGGGCACTGGCCGCCTGCTCGGCCGCGGAGACGGCGGCCGTCGAGGAGCACCTCGGCACCTGCGGCGCCTGCGCAGAGGAGGCGCTGCGGCTGCGCGAGGCGGTCGGCCTGCTGCACCAGCCGGAGAGCCTCGACCTGGATCCGACGCTGCGCACCCGCGTCCTGGACGGCTGCCTTGACCGGCGGCCGCCACGCATCCCGGTGCCCGGGTGGGCTGCCCCGTACGACGCCGAGTCGGCGCGTCTGGACGCGCTGCTGCAGGACTTCGGGGACGCCGAGTGGCACGCCCCGGTGCGGCTGCGCTGGTTCGAGGGCAACGGCACGATGAGCCGCCGTACGACCGTCGCCGGGGTGATCGCGCACCTGCTGTCGGTCGACGGGCTGGTCGCGGTGGCGCTCGGCCTGGAGGACCCGCTCGGCGATCCGGAGGCCGAGGGCGCACGGGGACCGGCCGCGCGCACCGAGGCGTTCTGGCGGGCCTCGCGCTTCCCGCCGACGCGCTCCGTGCGGGTGCCGTGGCGGGAGCAGAGCCACCACCTCGTACGGACCGTGTCCTTCACCGGCGGCAGCACCGGCGCCCTGGCCGTCCCGTACGGCGACTTCACTCTGCCGCTGCACGACGCGATGCTGGACCGGGCCTTCGAGTGCTGGGTGCACGCGGAGGACATCGCGGAGGCGGTGGACTACCCGTACGAGCCGCCCGCGCCGCGCCATCTGAACCGCATGATCGACCTGGCCGCCCGGATGCTGCCGGCCGTGCTCGCGGCGCGGCGGCGCGCGGGACTCGCCGCGCCCGGTGCCGCCCGCCATCTCGTCCCGGCCGGCACTCCGGGCCGTACCCTGCGCCTGGAGATCGAGGGTTCGGGCGGCGGCGAGTGGCTCATCCCGCTCGACTCGCCCGGCGCGGCCGGCTCCGCCGACCACGAGGTCGCCCATGTGGCCCTGGACGGCGTGGAGTTCTGCCGCCTGGCCGCGGGCCACGTCTCCCCGCAGGAGGCCGCGGCCGGACAGGTGGGCGACCGGGAGGCGATCAGGGACGTCCTGTTCGCGGCGGCGTCACTGAGCCGGATGTAGTCACCCGAGCCGAAGAGCAGTCACCGCGGCGGACGCGGGGTCCGCCGCGCAGGACGGCTCTAGGCGAAGATCACCGTCCGGCGCCCGTTGAGCAGGATCCGGCGCTCCGCGTGCCACTTCACGGCCCGCGCCAGCGCCTGGCACTCCACGTCACGGCCGATGGCGACCAGTTGGTCCGGGGTCACGTCGTGGCCGACGCGCGCGACCTCCTGCTCGATGATCGGGCCCTCGTCGAGGTCGGCGGTCACGTAGTGGGCCGTGGCGCCGATCAGCTTCACACCACGGGCGTGCGCCTGGTGGTACGGCTTCGCGCCCTTGAAGCTCGGCAGGAACGAGTGGTGGATGTTGATGATCCGTCCGCTGAGCTCCTTGCACAGGTCGTCGGAGAGGACCTGCATGTAGCGGGCGAGGACGACCAACTCGACGCCCTCCGTGCGCACGATCTCCAAGAGCCGCGCCTCGGCCTCCGGCTTGTTGTCCCTCGTCACCGGAATGTGGTGGAAGGGGATGTTGTAGGAGCCCACCAGCTCGGCGAATTCGGTGTGGTTCGACACCACTGCCGCGATCTCGACCGGCAGCGCGCCGATACGGGCCCGGAACAGCAGGTCGTTCAGGCAGTGGCCGAACTTGCTGACCATCAGGACGATGCGCATCTTCTCGTCGGCCTCGTTGATCTGCCAGTCCATCTGGAAGGAGTCACCGATCGCCGCGAAGCTCGCCCGCAGCTTCTCCACCGTCACCGGCGCCTCCGCAGAGAAGTGGACGCGCATGAAGAACAGACCCGTGTCGTGATCGCCGAACTGCTGACTGTCCTCGATGTTGCAGCCGGTCATGAACAGATAGCTCGACACAGCGTGCACGATGCCCATCTTGTCCGGGCAGGACAGGGTGATGACGTACTGGTCGGCGAGGGTCGCCGTGGCTCGGCTGGGCTGCTCGTTCATGCAGCACAGGGTCCCACAAACGGGCCCTGTCCGGATTGTCGTCCCGTCACGCGGACCGGGTGAGTATCCGGAGCACCTCCAGCGTGCGCGGCGGCGCGTCCGGGTCCTCCCCGTCGGCCGCCGACAGCCGTACGTGCGCGTCCCGCGCCGCCCGCACCGCCTCCGGCCACGCGTGATGGTCGAGGTACGCCTGTACCGGCGCGTCGGGGCCGACCTGGTGCATGATCCGCAGCACCCGCAGCACGGCGGTGTCGACGAGCGCCGCTTCCTGCGAGTCGCGGAAGATCGTGCCGACGTACTTCTCGGCCGACCAGTTGTCCAGCCAGGTGTCCTCGACCAGGCGGTACACGGCGTCGGTGAAGTCGCCGTATCCCTCGACGCCGGCCAGCCAGACGTCTCTTTGGAACACCGGATCGGAGAGCATGTGCAGCGCGGAGCGCACATTGCTGCGCCAGCGCCACCACGGCATGTCGTTCAGTGGCATGCCGCCCATGGTGGACGAGCGACGGCCCCGACGGGAAGAGTTCTCCGAACCTTGCACGGTCACCGATCGTACGTTCTCCGCCCAGGGAGGAGCATCGGCCCCCGTAATTCACCTTGGAGTCACCATCCGTTGACCGAAGGTCACTCCAAGGTTGGCTGTGTGACGGAATCGTGCGTGTCCATGACTGGCAGGCGACGCTTCCCCAGCACCATCTTCTCCACCCTCACCCGTCCCGTCAGGCGAGCCACCGCGCTGTCCGCCGGGGCCCTGGTGGCATGTGCGTCGCTGACCACCGGATGCGGGGTCATCCCCGGTG
The DNA here is from genome assembly GCF_053611585.1 of Streptomyces sp. NPDC054794. Lineage (NCBI taxonomy): Bacteria > Bacillati > Actinomycetota > Actinomycetes > Kitasatosporales > Streptomycetaceae > Streptomyces > Streptomyces sp. NPDC054794. The sequence goes on along the minus strand of NZ_JBSHAQ010000065.1, from coordinate 28,781 downwards.
CCACGGGGGGCTCCGGGGATGACCCGATCAAGGTCATGACCTGGGCGCCGGAGGACACCAGCGCCACCAACAAGCCGGGCATGCCCGCCATGGCCCTGGCCTACGCCCGCTGGATCAACGCCCACGGCGGCATCGCCGGACGCAAGCTCAAGGTCCTGACCTGCAACGACCACAACGACAGCGTGTACGCGGCGAAGTGCGCCCGGCGTGCGGTGGACGAGAACGTGGTCGCGGTCGTCGGCTCCTACAGCCAGTTCGGCGACTCCTACCTGGCCCCGCTGGAGAGCGAGGGCATCGCCTACATCGGCGGGTACGGCGTCACGAACTCCGAGTTCACCAGCATCGTGTCCTACCCGGTCAACGGCGGCCAGCCCTCGCTCCTGGCCGGCCTCGGCACGGCCCTCGCCGGCAGCTGCGGCCCCGTCTCGCTGATACGTCCCGACAGCATCGCCGGCGACGAGCTGGCCCCGCTGCTCGACTCGGGGCTGAAGGCGGGCGGCCACACGGTGGCCGACGACCAGCTCGCGGCCGAGGACGCCACCGAGTACACCACCCCGTCGGAGCAGGCCCTGTCGTCCGCCACCAAGGACCCGGCGCGCAAGGGCTGCGTGGTGCCCGCGCTCGGGGACCGCACGGACACGTTCATGGACTCCTTCCGGCGCGCCCGCGAGGGCTACCCCGCCGTGCGGACCGCGACCGTGCTGGGCAGCGTCGACCAGTCGGTGATCAACGCGACGGGCGGTGCGCACGGGCCGTACGAGGGCGCGTACATCACCGGCTGGTACCCGGTGAGCTCGGACCACCGCTGGGACCGGATGAAGAAGGTCATCAACGAGGAGGCCTTCGGCGACAACCGCATCGACCCCGCGGACGCCGGTGTGCAGACCACGTGGATCGCCTACACCGTCCTGAAGGCCGTCCTGGAGAAGATCGGCAGCGGTGAGGTGAGCGCGGCCAACGTGCGGCACACCCTCGACGACGGGCTCAAGGTCGGCACGGGCGGCCTCACGCCGACCCTCGAATGGCAGCCCTACCGGGGCAGGCTCTCCGCCGTCGGTTTCGCCCGGCTGGTCAACGCCGACGTGACCCTCCAGGTCGTACGGCAGGGCCAGCTGGTGGCGGCCAAGAACGGCGGCGTCATCAACGTGACCAAGACGCTGGCGAACGCCGACATCGGCTGACGACGGCCGAGGCCTGCCCGGCGTGATCCGCCGGACAGGCCTCGGGGTGCGTCTTCAGATCGCCTGGCTCACAGCTGGGTCGGCTGGCGCTGGGTCAGGCCGTACTTCTGCGCGATCACGTTCCACAGGCCGGCCGCCTTGGCCTTCTCGGCGCTGGCGACACCGCTCGCCCGGTTGCCGGCCTGGGTCTGGCCGGTGCCGCGGGCCTGGCCCTTGCGGCAACCGCGCTTGCCGCCGCCCACCTGGTCGGCCCAGGCCGCGTAGTGGTTGTCGGCCGACGCGGACGCCTGCCAGGCCTTGGTGAGCGCGGCGGTCAGCTCGGCGTTGCTCGGCAGTTTGTCGACCGACAGCTTCGACAGCTGGGTCACCAGGCCGCTGCGCTGCTTGGCCGCGTCCCGCAGGTTCGAGGCGGCGGTGTCCAGGTTGTCGCACGCCTTCACATCGGCCACGGCCTTGATCACCGACGCGCGGCTGCTGCCGCTGCTGGCGAGCAGCTTGTCCAGCGCGACGGCCTGCTCCTTGGCCGGGTCGGCCGCGGCGGAGGCGGAGCCCTCGGTCGCGGGGGCCGAGGCGGCGACGGTCTTGTTCTTGTCGCCGCCCTTGTCGCCGTCACCGCCGCCGAGCAGCGCGCCCGCGCACACACCGACGACGATGAGGCCGACGCCGATGGCCGCGATCACCGGGACGCGCGAGCCGGTGCGCCGGCCGCGACCGCTGCCGCCGCCGTCGTCGTACGAGTCGTGCGGGGAGTACGAGGGTCCGCCGTACGAGGGCGGCTGCTCCTGAACGCGGGGCAGCTGCTGGGTGGACCCGGCCGGGCCCTCGCCGGCGGCGCTGCGGAACAGGTTGTCGAACTCGGAGGGCGGCTGCCGGTCGCCGCCGTACGACGCCGCCACCGGGGCGATGTACTGCGTCGCGTCGGCATCGGAGTGGCCCCCGGGCTGCGGCTGCACGGGCTGCCCGAGGAACCGCGTCTCCTGGTCGGTGCCCTGGCCCGGGTACGCGCCGGGACCCACCGGGGGTATGTACTGCGTGGCGCCCTCGTCGACACCGCCGGGAGCGGGGCCGGCCGCGGGGACCGGCGGGATGTACTGGGTGGCGCCCTCGACGGCGGGAGCGGCCGGGATCGGGGCTATGTACTGGGTCGCGCCCTCGTCGGCAGGAGGCAGCGGAGCGCTCTGCACGCCCGGGCCGCCGTGCACCGCGGGCGGCAGGGGGGCGCTCACGGACCCATGACCGCTCTGCCCGTACTGCTGCTGGTGCGGGTCGGTGCCGTACTGCGGCTGCGGGGCGCCGGAGCCGTAGGCCGCGTTCTGCACGCCGTGGTCGGCCGAGCCGTAGGCCTGGCCGCCGTACGTGGCGGGCGCGCCCTCCGGGGGCAGCGGGCCGGGGCCGGACGCGGCGGGGGCGGACTGGGGGTTCCAGTCGCCGGGCTGCTGTTCCTGGGTGGCCCACTGCTGGGCCGCCGCCGGGGGCCAGCCCTGGTCGGGCTGGTGGGGCTGCGGCTGGTCGGGACCCCACGGCCGGCCCCAGGCCTGGCCACCGGTGGGGGCTGCCGCCGGGGTCTGGCCGGTCGGGGCGGCCGGCACCTGGGCGGGTCCGCCCGTCATGCCCGGCAGCACGGGCTCGCCGCCGTCGGAGGGCAGCACAATGCCTTCGCGCGGGGGCTCGCCCTGTCCACTCTGCGTCACCGGGACTCCTACGAATGGGGGACCTTCGGAATCGTCGGCTCACGCTACCGGGTCCCCCGAGCCGGGTGCCACGCAGCTCAGGGCGCGATCTTGGTGCCTGTGACCGCTGTAACACAACCGCCCCGCGGTGCGCTGTTAACGTCACCTCCCGCAGACCGACAGGCGGTTTGCCGCCCGTTCACGCATCCGCGGGGCATGTGTTCACGCGGCTTGCTGCAGGTCCAGCCGCGCCCCGAACTCCCTGACCACCGGCTCGTCGCGGAACGGCTCCAGCCGCTGCTGGAAGTCCTCCAGGTATTCGGCGCCCCGGTCGGACCGCAGCGTCTCCAGCAGCTCGACCGCCTTCATACCGGTGTGGCAGGCATGTTCGATCTCACGCTGCTGCACCTGGGCCGTGGCGAGCAGCACATAGCCGATCGCGCGCCGGCGCGCCCGCGTCTCGGGATGCCCGGCCAGGGACTGCTCCGCGCACCGCGCCGCCGCCTCCGCCTGCCCGAGGTCCCGGTGGCAGTGCGCCAGCTCGTCGGCGAGGTAGGCCTCGTCGAAGTGCGCGATCCAGGCCGGGTCGTCCCCGGAGGCCGCGTCGGCGGACTCCATGGCCGTGACCGCCCGGCCGGACGCCGCCTGGGCCGCCCGCGCGTCCCCCAGCAGCGCGTGGCCGCGGGCCTCCGCCGCGTGGAACATGGCCTCCGCGCGCGGGGTCACGCGCCCCCGCGCCCCCTCCTGCGCCGCACGGGCCAACTGCGCGATCTCCCGCGGGTTTCCGAGCTGTGCGGCGAGGTGGCTCATGGACGCGGCGAGCACATAGCCGCCGTACCCGCGATCGCCCGCCGCCTGCGCCAGGCGCAGGGACTGGATGTAGTAGCGCTGGGCGAGCCCCGGCTGGCCGGTGTCGACCGCCATGTACCCGGCCAGCTCGGTCAGCCGCGCCACCGCCGAGAACAGGTCCCGGCCGACCGCCTCCCGGTAGGAGCCGGCGAGCAGCCCGGAGACGACGCTGTTGAGGTAGTGCACGACGACCGGGCGCACATGCCCGCTGCCGTACTGGTGGTCGAGGTCGGTCAGCGCCTGCGTCATCGCGCGCACCGCCGCCACGTCGGACAGCCCCACACGCGGCCCTGCCTGGCGCGCCACCTGCTGGTCCGGCGCCGAGATCAGCCAGTCGCGGCTCGGTTCCACCAGCGCGGACGCGGCGACGGACGAGCCGGACAGGAAGTCCCGGCGGCCCACGTCGCTGCGCCACAGCTCGCAGACCTGCTCGATGGCCCCCAGTACAGTCGGCGAGAACTGGAGACCCACGCCCGAGGCGAGGTTCTTGCCGTTGGCCATCCCGATCTCGTCGATCGTGACCGTGCGGCCCAGCTTGCGGCCCAGTGCCTCGGCGATGATCGCCGGCGCCCGGCCCCGCGGCTGCTGGCCGCGCAGCCAGCGGGCCACGGACGTCTTGTCGTAGCGCAGGTCGAGACCGTGCTCGGCGCCGCACATGTTGACCCGGCGGGCGAGCCCGGCGTTCGAGCACCCCGCCTCCTGGATGAGCGCCTGCAGCCGTTCGTTCGGCTGCCGCGCCACGAGAGGCCTTGCGGCCATGGCATAACCCCCTGCGAACCCCTGGAGCGAAAAGTTCCGGCCGTGAAGATCACTGCCCCGCGGACGTACCGAAAATGCGAGGCATGCGAGGATTGCCGGGGTAAAGGCGGTTGCCAACCCCACTCCTGGCTACCCAGCACACGCCCCGGTTCCTCCTGCGCGCCCCCAGACGTGCACCCATGCGCCCCAGTTGAGGAACCGATGCTCCTCCCCCGCGCGCGTTACCCCCGTAACTCCAGGTGGGTGCGGGAGTTGTGTTGTGCGTGGAAGAGACGATCGTGGGTCCCGAGACCGCCCAGATTCCGAAGCAGCGCGGGGAATCGCTGCTGGAGACCGCCGTACGGTACGCCGAGGAACGCCACTGGGACGTGTTCCCGGGCACCTGGCTGGAAGCCCACGACGGGGTGCAGTACTGCTGCTGCGGTAACACCGGGTGCCCCGCGCCGGGCGCGCACCCCAGGCACGCGGACTGGGCGGCGCAGACCACCGGCAGTGCGACCGTCGCGCGCCGGTTGTGGCAGACGCAGCCCACGTCGTCGATCCTCCTGCCGACCGGACGCACCTTCGACAGCCTGTCGGTCCCGGAGAGCGCCGGGTTCCTCGCGCTGGCCCGGATGGAGCGCATGGAGCTGTCCCTGGGCCCGGTGACGCTCTCCCCGGACCGGCGCATGCACTTCTTCGTGCTGCCGGGCGGGTCGGTGAAGGTGCCCGACCTGGTGCGCAAGCTCGGCTGGGCGCTGGGGTCGCTGGATCTGCTCGCGCTCGGCGAGGGCAGCTACGTCGCCGCTCCCCCGACCCGCTTCGGCTCCAGCGGCGCCGTCCAGTGGGCCTGCCGCCCCACCCCGGCCAACCGATGGCTGCCCGACGCCGAGGAGTTGATCTCGTCGCTCGCCTACGCCTGCGGGCGGGACCGGTAGCGGACCGGCAGCCGTTCGCCTTCCTGTGCGCCCCCCGTGTCGCTGTGCGGCCGTGGGGCCGTCGCCGTTTGTCGAGGTTCCTCGCGCCCTTTCCGGTCGGCGGCGGCGCCGTAGGGTTTCACCATGACGGACGCAGCAGTGGTGGAAACGGCGGCAGCGGTTCGGGTGCGGGGGCTCTGGAAGCGGTTCGGGCAGCAGGTTGCCGTCGCCGGGATCGATCTGGACCTGCCGGCGGGGAAGTTCATCGGGCTGGTGGGACCCAACGGGGCCGGCAAGACCACCACCCTCTCCATGGTGACCGGGCTGCTCAGACCCGATCAGGGGTCCGTCGAGGTCGTGGGGCACGACGTGTGGCGGGACCCGGTGGCGGTCAAGGCGCGGATCGGTGTCCTGCCCGAGGGACTGCGGCTGTTCGAGCGGCTGTCGGGACGGGAACTGCTCGGCTACTGCGGCCGGTTGCGCGGGCTGCCCGGCGGCGAGGTGGACAAGCGGGCCACGCAACTGCTGGAGGTGCTGGATCTGGCCGGGGCCCAGCACAAGCTCGTCGTCGACTACTCGACCGGTATGCGCAAGAAGATCGGGCTCGCGGCCGCTCTCCTCCACAACCCCGAAGTCCTCTTCCTCGACGAGCCGTTCGAGGGCGTCGACCCGGTGTCCGCACAGACCATCCGGGGCGTCCTGGAGCGGTACACGGCCTCCGGCGCCACCGTGGTCTTCTCCTCCCACGTCATGGAACTCGTCGAGTCGCTGTGCGACTGGGTGGCCGTACTGGCCGCGGGACGCATCCGGGCGACCGGCACCCTGGCCGAGGTGCGCGGCGACCATCCCACCCTCCAGGGGGCGTTCCTGGAGCTCGTCGGCGCGCGGGGGCGCGACGCCGCGTCGAATCTGGACTGGCTGGGCGGCGGGGCCGCCCGATGACGGGCCTCACCTCCACCGTCGTACGGCTGAAGCTGTCGCTGCTGCGCAACGGGCTGCGGCAGTCGGGCGGCCGGCGGGCCGCGTTCGTGGCGTCGGCCGTCGTCGCGCTGCTGTTCGCCGCGCTGCAACTGCTCGGATTGCTGGCCCTGCGCGGACATGCGCACGCCGATGCCGTCGCCCTCCTCGGGACGACCGTGCTGGCGCTCGGCTGGGCGGTGATGCCGCTGTTCTTCCCGAGCGGTGACGAGACCCTCGACCCGACCCGCCTGGTGATGCTGCCGCTGCGGCCCCGGCCCCTGGTGGGGGCCCTGCTGGCGGCCTCGCTGGTCGGGATCGGGCCGCTGTTCACGCTGCTCCTGCTGGTGGGCTGCGTCCTGTCCGTGGCGCACGGGGCGGCGGCGTACGTCACCGGCGCCGTCGCCGTCGCCCTCGCGCTGCTGGTCTGCGTGGCCCTCGCGCGGGCCGTGGCCACCGCCAACGTGCGGCTGCTGACCAGCCGCAAGGGACGCGACCTGGCCGTGCTCAGCGGGCTGGTCATCGCGGTCGGGGCGCAGCTGGTCAACTTCGGCGCGCAGCGCCTGGGTTCGGCCGGGCTGGGTCAGCTCGCGCCGGTGGCGGACGTGCTGCGCTGGCTGCCGCCCGCGTCGGCGGTGGGCGCGGTGCGCTCGGTGAGCGAAGGGTCCTACGGCACGGCCACAGCCCAACTGCTTTTGTCCGTGGCCGCGTTGGCGCTGCTGGTCGGGGGGTGGGCGGGCAGCCTGACCCGGCTGATGACCTCGCCCGACGGTTCCACCTTGCAGGCGGCCGACCCCGGCGCCCGGGAACGCCCGTCGAGCGGGCTCGACCGGCTGCTGCCCACGGGTCGCACGGGTACGGTCATGGAGCGCAGCCTGCGCTACATCTGGCGCGATCCCAAGACCAAGGCCGCCTGGGTGACCTCGCTCGCCATCGGCCTGATCGTGCCGGTGTTCAACGCGCTGCAGGGCACCGGCTCGATCTACTTCGCGTGCTTCGCCGCCGGGATGCTCGGCATCCAGATGTACAACCAGTTCGGCCAGGACACCTCCGCCTTCTGGCTGGTGGCGACGTCGATCTCGTCGCCGCGGGACGCGTACGCCGAGTTGCGCGGCCGGGCGCTGGCCCTGCTGGTGATCACCCTGCCGTACGCCACGCTCGTGACCGTGCTGACCACGGCGATGCTGGGCGACTGGGCCCGGCTGCCCGAGGTCCTCGGGCTGTCCTTCGCGCTGCTCGGGGCGATGCTGGCGACCGGCGCGTGGACGTCGGCCCGCTTCCCGTACTCCATCCCGCAGGAGGGTCACAAGAACGTGGCGCCCGGCCAGGCGGGTCTCGCCTGGATCTCCATCTTCGGCGGCATGGTCGCGGCGGCCCTGGTCTGCGCCCCCGTCATAGCGCTGACCATCTGGCTGAACGTGAGCGCGGACGGGGACGCGTGGACGTGGCTGCTGCTGCCGGTGGGGGCGGTGTACGGGGCCGTGGTCACCGGGACCGGGCTACGACTGGCGGCTCCGCGCACGGCGCGGTACCTGCCGGAGATCCTGACGGCGGTGAGCAAGGGCTGACGGGCGGGGCCGACGCGCGGGGCCCGCAACGGCCTGAAGGGGCGCGGGGAACTGCGCGAACGCCCCCACACGACCCGCACCCGCCACTGAGCAGCACCCCCCGAGCTCATGGACGCCCGGCAATCACCCCGCCAGGACCCGATCGAGGAACGGCTCGATGGCCCCCCGCCAAGCCTCCGGCTGGTCGTAGTGCACCAGGTGGCCCGCGTCCGCGACCTCCGCGTACTCGCCGAGGGGCAGCACCCGGACCATCTCCTGGGCCTCGGCCCGCCCGAGCTCCCCGTCGAGGCCGCGCACGACCAGGGCGGGGCACCTCACCTGGGTGAGCTCCTCCCAGTGGGCGTCGTACACCCAGGTCTCGCGGGACTTGAGCATCTGCTCGGGTTCGAAGACGGGGCGCCAGCCGTCGGAGGACTCGTGCATGACCTCGGCGTAGAACTCGCCGCGGGCCGGGTTCGGGCGCTCCACCCAGGGGTCGTCCTCGCCGAACCACTTGCGCACGTCGGCGAGGGTGGCGAAGGGGACGGGCCAGGACTTGAACCAGTTGGCCCACTCGCGTTGCGAGGCCGCGCCGAGCGCGGAGGCCCGCATGTCGCAGATGATCAGACCGCACACCAGGTCCGGGCGCTTGGCGGCGAGCTGCCAGGCGGTCAGCGCGCCCATGGCGTGGCCGATGAGGACGGCCGGGGCGAGATTGAGCTGTTCGAGTGCCGCCTCGGCGTCCTCGACGTAGGCCTCGCGGGTGAACGCGGCCTGTGGGGGCTTCTCGCTCTGTCCGTGGCCCCGCTGGTCCAGTGCGACCGCGCGGTGGCGCTCGGAGAGCCGGCGGGCGGTGGACGCCCAGTGCGAGGCGCGGCCCATCAGGCCGTGCAGTAACAGCACGCCGGGCTCCCCCGGGCCCGGTCCGGCCTCCACCGGGTCCGTCTTGGGAGGGTCGGCGAATTCCCAGGCGGCGAGGCGTACGCCACCGGTTCCCCTCACGTCGATGCGCCGTGCCATGGGCCTGGCACCCCCCTAGCTCCGCTCGGACCGTACCGCTGCTGTGCCGTCGTACCGCTGCGTTGCCGTTGTTGGCGACCCCAGATTATCGAATACCCATTCGAAAAATCTGTCCGGGCCAACAACACCCCTCGTACGAGTGACCCTCCACGAGGCATGATCGCCGCCGCCGAGGGGAGTTCTTCAGCGGGAGGCGGACCGCTCGGGGAAATCGGTCCGAGGGGAATGACCCTGAGAGCTCGGGGCTCCGGGTCAGCACAGGGGAGGACTGGCCCCGGCGCTCATCGGCGCCGGGGCCATACCCATGCCTGCGGCACATCCTCCCCGCCCCCCTCAGGTCATATGCGCTCTCGCGACAGCCTTGCACGCGAAGCGTCGAAGCGCTGCGATTCGGTTCACTGAATCTTGGCATCGACGCGTTCGACAGCGCACCACAACTGCCCCTGCCGCAGCGGGAGTTGGCCCATTTTCCGGGGAGGGAGCTCCTTCCCCGAGGTGGCGTGCGCCGCGGCGGTCAGCGCTTGGCGACGAACACATGGGAGGCCACGTCCGCCTCCAGTTCGGCGGCCTCGCCGCCGCTGCCCACGAGCACACCGCCCGCCGACTCCGTCACGCTCACCACCGAACCGGGCTGCACACCCGCGCGGCGCAGCGTGTACATCAGCTGGGCGTCCGTCTGGATCGGCTCACCGATGCGGCGGACGACGACCGTCTTGCCGTCCGTGCCCGGGTCGAGGTCGGCCAGGGACACCATGCCCTCGTCGAGGAACGGGTCCGCCCCGTCCTTCTCGCCGAGCTCCTCCAGGCCGGGGATCGGGTTCCCGTACGGCGACTCGGTGGGGTGACGCAGGAGCTCCAGCACGCGCCGCTCCACGGCCTCGCTCATCACGTGCTCCCAGCGACACGCCTCGGCGTGCACCTGCTCCCACTCCAGGCCGATCACGTCGACGAGCAGGCACTCCGCGAGACGGTGCTTGCGCATCACCCGCGTGGCCAGCCGACGTCCCTCGTCGGTGAGCTCCAGATGCCGGTCGCTCGCCACGGACACCAACCCGTCGCGCTCCATCCGCGCCACCGTCTGGCTCACGGTCGGCCCGCTCTGGTCGAGCCGCTCCGCGATCCGGGCGCGCATCGGGACCACGCCTTCCTCTTCGAGTTCGAGGATGGTGCGGAGATACATCTCCGTGGTGTCGATCAGTCCGGACATACGTGCCCCTCGATTACCTCTGCCGGAAGCTCACCGCTAATCCGGCGCGTGCGCTGGCCCTGGCTTCAATTCTGACGCATACCACTGACAACCGTGCCGCGCCGCCGAAACCCCCGGTGACAAGCCGCCGAAACGCCCGGTGACAACTCGGTGCGGCAGCCCCGCGCCGGGCGCGGCCCCGGCCACGTACCGCCGTATTGACAGCACACTGGTCCAGACCGCACGGTGATCCGCGACACAGACGCTGCGAAGGGGCACCGCATGAGCGACGGCACGCTCGCCGACCAGTTCTTCGACGCCGCCATCGGCCTGCTGCGACGGGTCCGCGACGAGGAGTCGGAGGCGATCACGGCGGCCGGCACGCTCCTCGCCGACACCGTCGAGTCCGGCGGTCGCCTGTTCGCCTTCGGCGCCGGCCACTCCTCCCTCGCCGCGCAGGACGTCGTCTACCGGGCCGGCGGTCTCGCCCTGATGAACCTGCTCGTCGTCCCCGGAGCCCTGGGCGTCGACGTCGTCCCGGCCACCCTCGGCTCCGCCCTCGAACGCGTGGACGGGCTCGCGACGGCCGTCCTCGACACCTCGCCCCTCCGGGCCGGCGACGCCCTCGTGATCATCTCCCTCTCCGGCCGCAACGCCCTCCCCGTGGAGATGGCCATGACCGCCCGCGCCATGGGCGTCAAGGTCATCGGCGTCACGTCGGTGGCCTACGCCTCGCAGACGAAATCCCGGCACGGCTCGGGCACCTACCTGAAGGACCACTGCGACCTCGTCCTCGACTCGAAGATCGCGGTCGGCGACGCGGAACTCTCCCTGGACAGCATCCCGGCCCCCTTCGCCCCCGCCTCCACGGTCGTCACCAGCGCCCTGCTCCAGGCCGTCATGGCCACGGCCGCCGGCACCCTGGCCGACCGCGGCACCGAGCCCCCGCTCCTGCGCTCCGGCAATGTCGACGGCGGCCACGAGTGGAACCACCGGATCATGCGGGAGTACCGGGACCGGATCTTCTACCAGCGCTGAGGTGCGGTCGGCCGGGCGAGTCAGCCGAGGGGCGGTTCTTCGCCCACCTCGGAGGCCAGGTCCAGTGCCGACGCGATCCGGACCGCCACGTCCTCCGCGTACGTCGCGTCGGCCCGCTCGAACCGGTTGCGTCCGGCGCCGCGCAGGAACGTCACGACCCCCAGCGTCCGGCCCCGGCTGCGCAGCACCGCGCACAGGGCGTGCACGCAGTCGCCGGGCCACTGGCGGGCCAGCGCCCACTCGCGCGCCCGCTCGGCCGGCACGGAACCGGCGTCCGCCCGCACCGTCCCGGCCCGGTCGACGCACTGCAGGGCCGGATGCCCCTCCTCGTAGCGCAGGGGCAGCCCGGCGTGCCCGGTGAGCACGCTCGGCCCCGGCGCCCCGGCGGGCGTCGTGGCCACCCGCACCAGCCGCACCTCACCGGCGTCCCCGTCGGCCCGCGCCCCGCCCGCCACCCGGTCGATCAGCGCGTGGTCGGCGAAGCCGGCGAGCGCGAAGTCCAGGTGGACGGTCACCGCCTCCGTCGGGTCCTCGCACTCCGCCGCGGCCCGCGCCGCCCGGTGCAGCTGGTTGGCACGGAAGCGCAGCTGCGCCCCCTCCTGCTCGCCCTGCTTGGCCTCGGTCACGTCCTGGAACAGCCAGCCCACCCCGAGCGGCACCGGCTCCTCCGCGAGCGGCGAGGCCAGCCGCACGAACCCGCTGCGCCAGCACCGCCGCTTCTCCCCCTCCGGCGTCCGCACGCTCACCCACATCTCGGCCGGCGCGGGCGGCGCGCCCTCCGCCAGCACGTGCGTGAGCGCGGCCTCCAGCTCCTCGACGCCCTGCGCCAGCAGCTCGCCGAGCGGCCGCCCGAGCACGGACGTGCGCCCGGTGCCCAGCGCCCGGGCCGCGTGCGCGTTCACCACGGCGGGCCGCAGGTCCGCGTCGACCAGCACGACACCCCACGACGCGTCCTCGAACAGCGCCTCGCTCAGCGCGATGGACCGCTCCAGGTCGATCTGCGCGTGCACCTCGCTGAAGGCGCAGTACACGCCCGCGGGCTCGCCGTCCGGTCCGCGCACGGCGGCCGACTGCGTCCGGACGAGAACCCGTCCGCCGTCCTTGGTCAGCAGCGCGAACTCGTGCACCTGCCGGCCCGGGGCGTGCATGGCGGACAGCAGGCGCCCCTCGACCTCCTCGGCGTCCGCGCTGCGCACCGCCCAGCCGGCGAAGCCCTTGCGGCCCACGGCTTCGGCCGCGGTCCAGCCCAGGATGCGCTCCGCCTCGCGGTTCCAGTGCGTCACCACCCCGTCCGCGTCGAAGGCGCACAGGGCCGCGTCCATCCCGTCGAGCAGGGCGGCGAGCAGGTCGGATCCGCCCGGGTCACCCGGGTCACCCGGGCTGTCCGGACCGGCCGAGGCCGAGCCGCCGTCACGCTCGGGCTCGTCCGGCCCCAGCTCGTCGGTCGTCCCACTACGCCGGGAAGCACTCACCTGGACCCCCTGCAGGCTGCGTCCGCACGTACGGCGCGAAGGTTCGCTCACTCCCCTTCATTCAACTCGAACGTGACGCAGCACACACTTGGTTCCCACAAGATTGAGAAAATCGTTAAGCGCCGGGTCGCCGACGCCGACCGACTCCTAGGCCAGCCTGAGGTCCACCCATTGGTCGCTCTCGCCGTCGAGCACGTAGCGCTCAATCTCCACGAACCCCTGTCGCTCGGCGAAGCGCAGACCGTCCTCGTTGACCGCCAGGACGCACGTCTCGATCACCTTCGCGCCGAGCACGCGCGCGTGGGCGAGCGTGTGCGCGTACAGGGCCGCGCCGTACCCGCGCCGCCGGTACTCGGGCAGCACCCGGGCGATCACGGTCGCCACGCCGTCCTCCCCCGTCGGCGGGCGCACCGTGGAACTGCCGACGAGGACATCGCCGACGTACGCGTTCTCCAGCCGATTGCGCCCCGCCCGCTCCCGCACCTCGTCCAGGTCCATCGCGGCGGGCGGAACGATCGTGTTGTGGACGTGCCGCCACTGTTCGAGCATGGCCTCGCCGTCCACGATCTCTATTCGAAGATCGGTCACACCGGGAAGACTACGAGGACCTGGGCACGCTAGGCGGGCCGTCGCGCGTACACCTCGATCTCGATCTTCATCCGGGGGTCGGCGAGCCCGCACACCATCATCGTCGCCGCCGGCCACACCTCGCCGAACGCCCGCCGCAGCACCGGCCAGCACGGCTCGAAGTCCTCCCGCTCGGGCAGCAGATACCGCACCCGCACGACATCACCGAACCCGCAGCCCGACCGCTCCAGCGCGTCCCCGATGTTCCGCAGGCACTGCTCGGCCTGCTCCACGACGTCCTCGGAGATCGTCATCGTCGCGTAGTCGAAGCCCGTGGTCCCGGAGACGTGCACCCAGTCCCCGTCGACCACCGCCCGCGCGTATCCGATGCGCTCCTCGAACTCCGACCCGCTCAGCACAGCCCACCGCTCCACCATGCGCCGAACGCTAGGTGACCTGCGCGGATACGTCCATGGGGAAAAAGCTGTTGATCGGGGGCCGAAGGGTTCCTAGGGTATGGAGCACACGAGAAGGGAGGTGGTTCGGCAGATGTATGAATACCGGACGCGTGAGGTGACTGCGGGCTAGCGGCTCGCCACCACACTCAGTGCGGTGCCGGACCAGCACGTGAACGACGCGTGCAGCCGGCCCAATCCCAGAAGTCACCCGACCCGCGAGTTCGCCGGTACGTCCGGCCGGCTCTCCGCCGTCAGGCGGAGGACCCGAACTCGCGGGTCGTCTGCGTTCGGGCGGAGCGGCGGCCCGAGGGGCGGGTCAGGGACTGAGGCGCTCCACGCGCCAGGAGCCGTCCGTTTCGGAGACATAGCGCAGACGGTCGTGGAGCCGGTTCTCGCGGCCCTGCCAGAACTCGATCATCCGGGGTGCGACGCGGAAGCCGCCCCAGTGCGGGGGCACGGGGACCTGCTCGCCCTCGGGGTAGCGGTCGTGCAGTTCCTCGTACGAGGCTTCGAGCGCGGCGCGGGAGGCGACCACCGAGGACTGGGCACTGGCCCAGGCGCCGAGCTGCGAGCCGTGCGGGCGGGTGCGGAAGTACGCGGCCGTCTCGTCGCGGCCGGTACGGCGGGCGGTGCCGGCGACGACGACCTGGCGGGCGAGCGGGTGCCAGGGGAAGAGCAGCGAGACGTACGGGTTCACGGCGAGGTCGAGGGCCTTGCGGGACTCGTAGTTCGTGTAGAAGACGAAGCCCTGGGCGTCGTACTGCTTCAGCAGGACCGTGCGTGAGCTGGGGCGGCCCTCGGCGTCGGCCGTGGAGACGACCATGGCGTTGGGTTCGTAGATCGTGCCGTGTACGGCTGCCCGCGCCGCCTGTTCGAACCAGCGGGTGAACTGGTCCATGGGGTGTGCGGCCAGGTCGGTCTCGTCGAAGCCCTCGACGCGGTACTGCTTGCGCATGGCAGCCGGGTCGAGGATGGGGTCACGGTCGGTCACGCGGTCATCTTGCCGTATGCACGTACGACTTGCGTGGCACTGAGTGCCGTGCAGACTCCCCATTGATGGCACTCGGGGATATCGTGCAGATGCCGTTCCGGTTGGGGTGAGCACCGACCGCTCGGGGCATCACCGGGGTGACCGTGCCGGACCGCGAGTCCTCAGGGCGACCGCGGAGCCGTCTCGGCAGCCGCGGACGCCCGCTTTCCCGGCCATCCGCCGTACACATCGCGTACAGAGCACTAGGAGCCGCCTCATGTCCGATTTCGTACCCGGGCTCGAAGGAGTCATCGCGTTCGAGACGGAAATCGCCGAACCGGACAGGGAGGGCGGGGCCCTGCGGTACCGGGGCGTCGACATCGAGGAACTGGTCGGGCACGTCTCGTTCGGCAATGTGTGGGGGCTCCTGGTGGACGGCGCCTTCAATCCCGGCCTGCCGCCCGCCGAGCCGTTCCCGATCCCGGTCCACTCGGGTGACATCCGGGTGGACGTGCAGTCGGCGCTGGCGATGCTCGCCCCGGTGTGGGGCCTGAAACCGCTGCTCGACATCGGCGTGGAGCAGGCCCGTGAGGACCTCGCGCGGGCCGCGGTGATGGCCCTGTCGTACGTCGCCCAGTCCGCGCGCGGCCAGGGGCTGCCGATGGTGCCGCAGCGGGAGATCGACAAGGCGGGTTCGGTCGTCGAGCGGTTCATGATCCGCTGGCGGGGCGAGCCCGATCCGAAGCACGTCGCGGCCGTGGACGCCTACTGGACCTCCGCCGCCGAGCACGGCATGAACGCCTCCACCTTCACGGCGCGGGTCATCGCCTCCACGGGCGCCGATGTGGCCGCCGCCCTGTCCGGTGCCGTGGGCGCCATGTCCGGGCCGCTGCACGGCGGCGCTCCGTCCCGGGTGCTCGGCATGATCGAGGAGATCGAGCGGACGGGCGACGCGGAGGCGTACGTCAAGCGGGCGCTGGACAAGGGCGAGCGGCTGATGGGCTTCGGGCACCGGGTGTACCGGGCCGAGGACCCGCGCGCGCGGGTGCTGCGCCGTACCGCCCGTGAGCTGGGCGCGCCGCGGTTCGAGATCGCGGAGGCGCTGGAGAAGGCGGCCCTGGAGGAGCTGCACAACCGGCGTCCGGACCGGGTCCTGGCGACGAACGTGGAGTTCTGGGCGGCGATCATGCTGGACTTCGCGCAGGTCCCGGCGCACATGTTCACGTCGATGTTCACGTGCGCGCGGACGGCGGGCTGGTCGGCGCACATCCTGGAGCAGAAGCGGACCGGACGGCTGGTGCGGCCGTCCGCCCGGTACGTGGGACCGGGACCGCGCAGCCCGCGGGATGTCGAGGGGTTCTCCGACATCTCCCACTAGCTCACGGAGTCGCTTCGCGGAAGGGGCACGGGCGGGTGCGGCACCGCCCGCGCCTCTCGGGCGGCGCGATCAGGCCCGGCTGAGCAGGTCCGCGTGGTGGCGCTCCGCCACCAGCGGGTGGGCCCGCAGCTTGCCCTTGAGCTCGTTGTAGCCGTATTCGGCGTACAGCGGGTTGGCCGGGTCGTCCGTGACGCCGGGGGCGGTGGAGGCGTGCGGGAAGGGGAGCGGTTCCACGCGGGCGTCGAGGCGGGGGTTGTAGAAGAACGGCACGGAGAAGCGTTCGGTGGCACCGGGCGGGCTGACGACGCGGTGGTTGGTGGCGATCAGATAGCCGTTCGTCGCCACCTCCAGCAGCTCGCCGAGGTTGACCACGAAGGCGCCCTCCAGCGGCGGCACGTCGTGGAAGAGGCCGTCCTCGCGCTGCACCTGGAGTCCGCCGACGGTGTCCTGGAGCAGCAGGGTCAGGAAGCCGTAGTCCTTGTGCGCGCCGACGCCCTGGTCGGTGCCGTCGGTGGCGCTGCCGGGGTAGCGGACGAGCTTGAGGTGCGGGTGGGCGTGGTCGCCGAAGACCGGGTCGTAGAAGTCGGCGGGGGCGCCGATGGCGGCCAGCAGCTCGTGCAGCAGGCGGCCGGCGACGTCGCTGAGGGTGTCGATCCAGGCGAGGGCGGCCGTGCGCAGCTCGGGGAGGGCGGCGGGCCACTGGTTGGGGCCCTGCAGCCACCAGTACGGCGGCTCGTGCGGGCCGGGGACGTGGGCGGGCCGTTCGGCGCCTATGTCGAGCTGGTCGCGCCAGTCCCGGGCGCCCCGGGTGCGTTCGTCGCCGGTGCGGGTGTAGCCGCGGAAGTGGGGCGAGTGCACGTTGTCGAGGGCGAGGCGGTCGGCCTCGGGGAGGGCGAAGAAGGCGCGCATGGCCGTGAGCAGCGCGTCGGTCTCCGTCCGGGTGACGCCGTGTCCGACGAGCTGGAAGAAGCCCACGTCGTGGGCGGCGCTGTGCAGCTGGGCGTGGAGCTGGGCGCGAGCCTGGGAACCGCGGTCGGCGGCCGACAGGTCGATGATCGGGAGCTGGTCGTACGACGGGGTCGTCGCGGAGTGCGTCGTCATGGATGCGTCCACAGGGTGTGTGGGCCACGGGCAGGCCGCCGAGGGTAGGGCGGCGCCCAGGATGCCGTAAGAAAGAGGAGAATAAAGGGGCTGATTCAGGCCGAAAGGCGACAGCCCATGCTCGTGACGCGCACGTAGTCCACGTGGCGGCGTCGAACGAGCATCGGAAGCATGCGCCAAGAGTAACGCGCCCCTCGAACAAACCCCGGGGGCCCTCGACCCGGTCCCGTCACCGGCCCGGCGCGGCCCCGCGGCTGCCCGTCGTGCCTCTGTGCGCCTCTACGCGCCCCTCAAGCCCCGCCTGCAGTCCCCCGGGCCCCTCGACGCCCGATCAAGGCCCGCCCTCGACGCCCCGAACCCCGCCGGCGGCCACCGCGGCCGTGCGCCCGCCCCCCGGACCTCCCCGGGCTTCGCGCGGCCCCTCAGCCCAGCGTCTCCTCCATCAGCGCACCCCACTGAGCCACCACACGTTCGCGGCGGGCCGTGTCGTTGGTGAGGAGGTTGGCGAGGCCCAGGCCGCGGGCCATGTCCAGCAGGCCCTGGACCGTTTCCCGGACGCCGGGGCGGGATTCGTCGGCGCCGAGGAGTTCCACCGCGATGCGGTGGGTCTCACGGCCGACGCGGGCCTCCAGCTCGGTCACGCGCGGCCGCAGCTGGTCCTCGTCGGAGGCGGCGACCCACAGGTGCAGGGCGGCCCGGAAGAGCGGGCCGGTGTAGAGGTCGACGAGGGCGGCGACGACGACCCGGCGGTCGGCGGCACCCTCGGGGAACAGGGCGCGCAGCGCGGTGGAGCGTTCCTCGGCGACGTACTCGACGGCCGCCGTGAAGAGGTCCTCGCGGGTACGGAAGTGGTGCTGGGCGGCGCCACGGGACACGCCGGCGCGCTCGGCGACGACGGAGACCGTGGAGCCTGCCCAGCCGTGCTCGGCGAGGCAGGCCACGGCGGCTTCCAGGAGCCGCTGCCGGGTGGCCCTGCTGCGGTCCTGCTTGGGAAGGCGGTCGCCTTCGGCCGTGCTCACACTCATCTTGCGCTCACATCACCCATGAGGGATCCCGTCGTTCCAGGAAGGCCGTCATCCCCTCGCGGGCCTGCGCGGAGGAGAACAGCCGGGCCGAGAGCGCGGTGAGATCGGCCGCGTCCCGGTCGAAGACTTCCAGCACCCTAGCCGTGAGCAGCTGTTTCGTCTCGGCGAGGCCCTGGGGCGAGGAGCGGCGCAGGCCGTCGAGTACGGGTTCCAGGACGGCGTCGATGTCCTCGCCTGCGGCCCCGGCCACGGTCAGCAGGCCGATCCGGGCCGCCTCGGCGGCGTCGAACCGTTCGCCGGTGAGGTAGTACCGGGCCACGGCACGCGGGTCGGTGCGCGGGAGCACCGTCAGCGAGATGACCGCCGGCGCGACCCCGATGCGTACCTCGGTGAACGCGAAGCTGGACTCGGCGGAGGCGGCCGCGATGTCGCAGGCGCCGAGGAGTCCCAGGCCGCCCGCGCGGACGTGCCCCGTCACCCGGGCCACCACCGGCTTGCGCAGCTCGACGATCTGCCGCAGCAGCTGGACCAGGGCGTCGGGGTGATTGGGGCCTCCCCTGTTCGAGCGAGGCCGAGCACTTGGGGAAGGGTCGCGCAGGTCGGCTCCGGCGCAGAAGGTGTTGCCGGTGTGGGTGAGGACGACGGCCCGTACGTCGGTGTCCTTGGCGCAGTCGGTCAGCGCGTCGGCCAGTTCGCCGACGAGCGCGGCCGACAGCGCGTTGCGGGTGTCGACCGAGTCCAGGCTGAGGGTTTCGACGCCCCGCGCGCGCGTACGTCCGATCAACGTCATGACTTCTCCCTGAGTTCCCTGAGTTCCCGCAGTTCCCGGCGGAGGATCTTGCCGGAGGCGGCCCGGGGCACGCCGTCGACGAAGGTGACCTGCCGGACGCGTTTGTAGGGGGCGACGCGTTCGGCGACGTGCATCATGACCTCGGATTCGGTGAGGTCGGTGGCGGTGGGCTGACGGACCACATAGGCGTGCGGAACCTCGTTGTTGTCCTCGTTGTAGACGCCTATGACGGCCGCGTCGGCGATGCCCGGGTGGGTGAGCAGCAGGGCCTCCAGCTCGGCGGGTGCCACCTGGAAGCCCTTGTACTTGATGAGCTCCTTGACCCGGTCGACGACGAACAGCCAGCCGTCGGCGTCCACATGGCCTACGTCGCCGGTGTGCAGCCAGCCGTCCGTGTCGATCATGGCGGCGGTGGCCTCGGGGCGGCCCAGGTAGCCCTTCATGATCTGCGGTCCGCGGATGAGGATCTCGCCGGTCTCGCCGATGCCGAGATCCTTGCCGGGTTCGTCGAGGGAGACGATGCGCATCTCGGTGCCGGCGATGAGCCTGCCGACCGTGCCGGGGGGCGCCTGGTGCATGGCGTCGAGCGGCACGACGTGGGTGCCGGGCGAGAGTTCCGTCATGCCGTAGGCCTGGCCGACGGGGGGCAGGCCGAGGCGCCGGGCGCAGGCGGCGGCGAGCCGGGCGTCCAGGGGTGCGGCGGCGCTGATGACGTACTGCAGGGACGACAGGTCGTAGCGGGCGACGGCAGGGTGCTTGGCGAGGGCGAGGACGATCGGCGGGGCGACGTACAGGCCGGTGATGCGGTGGGTCTCGATGGCCGCGAGGAAGGTCTCCAGGTCGAAGCGGGGCAGGACGACGACCGTGGCGCCGTGCCTGAGCGGCGCGTTCATGAGCGCGGTGAGCCCGTAGATGTGGAAGAAGGGCAGGACGGCGAGGATGCGGTCGTCGGGTCCGGCGGTGACGGCGGGTTCGAGCTGGGCGAGGTTGGTGGCGATCTGCCGGTGGGTGAGCATCACGCCCTTGGGGATGCCGGTGGTGCCGGAGGAGTACGGCAGCGCGGCGACGTCCTCGGCCGGGTCGATGGCGACATCCGGTTCGGGCGCGGTGGAGCCGAGCAGGTCGATCAGGGAGCGGTGTCCGGGCGCGCTGTCGCAGACGAATATCTCCTGGACGCCGCCCGCGAGTTCGGCCGCCCGACGGGCCGACTCCAGCAGCGGTGAGACGGTGACGATCCAGCGGGCTGCCGAGTCCGTCAGCTGCTTGGCGAACTCCTCGGGCGTGGCGAGCGGGTGCACGGTGGTGACGGTGGCACCCGCGCGCGTGGCGGCGTAGAAGGCGGTCGGGAAGGCGACGGTGTTCGGGCTGTGCAGGGCGAGGACGTCGCCCTTGCGCACACCGGCGTCGGCGAGCGCGGCGGCGATCCGCCGGTGGAACCGGTCCACTTGTTCGTACGTGAGGGTGGTGCCGTCGGTGCCGTCGATCAGCGCGGGCCGGTCGCCGAATTCGGCGGCGTGGCCCAGGACGGCTTCGTGGATGGGCAGTTCGACGGCCGGAACGTCTGCGTACTCGCTGCGGAACACGGTTCCTCCTCGTACGGCGGTGGCTGCGACGGTGAGCGCTCAGTACGACTTGGGCAGTCCAAGGCTCTGATGGGAGACGTAGTTGAGAATCATCTCCCTGCTCACCGGAGCTATACGAGCCACACGCGCCGCCGTTATCAAGGTGGCGAGCCCGAATTCACGGGTGAGCCCGTTGCCGCCGAGGGTGTGCACGGCCTGGTCGACGGCCTTCACACAGGCCTCCCCGGCCGCGTACTTGGCCATGTTGGCGGCCTCACCGGCGCCGATGTCGTCCCCGGCGTCGTAGAGGTGGGCCGCCTTCTGCATCATCAGCCGGGCCAGCTCCAGGTCGATGTGCGCCTGCGCCAAGGGGTGCGCGATGGCTTGGTGGGCGCCGATCGGCGCCTTCCAGACGGTGCGGTCACGGGCGTACTCGATGGCCCGGGCGAGCGCGTAGCGGCCCATGCCGATCGCGAAGGCGGCCGTCATGATCCGCTCGGGGTTGAGGCCGGCGAACAGCTGCAGCAGGCCGGCGTCCTCGTCGCCGACGAGCGCGTCGGCGGGCAGCCGTACGTCGTCGAGGACCAGCTCGAACTGCTTCTCGGCGGCCTTGAGTTCCATGTCGATGGGCTGCTTCTGGAAGCCCTCGGCGTCCGTCGGGACGATGAACAGGCAGGGCTTGAGACGTCCGGTGCGGGCGTCCTCGGTGCGGCCGACGATCAGGACGGCGTCCGCCATGTCGACACCGGAGATGAAGACCTTGCGGCCGGTGAGCAGCCAGTCGGCGCCGTCCTTGCGGGCCGTGGTGGTGATGCGGTGGGAGTTGGAGCCGGCGTCGGGTTCGGTGATGCCGAAGGCCATCAGCCGCGATCCGTCGGCGAGTCCCGGCAGCCAGGCCCGCTTCTGCTCCTCGGTGCCGAAGCGGGAGATGACCGTGCCGCAGATGGCCGGCGACACGACGAGCATGAGCAGCGGGGAGCCCGCGGCGCCCAGTTCTTCGAGGACGATGGAGAGTTCGGCGATGCCGCCGCCTCCGCCGCCGTACTCCTCGGGAAGGTTGACGCCGAGGTAGCCGAGCTTGCCCGCCTCGGCCCAGAGTTCGGTGGGGTGGCGGCCCTCGGCGACGGTACGGGCGATGTACTCGCGACCGTAGCGCTTGCCGAGGGCGGCGACCGCGGCTCGCAGTGCCTGGTGCTCTTCGGGTTCGATGAGGGTGGTCATGCGATTCCTCCGCGTGCGGGTTGTGTGTGGTTGCTCGCGCTCGCGCGGCGGTGGCCGCCGATCGATCCAGCGGCCCCTCGCCTCTAGCCGGGTTCGACCACCGCCAGCAGCATGCCCGGCTCCACCTGCTGTCCCGGCTTGACGTGCAGGGCGCTGAGCGTGCCGGCGGCGGGCGCGGCGATCTGGTGCTGCATCTTCATCGCCTCCAGCCAGATCAGGGGCTGGCCGGCCGCCACGGAGACGCCCTCGGTCAGGTCCTCGGCGACGCGGACGACCGTGCCCGGCATCGGAGCGAGCAGGGAACCGGGGGCCAACTGGGCCGTCGGGTCGGGGAAGCGGGGCAGGGCGGTGAGGGCGGTGGCGTTGACGTGGATCCGGTCGCCGTAGCGCGCGATCTCGAAGCGCCGCTGTACGCCGTCCACTTCGAGTACGACCAGACGCGCGTCGGCGTGGACGACCCGGACGCCGTCGGCCGCGAGGCCCCGGCGGGTGTGCCGGTAGTGGACCTCGTGCTCCTCGCCGGCCATCTCGTACCGCTTGACCTGCGGCTGCGAGGTGAGGTTGCGCCAGCCGCCGAACCGGGAGCGGCCGTGCGCGTCGGCCAGGGCCGCGGCCAGGGGGGCGTGCGGGTCGGGCGCGCAGGCGGTCAGTTCGGTGAGGTGGCGGTCGTAGAAGCCGGTGTCCATGCGGCCGTCGGCGAACTCGGGGTGGCGCAGCGAGCGCACCAGCAGGTCGCGGTTGGTGACCGGGCCGTGCAGCGCCGCCCGCTCCAGGGCGCCCGCGAGCTTGCGGAGCGCCTCCGCGCGCGTGGGGGCGTGGGCGACGACCTTGGCGAGCATCGGGTCGTAGTGGACGCCGATCTCGTCGCCGTCGGTGTACCCCGTGTCGAGGCGGACGCCCGCGGGCACGGCGAGGCGGTGCAGGGTGCCGGTCTGCGGGGCCCAGTCGTGGGCCGGGTCCTCGGCGTAGAGGCGGGCCTCCACGGAGTGGCCCTCGGCGCGCGGCGGGTCGGCCGGCAGGGCGTGGCCCTCGGCGACGCGGATCTGCTCGGCGACCAAGTCGAGCCCGAAGACCGCCTCGGTGACGGGGTGTTCGACCTGGAGGCGGGTGTTCATCTCCAGGAAGTGGGCCCGGCCGTCGGCGACCAGGAACTCGACCGTGCCGGCGCCCACGTAGGACACGGAACGGGCCGCGCGTACGGCCAGCGTGTACAGCTCCTCGGTGAGTTTGGAGGTCAAACCCGGTGCGGGGGCCTCCTCGATCACCTTCTGGTGGCGGCGCTGGAGGGAGCAGTCGCGGGTGCCGAGCGGCCAGACGGTGCCGTGGCTGTCGGCGAGGATCTGCACCTCGACGTGGCGGCCCTGCTCGATGTACGGCTCGACGAAGACCTCGCCGTCCCCGAAGGCGCTCGCGGCCTCGGCGCGCGCCCCCTCCAGTGCGGCGCCCAGCTCCTCCAGGCGGCGCACGATGCGCATACCGCGCCCGCCGCCGCCCGCCGCCGCCTTCACCAGCACCGGCAGGTCGGCGTCGGTGACCTCGCCGAGCGGCGCGATCCCCATCAGCTCCTTGGCGCGCGTCTTGGACGCCATCGCCTCGATCGCCTCCGGCGGCGGGCCGATCCAGACCAGGCCGGCGTCCAGGACGGCACGGGCGAACTCCGGGTTCTCGGAGAGGAAGCCGTACCCGGGGTGCACGGCGTCCGCGCCGGCGGCCAGCGCCGCCTTCACGATCAGATCGCCGCGCAGATACGTGTCCGTGGGCGTCGCCCCCGGCAGCCGTACCGCCGTGTCGGCCACGCGCGCGTGGAGCGCGTTCTCGTCCACGTCCGAGTGCACCGCGACCGTCCGGATGCCCAGCTCACCGCAGGTGCGGAAGATCCGGCAGGCGATCTCGCCCCGGTTGGCGACCAGCAGAGTCGAAATCATGAGCCTCACATCCGGAAGACGCCGAAGCCACCGCGCGCGCCCTCGTAGGGAGCGGTGTGGATGGCGGACAGGCACAGGCCGAGGACGGTACGGGTGTCGCGCGGGTCGATGACGCCGTCGTCGTACAGCCGCCCGGACAGGAACTTCGGCAGCGACTCGGACTCGATCTGCTGCTCCACCATCGCGCGCAGGGCGGCGTCCGCGTCCTCGTCGTACGGCTGCCCCTTCGCCACCGCCGACTGCCGGGCGACGATCGACAGGACACCGGCCAGCTGCTGCGGGCCCATGACGGCCGACTTGGCGCTGGGCCAGGCGAACAGGAAGCGGGGGTCGTAGGCCCGCCCGCACATGCCGTAGTGCCCGGCGCCGTACGAGGCACCCATCAGCACCGACAGGTGCGGGACCCGACTGTTGCTGACCGCGTTGATCATCATCGCGCCGTGCTTGATGATCCCGCCCTGCTCGTACTCCTTGCCGACCATGTAGCCGGTGGTGTTGTGCAGGAACAGCAGCGGGATGTCGCGCTGGTTGGCGAGCTGGATGAACTGGGCGGCCTTCTGCGACTCCTCGCTGAACAGGACGCCCTGGGCGTTGGCCAGGATGCCGACGGGGTAGCCGTGCAGGCTCGCCCAGCCGGTGGCGAGGCTCGTGCCGTACAGCGGCTTGAACTCGTCGAAGTCGGAGGCGTCGACGATCCGGGCGATGACCTCGCGCGGGTCGAACGGGATCTTCAGGTCGCCCGGGACGATGCCGAGCAGCTCCTCCGGGTCGTACTTCGGCGGGGCCGCCGGGCGCGGATCCCGGTGCGCCTTGCGGTGGTTGAGGCGGGACACGACCCGCCGCGCCTGGCGCAGCGCGTCCTGCTCGTCCACGGCGAAGTAGTCGGCGAGGCCGGACACGCGCGCGTGCATCTCCGCGCCGCCCAGGGACTCGTCGTCGCTCTCCTCGCCGGTCGCCATCTTCACCAGCGGCGGCCCGCCGAGGAACACCTTCGCCCGCTCCTTGACCATGATCACGTGGTCGGACATGCCGGGGACGTAGGCGCCACCGGCGGTGGAGTTGCCGAAGACGACGGCGACGGTCGGGATGCCGGCGGCGGACAGCCGGGTCAGGTCCCGGAAGATGGCCCCACCGGGGATGAAGATCTCCTTCTGGGACGGCAGATCGGCGCCACCGGACTCCACCAGGCTGATGCAGGGCAGCCGGTTGGCGAGCGCGATGTCGTTGGCGCGCAGGGCCTTCTTCAGGCTCCACGGGTTGCTCGCGCCGCCGCGCACGGTCGGGTCGTTGGCGGTGATCAGGCACTCGACGCCCTCGACCACGCCGATCCCGGTCACCAGGGAGGCGCCGACGGCGTAGTCACTGCCCCAGGCGGCCAGCGGGGACAGCTCCAGGAACGGGGTGTCCGGGTCGAGGAGCAGCTCGATGCGCTCGCGGGCGAGCAGCTTGCCGCGCCCCCGGTGCCGCTGGACGTACTTCTCGCCGCCGCCCGCGAGGGCCTTGGCGTGCTCGGTCTCCAGGTCGTCGAGCCTTGCGAGCATGGCCTCACGATGGGCCTGGTAGTCGGCGCCCGTGGGGTCCAGGGAGGTGTTCAGAACGGTCACAGCAGGGCCTCCGGGATGTCCAGGTGGCGGGAGCGCAGCCACTCGCCGAGGGCCTTGGCCTGCGGATCGAAGCGGTGCTGGGCGGCGACGCCCTCGCCGAGGATTCCCTCGACGACGAAGTTCAGGGCGTGCAGATTCGGCAGCGGGTGCCGGACGACGGTCAGCTCGCGGCTCTCGGGCAGCAGCTGCCGGAACCGGTCCGCCGTCAGCTCGTGCGCGAGCCAGCGCCAGGCCTCGTCCGTGCGCGCCCAGACCCCCACGTTGGCGTTCCCACCCTTGTCACCGCTGCGGGCACCGGCGATCAGGCCCAGGGGCGCGCGACGCGTCGGGCCCGAGGGCAGGGGCTGCGGCAGGGACGGCTGGGGTACGTCCGTGAGGTCGGCGGTCTCCTGGGGCGCGGCCACATGGATGCGCCGCCCATCGTCTACGACCGCCACCTGGTCGACGGCACCATGGGGGACGTACACATCCTCGAAGACCCCATAGGGCGCCCCCTTCCCCGGTGGCGCCACCACATGGAAGCCGGGGTAGCTGGCCAGCGCCAGCTCGATGGCCGCCCCGCTCAGCGCGCGTCCGACGACGGCCTGGTCCTGGTCCCGTACGACGAGCCGCAGCAGCGCGCTCGCCGTCTCCTCGGTGTCCGCGTCGGCCCGGTCGGTACGGGCGAGCTCCCACCGCACGTCACCGGGCGGCGACTTGGCCAGGGCGTCGTCCATCTGCTCCCGTACGAGCGCGGCCTTGGCCTCGATGTCGAGCCCGGTCAGCACGAAGACGACCTCGTTGCGGAAGCCGCCGAGCCGGTTGAGCCCGACCTTGAGCGTGGGCGGCGGGGCCTCTCCCCGCACCCCCTCGATGCGCACCCGGTCGGGACCGTCCTGGGTGAGCCGCACGCTGTCGAGGCGGGCGGTCACATCGGGCCCGGCGTACCGGGCACCGCCGGTCTCGTACAGCAGCTGAGCGGTGACGGTGCCGACGTCCACGAACCCGCCGGTGCCGGGGTGCTTGGTGATGACGCAGCTGCCGTCCTCATGGAGCTCGGCGAGCGGGAAACCGGGCCGGCGCACGTCGCCCTCGCCGAAGAACGCGTAGTTCCCGCCGGTGGCCTGCGTCCCGCACTCCAGCACATGCCCGGCGACGACGGCGCCCGCGAGCCGGTCGTACTCCCCCGGCCGCCAGCCGAAGTGCGCGGCGGCCGGCCCGGTGACGAGGGCCGCGTCGGTCACCCGCCCGGTGACCACGATGTCGGCGCCCGCGCGCAGGCACTCCGCGATCCCGAAGCCGCCGAGGTAGGCATGGGCGGCGAGGCTGCCCGGGTGCGCCGCGGTGAGATCGTCGCCCTCGACATGGGCGACGCGCACCGGGATGCCGAGCCGGTCGGCCAATTGCCGTACGGCGTCGGCGAGTCCGGCGGGATTGAGGCCACCCGCATTGGTCACGATCTTGACCGACCGCTCGTGCGCCAGGCCGAGGCACTCCTCCAACTGCCGCAGGAAGGTGCGGGCGTAACCGGCGGCCGGGTCCTTCAGCCGGTCCCGGCCCAGAATCAGCATCGTGAGCTCGGCGAGGTAGTCGCCGGTCAGGACGTCCAGTTCGCCGCCGGTGAGCATGTCGCGCATGGCGTCGAAGCGGTCGCCGTAGAAGCCCGACGCGTTGCCGATGCGCAGGGTCACTCCGCGTCCCCCTTCGGGGAACGTCCACCGCCGGGCGGGCCCGCGAAGGCCTGCGCGATGTCGAGCCAGCGGTCGGCGTCGGGCCCCTCGGCACGTACGGCGAGGTCGGCGCGGTGGGCGCGCTGGGTGACCAGGAGACAGAAGTCGAGGGCGGGACCGGTGACGCGCTGCGGGGCGTCCTCGGGGCCGTAGGTCCAGGTGTCGCCGGAGGGGCCGAGGATCTCCACCCGGAACTCCTCCGCGGGAGCGGGCAGCCCATGCGCGCCGAAGGCGAAGTCCCGTGCCCGCACACCGATGCGGACCACATGCTTCAGCCGGTCGGTGGGGGCACGGACCACACCCAGGGTGTCGGCGACGTCCTGACCGTGGGCCCAGGTCTCCATGATCCGGCCGGTGGCCATGGAGGCGGCGGACATGGGCGGGCCGTACCAGGGGAAGCGGGCGCCGGGCTGCGACGCGCGCAGCGCCCGGTCGAGCTCGGCCCGCCCCTGCCGCCACCGCGCCAGCAGTTCGGCGGACGGGAGTCGGGCCCCGGCCTCGGCGCCCTCGTCCACGAACGTCTCCGCCGCGGCGAGGGCCTTCTCGACGAGGCCACGGAACGCGTCCGCGTCGGTGACGGCGAGCAGGGCCGAGTGGTCGGTCCAGGCGAGGTGGGCGATCTGGTGGGCGACGGTCCAGTTTGGCGCGGGGGTCGGGAGCGCCCACTGTCCCGGGCTCAACTCGGCCACGAGCCGGTCGAGTTCATCGCTTTCGTCACGCAGGTCGTCGAACACGGGGGTCGGATCGGACATGGGGCGAGCATGGCAGCGCCCCCGGAAACAATCAAGCACGCTTGCATGAATTTGTTTTTCCACAACCAGTCACCTGGTTGCGCACGCCTCACTACTCTCAGTGACCGGAGGTGGTCACCATGCGAAGCCGCGAACTCGACCCGAGCGCGTCGCCCTTGGACTACTACGGCTATGAGCTACGGCGGGCTCGGGAGGGGGCGGGGCTCACGCTGGCGCAGCTGGGGTCGGTCGTCTTCTGCACCGGATCGTTGATCGGACAGATCGAGACGGCGGCGAAGGTTCCACAGCGGGACTTTTCGGAGCGGTTGGATGCGGCGCTGGGGACGGACGGGTTGTTCTCGCGGCTGGTGGGGCTGGTTTTGCGGAGCCAGTTGCCTGGGTGGTTTCAGGCATTCGCCGAACTGGAGGCGAACGCGACGTACATCTCGGCATACCAGTGCCAGCTGGTGTACGACCTGCTCCAGACGGAGGCGTACGCGCGAGCGGTGCTCAGTGTCGAGCAGGCGGAGCGGCTCGACGAGATGGTCGCGGCACGACTGGAACGCCAGCGCGTCCTCAAGCGGGAGCAACCACCTGTGCTGTGGGTGGTGCTGGACGAGGCGGTGCTGTACCGGGAGATCGGCGGCCGTGAGGTGATGCGTGACCAACTCGCCAACCTGTTGGGGCTCTCCGAAAAGCCGTGGGTGGAACTCCAGGTGCTGCCGTTCTCGGCGGGCCAACACACGGGATTAATGGGCTCGTTCACTCTCCTGCGCTTCGACGATCATCCCGACCTGCACTACAGCGAGAGCTACGACGCGGGCCATATGACGGCCAATCCACAGCTGATCAGGGGGCGTTCTGTCGGTTACGCTCGCTTACAGGCCGAAGCCCTCTCCCCGAGGGAGTCGGCTGCCCTGATCGCTCGCGTGATGGAGGAACGCTATGGGGAGCAATCCGGACCTGACGCGCGCGCAGTGGCGTAAGTCGTCGTACAGCGGTAGCAACGGCGGCGAATGCCTCGAAGTCGCCTCCCTCACCCCCCACATAGCGGTCCGCGACTCCAAGAACCCCACTGCCTCCTACGTGACTTTCTCCGCCCCCGCCTGGGCCGACTTCCTCACGCACGCCGCGAAGTGACCGTGGGGGCCGCCCGCTTCTTGGC
>NZ_JBSHAQ010000064.1:0-58301 GCF_053611585.1 Streptomyces sp. NPDC054794 | reverse complement strand
AGATCAGACGGTCGATCAGGGCGATCAGCACGTCCCGGCACGACTCCCGCTCCCGCGCGTCACAGAGCAGCACGGGCGTGCCCTCGGGCAGCGCGAGGGCGTCCCGGACCTCGTCGGGCGTGTAGGGATGCAGGCCGTGGAAGCCGTTGACGCCGACGACGAACGGGATGCGGCGGCGCTCGAAGAAGTCGATGGCGGCGAAACTGGTGCGCGGCCGGCGGACGTCGACGAGGACGACCGCCCCCAGCGCGCCGATGGCCAGGTCGTTCCACATGAACCAGAACCGCTGCTGCCCCGGTGTGCCGAAGAGGTACAGCACCAGGTCGTGGCCGATGGTGATCCGGCCGAAGTCGAGGGCCACCGTGGTGGACCGTTTCGCCTCGATGCCGTCGAGATCGTCGACGTCCAGGCCGGCCGCGGTCAGCGGTTCCTCGGTACGCAACGGGGCGATCTCGCTGACGGCCCCGACCATCGTGGTCTTGCCGACACCGAATCCCCCGGCGATCAGAATCTTGACGGTGTCGGGTGCGGCGAGCGTCCCGGCACAGGAGCCGGGATCTGTCCGGCGGATCTGGCTGACCATGCGTCGCGGTGCCCTTTTCTCTCGGGTCGGCGGGGTCGGGGGTGCCTCGTACGGGGGTGCCTCGTGCGGGGTGGTGCCGAGGGGTGCCGGGCGGGTCCTAGAGACGGCCGAGACCCTCCCGTACCTTCCGCAGCAGTTCCAGGTCCGGTTCGGTGCGGGAGACGGGGTGCGGCGGGTGGGCGGTGATCCGGCCCGCCTCCAGCAGGTCGCAGAGCAGGATGACGACCACGCTCATGGGCAGGTCGAGGTGGGCGGCGAGCTCCGCGACGGCGATCGGCCGCGCGCACCGCCGCAGGATCCGGGTGTGCTCGGGCTGCAGCCGGCCGGCCCGGACGGGCGGTGGATCCACCGCCGTCACCGTCGTGATCAGGGTGAAGTCGGCGCGGCTGGGCCGGGTCCGGCCACCGGTGAGGGTGAACGGCCGTACCAGACGACCCGCCGCGTCGCCTCCGCTCACCTCACTCGCCGCGTTCGGAGGCCGCGACGACGCCCGCGCGCGGGGCCGCGCTGAGGTGCTCACCGATCTTCTTCACCAGCATGTTCATCTGGTACGCCACCACACCGACGTCCGCGCCCTGGCTGGTGAGCACCACGAGATGGGCGCCGGGGCCGGCCGCGGTCAGGATCAGATAGCTGTTGGCCATCTCGATGAGCGCCTGGCGCACCGGGCCGCCCCGGAAGTCCATGCTGACGCCCCGGCTGAGGCTCATCAGGCCGGACGCGGTCGCCGCCAGGCGTTCGGCGTCATCACGCAGGAACCCCGTGGACTTGCTGACCACGAGCCCGTCCTCGGACAGGACGACGGCGTGGTTCACCTCGGCGACCCGGTCGACGAGTCCGGTGAGCAACTGGTCGAGCTGGGTGTGCGTGGCGGGGGTGGGGCGGGTCATGTCAGCGTCCTTCATGAGCGGTCGGCGGGCGGTGTCGGGGATCGGGGTCCGGCTGCTCGGGCGGCGCCGAGAGCTCGGCCGCGGCGGGGACGGGTACCTCCGGTTCCGTGGGCGCGGTTGCCTCCTCCTGGTCGTACAGCGCTTCGGTGTCCTCGTCACGCGCCCGGAGCGTGCCGCGCTGGAACCCGGCCAGCGAGGAGGCGGCGCGCTCCGCGCTGAAGTCGTCGACGGGATCGCCCTTCTCCTCCTCCGGGTCGGCGTCGTCGCGCAGTTCGGGGACCAGGCTCGTCTGCGGCACACGGCGCGGCAGCGGGGCCGGCGCGGGTGTGTCGCCCGGCCGGTCGGCGCCCGTTGCCCCGTTCCTCGGCCCGGGAACGCGCGCCGGGATCGGCTCGCGCCCCTCGTCGCCGGAGCGGGCCGGGACCGGCTCCCGTGCCTCGTCGTCGATGCTCGCGGGGGACGGCTCCCGCCCGTCGTCGCCGCTGCGGGCCGCAAGCGCCTCCTGCCCGTCGTCACCGGCACCGGCCGGGCGGGCGTGCCGGGCCCGCCGTACGAGCGGCGGCACGGTCCCGGCCGCCTTCTCGTCGCCGTGCCCGTCCCGGTCGTCCGCCGCCGGGCCCGCCGAGGTGTCGCGTACGACGATGTCGTGCGGCACCAGGACGATCGCCGTCGTTCCGCCGAACGGAGAGGGGCGCAGCGTGACGGCGATGCCGTGCCGGGTGGCGAGCCGGGCGATCACGAACATGCCGAGCCGCAGGTCGTCGGCGAGCGCCACCACGTCGAACTGGGGCTCCACCGCCAACTGGGAGTTCAGGGACGCGTAGTCCTCCTCGGACATGCCGAGGCCGCGGTCCTCGATCTCGATGGCCAGGCCCTTGGCCACCATCGCGGCCCGGACCTCGACCGGGCTCGGCGCGGGGGAGTACACCGTCGCGTTGTCGATGAGCTCGGCCAGCAGGTGGATCACGTCCGCGACGGCGGGCGGGGCGAGGCTCACCTCCTCGTCGGTGTGCACCTCCACCCGCTGGTACTCGGCGACCTCACCGACGGCGCCGCGCAGGATGTCGATCAGCGCGACCGGCGCGCTCCAGCTGCGTCCCGGCCGCTCCCCGCTGATGATCACGAGGTTCTCCTCGTAGCGGCGCAACTGGCTGGCGGTGGAGTCCAGTTCGTACAGGCCCCGGAGGATCTCCGGGTCGTCGTGCCGCCGCTCCAGCGCGTCGAGCTTGCCGAGTTGCAGATTGACCAGGTTCTGGCTCTGCCGGGCGATGCCCAGGATGACCTTCTGGAAGCCGCGCCGGGTGTCGGCGAGTTCCACCGCGGTGTGTACGGCCGTGCGCTGCGCGGTGTTGAACGCCTGGGCCACCTGCCCGAGTTCGTCGTCGCCGTAGTCCAGCGGCGGGGTCGCCAGCTCCACGTCGACCCGCTCGCCGCGGTCCAGCCGGGCGACCACGTCGGGCAGCCGTTCCTCGGCCAGGCCGAGAGTGGCCACCTTGAGGCCGCGCAGCCGACGGGACAGGGAACGGGTGATGCGCCAGGACATGCCGACGCACACCAGCAGGGCGGCGAGTCCGCCGACGCTCAGTGAGGCCGCGGTCACCAGCAGGCCGTGCGCCTTGTCGGCGCTGCGCGCGAGCAGGTCCGACGTCTGCTGCCGGATCAGGGCCGAGTACTGGTCGGACACCTTGATGAGCGCGGCACGCCACTCCTTCTGCACGTCCGGCAGCGGAATCCGCCGGTCACCGGCGTGCGCCGGGCGGGCCGCGAGCACCCGGTCCTCGATGGACTCCAGGGTCCGCCAGTCCGCGCCGCCCAGGATCGTCTCGGTCTGCCGCTTCGCGTCGCCGGTGAGCGAGGGGACGATCTGGTCCTGCACGAGCCAGCGGCGGGTGTTCACCAACTGCGTGAACCCCGCCCACGCCTTGTCGTCCATGGAGCGGGCCGGCCCGGCCAGCGTGAGCTGCGCGTCCTCCTGGGACATCAGCTCGGCCGCGTGCTCCAGCGCGACGAGCGGACCGGCCTGCGAGGTGAGGTCGCCGTCGTCGACCTGGGAGAGCTCCTGGAAGCCGTGGATCTGGTCGTCGATGATCGAGGTGTACTGGCCCAGCGCCTGCGCGGCGGTGATGTCGGTGGGGTCGTCCACCTGGCCGCGGTAGTACTCCAGGCTGCCGACCGAGGCGACGACCGAGTACAGCCGGTCCTTGATGCGGGCGGGTGCCTGCCGGAGCTCGTCGGCCCGGTCGACCAGCTTGGCGACCGCCCGGTCCGTCTTGTGGCGCTGCGCGTCGAGCGCGGTCCGGGAGCCGTGCCGCGAGGCCAGCCACACGGCCGACAGGCTGCGCTCCCGCTGCAGGGCGAGCGTGGCCTCGGTGCCCATGGCTCCGGTCGAGCGGCTCAACTGCGTCTGCGATCGCAGCCGTAGGCCTTCCGAGAACATCTGTGTCGTCGTCACACCCCACACGGCGGCGAGGGTGACGCTCGGCACGAGCGCCAGCAGGATCAGCGAGAGACGTATGGAGCCGAGCCGGCGCCGGGCACCTGTCCGTGGAGACATGGTCGTCCTAGGGGCGGTCAACGAGGGCGGAGGAGGGGCGCATTGCGCGAGGCGGCCGAGGGGCCGGTCAACGGGTCCCGTTGGCGGCGAACTTCGCCACCGAGGCCACGTTCGTCCTGGTCACGAACGCCGGACCGGTCAGGACGGGAGCCACTCCGCCGCCGCTGGTGTTGCCGTTGGTCCGGTAGAGCCACAGCGAGTCCACGGCGAGATAGCCCTGCAGGTACGGCTGCTGGTCCACGGCGAACTGGACCTCCCCGCCGCTC
The DNA here is from genome assembly GCF_053611585.1 of Streptomyces sp. NPDC054794. Taxonomy (NCBI): domain Bacteria; kingdom Bacillati; phylum Actinomycetota; class Actinomycetes; order Kitasatosporales; family Streptomycetaceae; genus Streptomyces; species Streptomyces sp. NPDC054794. The sequence goes on along the minus strand of NZ_JBSHAQ010000064.1, from coordinate 54,008 downwards.
ACCGCCTTGACCAGGTCCTTGCTCAGGTCGAAGGTCGCGACGTGCGCCTTGCCGCCCGCCTGCCGCACCGACTTCACGGCGGCGAGCGCGAACGGAGCGCCGCAGGTGACGACTTCGTCGATGCTCGGGTCCCGCCGCAGTGCCGCCGCGACGGAGTCGGTCACGGCGCCGACGTCGGTGCCGTCCGCGTACAGGATGTCCGTCCGGCCGCCGAACGCCTTCTTCACCCCGGCGCAGCGCGCCTCCAGGGCGATGTTGCCGCGCTCGTGGATGACGCACAGGGTGTGCTTGGCCTTGAGGTCGTCCAGCTTGTCGCCGACGGCGCGGCCCGCCACGCTCTCGTCCTGGCCGAAGTACTCCAGTGCCCCCGCCGCCCGCCAGGAGTCGATGCCCGAGTTCAGGGCGACCACCGGGATGCCGGCGGCCTTCGCCTGCGCGATCGGGCCCTTCATCACCTCCGGCTTGGCCAGCGTGACCGCGACGCCGTCGACCTTGTCCCGGATCGCGTCCCGCACCAACTCGGCCTGTCCGGCGCCATCGTTGTCATTCGCGTAGGTCAGCTCGACGCCGTCCTTGGCAGCGGCCGCCTCGGCGCCCCTGCGCACCAGGTCCCAGAAGGTGTCGCCCGGGTTGGAGTGGCTGACCAGGGCTATCTTCATCCGGCCGGCGGCGGCCCGGCCGGATCCCGACGTGGACTGCGCGCCGCCCGAACCGGAGCAGCCGGCCACGAGCAGAGTGACGACGACCGCCACGGCGGCCGGCGCCGTGGCGTGCGCCGGTCTGAGGGGAGCGGAACGTGGGAAGGGATTGTTCATGAGGGTGCGGCACCTCGCTGTGCGGCCGAGCATGAGGGGGATGGAGCGCAACCCGTCGCGTGGTCCTGCGCCGCACGGGCGACTCTCCTGGCCGGAGCCAATCGCGTGTGACCGCAGGTAGTCAAGTGTGTGACGTTCGTTAGTGGGTTGCCGCTGCCGCATCGTGATGATCCGTGCGGAGTACGGACGTTGTGGTCCGCTCTCGGGTCGGCGAGGGGCGGCGACGGGCGGTGCGGTGCGGTCCGGGTCAGGGCCCGCTCGCCGGACACCTCTCCGTCGGCCAGTTCTCGGACGCGCACGGCTGCGCACCGAGCGGCCCCGCTCCCGGGGACACCGTGCGCTCGCACCACCCGCACCCCGGATGCGCGCGGGCTCCCGCTGCCGTCAGTCGCCCTGCGGCGTCCACGGCCGCCTCGTAGCAGGTGCTGTCGACCACCACGACCGGTACGGAGCCCGACAGTTGGCCGTTGCGTCAGGCGCTCAGAGCGGTCACGGAGCGGCCGGCAACCGCCGCTTCCCGACAGCTTCGGCGGGAGGCGGCGGTTGCGTGTTCGGTCGGGGCTAGGACCGATAGCCGAGGATCGTCATCATGCCGCTTTCCGAGTGGTACTGGTTGTGGCAATGGAGCATCCACAGCCCGGGGTTGTCCGCGTCGAAGTCGACGACGAGTTTGCGGTGCGGCAGGACCAGGGCGGTGTCCTTGCGGGCTCCCACGGCATCGAGGCCGGTGAGGGAGAAGGTGTGACCGTGCAGGTGCAGGGGGTGCCACATGTCGGTCGCGTTGACGAGGGTGAGCCGGACGCGTTCGCCCGCGCGAACGGGGTGGCGCTGGGTGACCGAGTAGGGCAGGTGGTCCATGCCCCAGTCGTACAGCTTCATGCCGCCCGTGAGTCTGATGCGCAGCATGCGGTCGGGTTCACGGTCGCTCAGGGCCACGGACGCGTGCGGCTCCAGGCGCCGTGCGGGGACGAGCTTCCCGTCCAGCTCGCTCGGCCGGGCCGTGGCTGCCGGAACGGTTTTGCTCTTGTTGGTGCGCAGTACGGCGAGCGCGTGGGCCTTCTTGCCCTCGGCGAGCGCGACGAGCGGGAAGACGCCGTCCTTGACGGTGACGAGGACGTCGTAACGCTCGGCCATGCCGATGATGAGGGCGTCGGTGCGGGTGTGCTCGACGGGGTAGCCGTCCGTGTGGGTGACCGTCATCGTGTGGCCGCCGAGGGCCACGCGGAAGGCGGTGTCCGCCCCCGCGTTGATGATGCGCAGCCGGATGCGGTCGCCGGGGCGGGCCTGGAACACCGACGGCTGCGTGGGCAGGCGGCCGTTGGCGAGGTAGTACGGGTAGGCGACGCTGCCGCCCTCGCTGTGCAGGATGTGGCTGTAGGAGTTGTGGAGCGCCCGCGAGGGACCGGTGGCCGACTTCCGTGCGGCCGACTTCGATGCCGACTTCGACGCGTGGGCGGACCCGCTGGGCCGCGCGCTGCTGTGCTCGGGACCCATGGCCATGTGGCCGGGGCGCATGCCCATGCCGTCCATCGGCTTCATCCTGCCGTGGACGAGTTCGTTGAAGACACGGTCGGGGGTGGAGCCGTCCACACCGTCGACCCAGTCGTCGAGGACGATCACCCACTCCTTGTCGTACGCGAGGGGTTCCTTCGGGTCCTGGACGATCAGAGGTGCGTACAAGCCGCGGTCCGGCTGCATTCCGACGTGGGAGTGCAGCAGGTAGGTGCCGGGGTGGCTGACGGTGAAGCGGTAGGTGAAGTCCTCGCCGGAGGCGATGGCCGGCTGGGTCAGATCGGGCACCCCGTCCATGTCACAGCGCATGCGCACGCCGTGGGAGTGGAGCGTGGTGGTCGTCGGCAGGCGGTTGGCGAGGTTGATGCTCAGGACGTCACCTGCGGTGATGCGGACCTCCGGGCCGGGCAGCCGGCCGTCGTAGGCCCACGTGGACACCGACCGTCCGCCCAGGTCGACGGTGATCGGGGCGGCGGTGAATCTGAATGTGCGCACAGGTCCGGACCCACGTCTCCGCTCGGCTGCGTGGACCTCGGGGCCCGAGGGGTTGACGTACCCCTTGGGTCCTTGGGGTACGAAGCCGCCCTCCACGCCGACCCCGGACCCGGGGTGGGGGGAGTGCGGGTGCGGGCCGTCGTCGCTGCAGGCGGCCAGCAGTCCCGAGCCGATGGCCGCGATCGGGGCACGGAGCAAGGTACGCCGCGAAGGTGTGTGCATGACTGAATAACACACGTTTTGTGGTGATATGTCCGGGAACTGCGGCGGCGCATTTGGTGGTGTCGGATACCGAGGGCTACCCGGTCAGTCCCACAGAGGGTAGGTCATCACACGTGCGTATCCCTCGGGCCTGTTGTTCGGGTAGGTGAGACTCATTCGGGTGAAGCGCTGGACCCCGGGGTCCTTCTTCCACGCCTCGGGACGGTCCAGCCTGACCGTCACGGCGTACGGGTGGAAGGTGCCCGCCGCGCAGTACGGCTTGCAGTCGTTCACCACGTTCACGCCTTCGGCCGTCGCCGAACTCTGCCCCCAGTGCGACCAGCTCAGCCCGGTGAGGCGGCTGTTGCCGTCGCCGCAGGCCAGAATGAAGTCGGTGGGGTGCACGTTGGGGTTGAACGTGCAGTCGACGAGCACGGGTGCCTGCTGCTGGGCCGCCTGTGGCCGCGCCGGTGCCGATCCCGGCGGAGCGGCGGTGGCCGTCGTCATGGCTGCCGAGAGAAGCGTGCTCGCTCCGAGCAGGAGTGCCGTCCACACCGCTGGTCTGGCCATCGTCGTTCCCACCCGCCTTGCTCTGTTCTCGTGGCCGCGCGCCCGTGCTCCACTCATGTGGCTCAGCACATCGCGCGCGATCACCTCAGTACCGACGCTACGACCGTCGCGCCGGATCCACCACTCGCACGGAGCAACGACGCCGTCCCCTCGGCGCCGCTCACCGCAGATGCGCCGTGTCGACCGTCGTGTACTGGTCGTCCGACGCGGTCACCAGGATGTAGCCGGGATTGCCGTTGCGGTCCACGTAGCAGGTCAGGAACCGGCTGCCGATGACGGTCTGGCGGACCGGTTGTCCGGCCACCGCAGAGCGGCAGTCGGACGCGGAGGGGAGCTTCGTGTCGCTCCACGCGGCGAGTTTGCCGTTCGTGGCGACCAGGTAGCCGCCCGAGACGTAGATGGCGTCGGTGCCCGAGCCGGCCACGACGGGCGGGGTGTGGGTGAAGTCGTAGCCCGTCGGCGCGGTGCCCGGGGCGGCGTCCTTCAGGCGGAACCCGCGCACCAGCTCCGTCGACACCGAGGGCTTCGCGTCGGGCAGTACGGTCGTGGCGGCCAGACCTCCACCGCCGAGGACCGCGACGGCGGTGACCCCGGCGATCACCGGATGCGTGGACGCCATGCTGATCAGGGGCCCGATCACGGGGATCGAGAACTTCAGGTGCGTGTTCTTCTGGGTGATGGTGGAGTGATCGCCGGCGGTGACCGTCGCCGAGGGAGCGTAGTCCCGTGAGCGGTGGCGCGAGCCGTGCCGCGGCGGCTGGTAGGTGTTGTGCTGGACGTTGCCGTCACCGGCTTGGACGCCGCTGGCCTGGCCGTTCTTCATCGTGAGGGTGCTCTCTTCGGGCGGTGGCGGTCGGACGGGCGTCTAACCGAAGGTGTTGTGCTGCGTGTTGCCGTCGCCGATCTGCACGCCCCGGGCGGAGCTCAGGTCGATCCCGTGCCGTGCCGGTCGGGTGTCGGCCCCGCCGATCAGGGCCAGCAGGTGCCGCGCCAGTTCCTCGACATGGGCGTCGACGGCATCGGTGACCACGAACTCGCGCACCAGTTCCCCGGTCGGCGTGCCCGGCCGACGTTCCAGCACCTGGATGCGTTCCAGGGCCCGGGGGCTGCCGGACAGGCGGGCCAGGAGCGCCTGCCTCAGCGCCCGGTAGGCGTCGGAGACGGCACTGGAGGCGGCGCCCGTCAGGCCCGCACTCGCCCCCGTGGCCAACGCCTGCGCCACCAATGTCGCCGGATCCATCCCCGCTACCTCCGCACAGCATCCTCGGTGTCGCCCATGGGCGCTTTCCTGGCGTGACAGGACGAGGACGCTAACCTTCGGCCCGGCGACTTGCGGTGGCTTGGCGTCAATTGCCGGATAACGTGCGTTTGATCGCCCAGTGAAGGCGGGGTTTGTCGGCCGCTGACAGCCGGAGCTCCGCGCGTCGCGGCGGACCGCTCACCCGAACGGAGTCTCGCCCCGACGGGCTTTCGCGGGGCGGCCCTTCGCGTGCGGAGACGATCGATCACGTGTCAGATGGGGTGCGTGAGACCCTACATAGCCGAGCGCGCCCGCCGCGCCTACCTGATCGCGACCGCCCTCCCGGTCGCCGCCTCACTGCTCGCGCTGGTCTCGGCCGTCCCCGCGTCGGCCGATGTCCCGCCGACCCCCGTTCGTGGCTCCGCCTACATGGGCATCGGCGTCGTCGCCCACGACGGCCAGGACGGCACGCCCTCCAGCCCGAAGGCCGGGCAGACGGAGGGCGTGGACGTCGCCAGCTACCAGGCCAAGGTCGCCTGGTCGACCCTGTGGAGCAGCGGCGTCAAGTGGTCCTACTCCAAAGCGAGCGAGGGCACCTACTACACCAACCCCTACTTCTCCTCGCAGTCCAGCGGAGCGCGCGACGTCGGCATGATCCGCGGCGCGTACCACTTCGCCACCCCCGACACCACCGGCGGCGCCAAGCAGGCCGACTACTTCGTCGACCACGGCGGCGGCTGGAGCGACGACGGAAGCACCCTGCCCGGTGTCCTCGACATCGAGTGGAATCCGTACGGCGACGACTGCTACGGCAAGTCGACGAGCTCCATGGTCTCGTGGGTGCGTGACTTCCTGAACCGGTACAAGTCCCGTACCGGCCGCGACGCCGTCATCTACACCTCCACCAGTTGGTGGAAAAGCTGCACGGGCGGCTACAGCGGCTTCGGGTCGACCAATCCGCTGTGGGTGGCCAAGTACGCCTCCACGGTCGGGTCCCTGCCGCCGGGCTGGTCGACGTACACGATGTGGCAGTACACCTCGACCGGACCGACGGTGGGCGACCACGACCGGTTCAACGGCTCCACGGACAGACTGAAGGCGCTGGCCAACGGCTGACCCGCAGTGATCTTCGGAGCCGGACTCGCTACAGTGCCAGCCGTGATCATCCTGTCCCGGCCCGCCCGGAAGCCCGTCGTACCGCATCCCGTCACAGTGGCGGCGCCCGCCGCCCGTCTCGACGGACCGCGACCGCCGCATGAGTCGGCGCCGAAGACGGCCGCCCGGTGAGCCGCCGCCCGGTTCCCGCGCAGGGCGCGTCCCGGTGCACGGTCACCGTCTGCCGGGGCTGCTGCTGCGGCACGGAGAAGATCCCCGGTGTCGACCACGCCGCCCAACTGTCTTTCCTGAAAGCCGAGTTGGGGGAGGTCGCCCAGGTTCGGGCGGTCGACTGCATCGACGCGTGCGAGCACGCCAACGTCGTCGTCGTACAGCCCTCCTCGGCCGGTCGGGCCGCGGGCGGGCGGCCGGTGTGGCTCGGGCTCGTCAACGACCCCGACGCGAACGCCGACATCGCCGGCTGGGTCCGGGACGGCGGGCCGGGTCTCGCCGATCCGCCCGGGATCCTCGACCTGTACGTGTTCGCGCCGCCCCGTCGGGTGCGGAAGGCCGTCGAGGGCTGACCGCGGTCCGCGGGGCCGTCACGGGTGGGCGTGCAGCCCGTCCGGCAGGCGGCCGTGACTGTGCCGCCAGGCGCCCCGCACCCGTACGGCGTCCGCGAGATGCGGGTGGTCCGCCCGCAGGCCGGTGTGCTCGTGCACGACCCCGGGCTCGGCCTGCGCCGGCGGCCACAGCCGCATCGCCGAGAGCCCGCCGGCCAGGGCGAGCGCGCCGAGCACGACCACCGCGGAGCGCGGGCCCGCCGCCGCGCCGAGCCCGCCGGCCAGCGGGTACGTCAGCAGCCAGCAGCCGTGGGAGAGCGAGAACTGGGCCGCGAACGCCGACGCGCGCCCCTCGGGCGGGGCCGAGCGGCGGATCAGCCGCCCGGTCGGCGTGAGCACCAGCGAGCACGCGGCACCGAAGGCGGCCCAGATCAGCAGCAGCGCGGGCCACCGCCAGCCGCCGCCGCGAGCCGTCGTGAGGACGCCGAGGCCGGCGAAGACCAGGGGCAGTGCGAGCGCGCCGCACAGCATCACCGTGCGGTCGCGGACGCGGTCGAGCACCCGGGGCAGCAGCAGGGCGACGACCATGGACCCGCCCCCGTACGCGCCGAGCGCCAGCGACACGTCGGTCGCGCCGCGCCCCAGGTGCGCGCGGACGTAGACGACGCTGTTGACCGTGACCATGGCGCTCGCCGCCGCCACCGCCAGATTGAGCAGCAGCAGGGCGCGCAGCTGGGGGAGGGCGAAGAAGAGGCGGGTGCCGGCGGTGGTCCGGGCGAAGCCACCGCCGGTCCGCCGCCCGGGCGCCGTGCGGGGCTCGGGGGCCGTGCGCGGTTTCGGCAGGACCGCGGAGATCACGAGCGCCGCCGAGGCCAGGAAACCGGCGACCGTGCCCAGGAACAGCCAGTTGTACGTGACCAGGGTGAGCAGCGCGGCGGCGAGCGTGGGGCTGAACAGGCTCTCCAGATCGTAGGCGAGGCGGGACAGCGACAGGGCGCTGGTGTAGTCGCGCTCGGCGGGCAGCACGTCCGGGACGACCGCCTGGAAAGTGGGCGTGAACACGGCGGACGCCGACTGGAGCAGGAAGATCAGCACGTAAATCTGCCAGACCTGGTCCACGAACGGCAGGGCGAGGGCGGTCCCGGCGCGGATCAGGTCCGCACCGGCCAGCAGGGCCCGGCGGGGCAGCCGGTCCGCGAGCGCGCCCGCCGCCGGGGCGATCGTCACGTACGCGACCATCTTGATCGCGAGCGCCGTGCCGAGCACCGAGCCCGCGTCGGCCCCCGCGATGTCGTAGGCGAGCAGGCCCAGCGCCACCGTGGCCAGACCGGTGCCGACCAGGGCGATGACCTGGGCGGTGAAGAGATGGCGGTAGGCGCGGTTGCGCAGTACGGAGAGCATGGGGCGGGTCTCCCGGGCGAGGCGCGATGGGCGCGACTGCTCTCCACTGTATCCATAGGTGCGCATCTGCGCACATGAAGATTTCGGCTCGCTGTCGAGAGCGTCCGCGACGCCCGGTTCAGGCCTCTACGCTGTGTGCATGCCTGCTCGCGAACCCCTGCCACCTGCGCCTGATGCGCATCTGCGTCCGCCGGACAGCACGCGCCTCGCGAAGGCCACCGAGGTGTTCGCGCTGCTCTCCGATGCGACCCGACTGCACCTGCTCTGGCTCCTCGCCCAGGGCGAGTCGGACGTCGGCTCGCTCACCGAGCGCTGCGCGGCCTCGCGGACGGCGGTCAGTCAGCACCTGGCCAAGCTGCGGCTGGCCGGACTGGTGGAGACCCGGCGCGAGGGGCGGCACGTCTACTACAGCCTCCGCGACGGTCATCTGCGGCGACTGGTGATGGAGGCGCTCAGCCACGCCGACCACCGGGTGACCGGCACGGCCCCGCACGACTGAGCCCGACGGCACGGCTGAGCCCATCAATTCGTAAGGGGCGGCGTGTGCGCGCCGCGATGGCCGTCCGCGTCGCTTATCTTCAGCCAGAAATCCGATATTTGGAGTAAATATGCCAAAAACGGATGATCTGGTTGGTATGCCGGGTGTGGAGGCGCAGGGCGGGGTGGCGGTCGCGGGCGTGGGGGCCCTCCGGCGCCGCCGGCTCGCACGGCCCGTCGCCGCCGCGTTCGCCCTCGGCGCGGCGGCGGTGGTGCTCGCGGTCACCGGAGTCCAGTGGCTGGACGAACCGGCCGTGGCGGCGTGGCGGACCGTCTGTCTGGCCATCACCGTCCAGGCGCTGCCCTTCCTGCTGCTCGGCACCGTCCTGTCCGGCGCGATCAACGCCTTCGTACCCGCCGATCTGTTCACCAGGGCACTGCCCCGGCGTCCGGCCCTCGCGGTTCCGGTGGCCGGTGTGGCGGGCGCGGTGCTGCCCGGCTGTGAGTGCGCCTCCGTGCCGGTCGCCCACAGCCTGATCCGGCGGGGCGTCACCCCGGCCGCCGCCTTCGCCTTCCTGCTCTCCGCGCCCGCGATCAACCCCGTCGTCCTGACCGCCACGGCCGTCGCCTTCCCCAACAGTCCCGCGATGGTCGCCGCCCGGCTGCTCGCCTCGCTCACCACGGCCGCGGTGATGGGCTGGCTGTGGCTCTGGCTGGGCAAGGACGAGTGGCTGCGGGCCGGTGTCCGGCACACGGGCCACCGGCACGGACACAGCCGCTGGAGCGAGTTCCGGCTCGGCTTCCAGCACGACTTCCTGCACGCCGGCGGGTTTCTCGTGCTGGGTGCCATGGCCGCGGCGACCTTCAACGTCATGGTCCCGCGCTCCGTCCTCGACACCTTCTCCGGTTCGCCCTGGCTCTCGGTGCTCTTCCTGGCCGCCCTCGCCGTGCTGCTCGCGGTCTGCTCGGAGGCCGACGCCTTCGTCGCGGCCTCGCTCACCGGCTTCTCGCCGACCGCGCGGCTCGCGTTCCTGGTGGTCGGCCCCATGGTGGACCTGAAACTGATCGCCCTTCAGGCGGGCACCTTCGGGCGGGCCTTCGCCTGGCGCTTCTCCGGGGCGACCACCGTGGTGGCGGTCCTCTCCAGCGTCCTGATCGGAGGCGCGCTGCTGTGAAACGCCATGCCCAGGTCCTGCTGCTGGTCCTCACCGGAGTCGGCCTGCTGCACATCGCCCTCTTCACGGACCTCTACCTGCGCTACGTCAAGGAAGGCCTGCGCCCGCTGCTGATCGCCTGCGGAGTCCTGCTGACGCTGCTCGGCCCGACCGCCGCGGTCCTGGACCGGCGCGCCGACGCCCACGCGGGACACACGCACGGCCACGACCACTCCAGCGCGCCCCGTGTCGCGTGGCTGCTGCTCCTCCCCGCCCTCAGCCTGCTCGTCTACGCCCCGCCGGCCCTCGGCGCGTACACCGCCGCGCACTCCGGCACCAAGGCCGTCCGGCAGCAGAAGCGGTTCGACCCGCTGCCCGCGACCTCGCCCGTGCCCCTGACGCTCACCGACTTCACCACCCGCGTCCAGCAGGACCGCACGCTCTCCGTCAGGAACCGCACGGTCCAGCTGACCGGCTTCGCCAGCCCGGCCGGCCAGGGCGGCGGCTGGTATCTGACCCGGATCATCTTCACGTGCTGCGCCGCCGACTCCCAGACCGTCAAGGTCCGGGTGTACGGGACCGAGGTCCCGGCGCCCAACACCTGGCTGAGGGTGACCGGCACTTGGCACGCGAGAGGCACGCTCGGTACGCGGTCGGCGGAGGCGGCCCTCGACGCCCGCGCCCTGCGGCCCATGGCCCAACCGGTCAACGCGTTCACGGACGACCTGCCGCTGACGCCGTCCTGAGTCCGAGCGGGACCGGACGCCTCACCGGCAGCGCTCCCGGCCGGCCCCCGAGCCGGGAGGAGGTTGCGCTGAACCTCGCCCGGTTCGGGGGCCGCCCGCGCTCAGAGGTCGAACTCGTGCGGCGGCAGGTCGAGCGTGAAGCACGCCTCGCGCACGACGGCCTGCTCGTCCTTGTCGAAGTTGCCGTCGGCGCCACCGATGACGATGCCGATCTGGATGACGGCACGGGCCTCGGCGGGCTTCTTCTTGGCCTTGGCGACCTCCTGCAACACACTCACCTTGCCGAACGCGAAGTCGGCCGTGAGCTTGTTGAGGTTCTCCTCGAAGCGGCGGCGCAGGTCGTCGGCCGGGAAGTTCTGCAGCACCTCGTTGGTGGCGATCAGCTGTGCCACGCGCTGCCGCTCGGAGGGGTCGACGCTGCCGTCGGCCGCCGCGACCAGTGCGCACATCGCCATGCTCGCGTCGCGGAAGGCGCCGCTCTTCAGGTCGTTCTTCTTCGCGACCAGCTGGGTCTGCATCTGAGATGCGGACTCCTTGACGCGGTCCCACAGGGCCATGAGAACTCCAGACGGTTGAGGTTCTACAGCTGCGTAGAAATTATCAGGAAGGGGTGTCGGGCCAGGGCTTCCTCCCCCTCCTGTCTACGTTCGAAGCGCCGCCGTCGTTCCGGCCCGGCGTCCCTGATCGTGGATCTACCTCGACCTGGTGATGTTCTTGACCGGCAGGGCCTTGCCGTCGCCGTCGATGTAGTAGTCCTTGGGCGCCGAGAAGAGTACGAACGTGTCGTCGTAGGACCGGATCTTGGTGTGAATGGTGAAGTTGCCCTTCGCGTCGGCGGTGGTCTGCGCGTTGTACTCGTTCTCCCAGTACGTCCGCAGCAGCACGCGGGTGCCGGCGACCGGGCCGTGCCCCTCGGGCCAGGAGACCTTTCCGGTGACGGTCAGGCCGACACCGGGGCGCACCGTGGTCCGATTGACCCGGTAGGTGAGTTTGCTGTCGACGGTCTTGACGCCGACCGTGGCGCGGGCGAAGGCGAAACGCATGTCCGTCGGATCGGGGTGGTAGGAGGCGTCGAACTCCACCTCGTGAGCGGGGGAGAGAAGGGGGCTGTCGGTGCCCTGCCAGCGGTCGGCCTTGATGCCCGGCAGGGAGAACCGTCCGTTCGCGTCGGTGCGGACGGTGCCCAGGGAGCGGGCCTCCCACTCGGTGGGGTCGATGGGGTCGCCCCACGGGTTCCAGGTGTTGTACATGAGGCCCTCGCCGAGTTCGACCGGCGCGTCGGCCATCGGTGTGCCGTCGGCGCGGCTCAGGGTGCCGGTCAGGTCGACGGTGCGGTGGCCGAAGTCGGTCGACGTCGGGGCGGCGGAGAGCGTCACGAGGTACGCCTCCTGCGGCGGGACGTCCGGCGCGGGGGCGTTGCCCGCCCCGTGCGCGGCCGGCGTCCCGACCACGACGGTGGCCAGGGCGAGGGTGGCTATCGCGGTGGGCCGCACGGCGGCCGGAAGACACTTGGGCACGTGAACTCCGATGCTGGGAAAGTCCGTTGTCCTGGTGTCGGGTCGTGCCGGCGGTGTGGTCCGGCGCGGGGTTCGACACGGGGGACACGTCGGGGGTTGTAGGGCAGCACGGAGTGCACGGGGTGGACACACGGCGTTTCTCGGCAGGTCGCCCGCCGTTGTCCGTGGGGAGCGCTCACGGCGGATTCGCACTGCCGTGGGACACCGGCACCGGGCGGTCGGCCTGGCGCAGTTCGGCCAGCAACTCGTTCTGGCCCGCCAGGAGTTCGGTCAGGATGCGGCGCGCCGCGCGCAGCAGTTCGGCGACGTCGCCGCCGGCGAGCGCGTAGCGGACGGTGGAGCCCTCCCGGATGGAGACGACGATTCCGGAGCGGCGCAGCACGGCGAGCTGTTGCGAGAGGCTCGACGGCTCGATCTCGATCTCGGCGAGCAGGTCCCGTACGGGGACGGGGCCGTTCTGCAGGAGTTCGAGCACCCTGATGCGTACGGGGTGTCCGAGCATGCGGAAGAACTCGGCCTTGGCCTGGTAGAGGGGGACCTGCATGTGGATCGCTCGCTCCCTGCCGCTCTCGTGGGGTGTCTTCTCGACGGCGCGGCGGCCCGCGCGAACCGCCGCCTTCGAACTCCCTCTCGCTGATGTTCGCGGCTCCGGGTCCCGCACACCCGTGGCATGTGTGGATCTGGATGTGTCGAGATGAAGAAATCTTCAATCCATGGGCATGCGGAAACCCGGGCGCGTGTGCTGCGGCTACACCTCCAACTCGGCCGCGACGCGCTTGAGCTGGTGCCGGGCCATGGCCAGGTTGGATCGCGCCTTGTCGAGGACGAGGTACAGGAAGAGTCCGGCACCCATGCGTCCCTGGATGAGCCGGATCAGGTGGTACTGGCTCTCCAGCGTGATCAGGATGTCCTCGATCTCGCCTTTGAGGCCGAGATGTTCCATCGTGCGGACCTTGGCGCGGATCACGTCGGTGTTCCCCGCCGCGGCCACGTTGAGGTCAAGTCCCTTGCCTCCCCCCAGGGTGCCGAGGGCCATCCCGCTGGTGTAGTCGACGACGGCGGCCCCCAGAGCCCCCTCGATCCCCGCCATCGTTTCCTTGAGGGAGATCTCCACATTCGCCATGGCGCAGCTCCTGCCTGCTCCGCGGACCGGGCTTCTCCGGTCCGTTCGTGTCCCGAACCGTACGGAGAGCGACCGCCGGGGAGACGGCGTGCTCCGGGACTGGTGCAAGGAGCTTCGAAGTGCGTAACTCTGTGCGGGCTTTTGATCGCCGATGTACGTCAACTGATGCCGGTCGGCGTGGGCGAGGCGGACCGCCGCACGGTCCGCTTCACCCACGGCAGGGGTCAGGAGGGCTTCGCCGCGGACACCGCGGTGACGGTGACCGTGTCGTCGCACTCGGCCAACTGGCCGTCCTGGAGGGCGACTTGGTGGGCACCGGAGCCCGGAAGGCCGATCACCATCGTCGGGTACACGGAGGGCTGGGCGCCGGACTTGCAGTAGCCGTCCGCCTCGCCCTGGACCTGGACGAAGGTCAGCTTCGCGTAGGCCTTGCCGCCCGGCGCCAGCCGCACCGGGGACGCGGAGCCCTTGGGGGTCACGGACAGGGGCTTGTTGTGCTGCGGCGAACCGTTGCCCGCGGCGGCCACCGTCGGGTGGCCCTGCACGACACAGGCTTGGCCGGAGGCGTTCGTGAACTCGACGATCGCCGCGCCGGTTCCGGTGCCGGGCGGACGGTTGGCGGCCTGGTACGCGACCACGTTCAGAGCGGTCACGGGGCAGGTCTTCGCCGTACTGCCGGAGGAGCCGCCGGAACCGGAGCCGGTTCCGGAGCCCGTCCCGGAGCCGGACCCGGTTCCGCCGGAGGTGCCCTTGCCCGGTGCGGACGAAGCGCCCGCGGGGGACGGCTTCGAGGCCGGGGCGCCGGACGCCGCGGAGGCGGTCGCGCTCGACGTCTGCGACGGAGCGCCGCCCGCCGCGTCGTCGTCCGCCTGGCACGCCGTCACCGTCAGCGCTGCCGAGACCGCGGCCACCGCCAGCGCGGCTCTGCGGATGTTGTTTCCGTACTTCATGAGGCCCCCCGATATCGGTTCGCACGGGCCGGCCTGTTCGCCGGCACTCGTCGAGGGAGACAGGACTTTCGGACGCCGGGTTTCCGCTGTTGATCACCTGTTACGTGGCGGTGACAGGAGCGAGGCGCGCGGTGCGGGAGACCGGGTGCGCGCGGGCGGCGTCCCGGCCTTTTCGGTGCCGGATCCGCTCGGTGGTACCGCACCGCGTGAACTGCCGCTCACCGGGAAACGTTTGTCCATCGTATGTGCCGATATGCCCTGTCGCACCCCGGGGCGGCGCCCGTGGCTCAGGCCAGCGTCTTGAGGAACTGGGCGGCGAGCGGGGCGGAGGAGGCCGGGTTCTGCCCGGTGAAGAGGTTGCGGTCGACGACGACGTTCGGCGCCCACGGCTCGCCCGCCCGGACGTCCACGCCCGCCTCCACGAGACGGGTCTCCAGGAGCCACTTCGCCCGGTCGGCGAGACCGGCCTGCGTCTCCTCGGCATTGGTGAACGCGGCAACCCGGTAGCCCGCGAAGGCGTTGGAGCCGTCCTCGCGGGTGGCCGCCAGCAACGCGGCCGGCCCGTGGCAGACGACGGCGAGGGGCTTGCCCGAGCCGAGTGCGTCGACGAGCAGTCGGCCGGAGTCGGCGTTGACGGCGAGGTCCTCCATCGGGCCGTGGCCGCCGGGGTAGAAGACGGCCGCGTAGTCGCCGAGGTCCACGTCCTCCAGCCTGATCGGGCTGTCCAGTTCGGTCATCGTGGCGAGCGCGGCGGCGATCTCGTCTGCGCCCTCCTGGCCGCCGTTGACCTCCGGCGCCAGGCTGCCGCGGTCCACGGTGGGCACGACGCCGCCGGGGGTGGCGACGACGATCTCGTGCCCGGCGCCCTTGAACGCCCGGTACGGGGCGACGGCCTCCTCGGCCCAGAAGCCGGTCGGGTGCTTGGTGCCGTCGGCGAGCGTCCAGTGGTCGACGCCGGTCATCACAAAGAGGATCTTCGACATGGGGTTCTCTCCAAGGGGGAGGGGTGTGAGCTCGACGGTAGGCTCGCCCGACATTGGTTTCCAATGCGGAATCCAATGTCTGGCATAGCCATTCCTATGGGTCCGCGGGAATACCCTCCGCGGCCGGCGAGTCCGTGGCATTTCGTTGCGCCCGGCACCCTTGACAGCGTGCGTACTGATTCGCGACGTTTGAGCATCGCCAACACATCGGAATCTCGGTCATCGACCGCCGGACGAAGCGCACCCGAGGCGGTTCGGCGGCAGAGAACGAAGTGGCAGGGCGCGGACTACGCGTCATAGGGGGGAACGATCGCCATGCGATCCAACAGCCGTGATCCATACGCCTTTCCGGCCCGCGCCGACACCGGACTCTCTCCCGCGGAGTTCCCGGAAGGGCGGTCGATCTGAGGTGGACATCACGATCCACAGACCCGGCGAGCTGAGCGCGGCGCTGCGCCGGGACTGGCACCGCGCGATGGACGAGTCGCCGGAGTACGCCAACCCGTTCCTGGCGCCCGAGTTCGCGATCGGGATCGGCAGGTATCGCGCCGGGGCGAAGGTCGCGGTCCTGCGGGAGGGCGGGGAACCGGTCGGCTTCCTGCCGTACGAGCGCGACGCGCTGGGGGTCGGCCGGGCCGTCGGTCTCGGACTGTCCGACTGCCAGGCCCTCGTGCACCGCCCCGGGGTCACCTGGGAGGCCCAGGACCTGCTCGGGGCCTGCGGTCTCGCCATCTTCGAGTTCGATCACCTGGTCGAGGAGCAGCAGCCGTTCGCGCGGTACGTCACGGGGCGGTTCTCCTCGCCGGTGATCGATGTGAAGCCGGGTGACGGCGGTTATCCGGAGTGGCTACGGGCCACGTACCCGGGGCTGGCCAAGACGACGCTGAAGAAGGAGCGGCGCCTCGGCCGGGACGTGGGCGAGGTGCGGTTCGTCTTCGACGAGCGCGACCCGCGGATGCTGCGCACGCTCATGCGGTGGAAGTCCGCCCAGTACCGCAGGACGGGACGGATGGACCGGTTCGCGCGGCCCTGGATCGTCGATCTGGTGGACCATCTCTTCCACGTCCAGGAGGAGCACTTCACCGGTGTGCTGTCCGTGCTGTACGCCGGTGACCGGCCGGTGGCCGCGCACTTCGGCCCCCGGTCGAGCACGGTGCTCGCCGCCTGGTTCACCGCGTACGACCCCGAACTGCATTACTACTCACCGGGGTTGATGATGCATCTGCGCACGGCCGAGGCCGCGGCCCGCAACGGCGTGACGCTGGTGGACCTGGGGCGGGGCGACAAGGAGTACAAGGACTGGCTCAAGACCCGCGAACTGAGTGTGGGGGAGGGGTTCGCCGCGCGTCCGCACCCGGTGGCCGCGGCCTACCGGATGTGGCGGCGACCGGTGCGCGGCCTGCGCAACACGGTGCTGGCCCATCCACGGCTGCGCGAGCCGGCCGACCGGCTGCTGAAGACGGTCGGCACCCTGCGCACCTCGCGCCGCCCCGTCGCCGGCCCGGTGCGGGACCGGGCCCGCTGAGCACGCGTCCCCGAAGCGGCGAGGACCGGACGCACCCCGGGCCGGGTGCGCCCGGCCGTGCGCGCCCGCAGGGCACCCCACCCCTGTGGCAGGTTCTGGTCAAGGGCTGTCCAAATCCCGGACGCTCCCTCCCTCGCGTGATCGGGTCTGCGGCGAGATGTGTCCACGCCCGTTCGGGAGGATCCGGTGTCAGCAGCAACCCGCACCTCGCCCCGTACTTCAGCGCGCAGGAGACGTTGGCTCACGGCCTGCGCCCTCACCGCGTCCGCCGCCCTGGTCGCGCTCCCCGCGTCCGCCGCCCCGGGCGGCAACAACAGCCCCTTCGGGGCCCGTACCCTCGCGCGACTCGCCGCGCAGCGCACACACTCGGCGCATGCCGTCACCCCCAGGCTGACCGCCGAGGACGACGACGGCAACGAGGCCGACGAGATAGCCGAGGGCGCCGACCAGTACGCCGAGGCCCGCACCTCGCCCGGCATCGTCGCGCCGGGCGCCTACGGCGCCGCCTGGCGGAGCCTCACCAACCTGCCGCGCACCGGCGGGAACTGGCGCGATCTCACCGCTCTGCCCTACGACTCCGACGACGCCCGCTACCGGGACTTCGACTCCAACTCCAGTGGCGGCTCGGGCAGGGTCACCGGCCGGATGGCCGCGATGGCCGCCGACGACGACGGGTACGTGTACGCGGGGAGCGCCGGCGGCGGTGTGTGGCGCTCGCGCTCCGGCGGCGGCCACTGGCAGCCCGTCAGCGACCGGCTCCCCTCGCAGTCCACCGGCGCGCTCGCGCTCGACGGTGCCGGGCGGCTGTGGCTGGGCACGGGCGAGGCGACGACCAATGCGGACGCGTACCTCGGCAGCGGCGTGTACGTGCTGTCCGACCCGCACCACGGCACCTTCTCGACGCGCGGCCGGGTCGGCGGCGACGAACTGGAGAGCACCACCATCCACGAGCTGCGCTTCGGCGGCGGCAAGGTGTGGGCGGCGACCAGCGAGGGCGTGTGGAGCCACTCCACGAAGAAGATCACCGGCGCCTGGAAGCTGGAGTTCGCGCCCAACCCCGACTACCTGCCGGGCGGCACCAAGGCGAACGACCCGTCGGCCGCGTACAAGAACATCGCCAACGACATCGCGATCGACCCGAAGGACCCCTCGAAGGTGGTCCTGGCGGTCGGCTGGCGCAGTGGCGACGACTACAACGGCTTCTACACCAAGGTGCGGGGCACCTGGACGCGGATCACCAGCGGCCTGGGTGACCTGCCGTCCGACGCCGACGGCGTCGGCAACGTCACCTTCGCGCGCTCCGCCGACGGCTCGCGCTACTACGCCATCGACCAGTCGCCGGAGCAGCTGAACACCAACCCGGACAGCGGTCTCGAAGGCATCTTCGTCTCCAAGTCCGGTTCTCCCACCGGCCCCTGGACGAAGATCGCCGACTACAAGGGCCTGGCCGCCAGCGGTTCGGCGCTGACCTCCAGCGGCTACATGCCCGGCATCCAGGCCTGGTACAACCAGTTCCTGACCGTCGACCCGAGCGACGCACGGCACGTGTACGCCGGGCTCGAAGAGGTCTACGAGTCCAAGGACGGCGGCGACACCTGGTCCACGGTCGGCCCGTACTGGAACTTCGGCTTCTCCTGCTGGAGCATCGACCCCGCCAAGCAGACGGGCGACTGCCACCCCACCACCCACTCCGACCAGCACGGCGTCGCGATCGGCCGCCACCACGGCAAGAGCTTCGTGTACGTCGGCAACGACGGCGGCGCCTACCGGCGCCCGGTCGACGGCTCCCAGGACTCCGCCGGGCACGCCACCGACTGGACCTCGCTGAACGACGGCACGATCGACACCCTCCAGTACTACTCCGTCGGCATCGGCAAGGACCTGGCGTACGGCGGTGACTCGGTCACGGGCGGTCTGCAGGACAACGGCCAGTCCCTGCTGCGCGGCAACGACACGGTGATGGGCTCCAACTTCGGCGGCGACGGCGGCGACACCCTCACCGATCCCGCCAACGGGTGCAACATGGCCGAGGAGTACGTCTACCTCGCCGTCCAGGTGACCCAGAACTGCGCGGTCAACGACGGCTCCTGGATCACCGACCCGACCAAGGTGACCTCGTACAACGTCGCCCCGGCGGACAACACGACCAGTGAGGCCCGCTTCATCGCGCCGCTCGCCGCCGACATGCGCAGCAGCTCGACCTGGATCGCCGGCGGCCGCCACATCTGGGTCCAGACCCACGGCTACGCCATCCGCAGCGGCACCGAGTGGAAGAGCCTGTACGACCTCGGCGCCGGCCGCACCGCGACGGCCGTCGCGGCCTCCGGCGGCAAGGTCTACGCGGCCTGGTGCGGCCCCTGCAACAACCAGGGCTTCGCCCGCGGCATCGCCGTCGGCAACGCGGACGGCACCGGCTGGCACGACATCACGCTGCCCGCCACCGGAGCGGACGGCACGGTGCCCAACCGCTACCTCAGCGGCTTCGCCGTCGACCCCCACGACGCCGACCACGTCTACCTCGCGGTCAACGGCTTCTCCCGGCACTGGACGGAGGGGCCCGGCGCGGGCGTCGGCCATGTCTTCGAGTCCAAGGACGGCGGCACCACCTGGAAGGACATCTCCACGAACCTCCCGGACGTGCCGACCAACTCCGCGGTCGTGACACCGAACGGCGGCCTGGCCGTCGCCACCGACCTCGGTGTCGTCTACCGTGCGCCGGGCCGCACGAGCTGGCAGCGGGTCGGCGGGCTGCCGGCCGTCGCCGTGCTCCAGTTGAAGCTGAGCCCCGACGGCAGCACCCTGTACGCGGCGACGCACGGCCGGGGCATCCGCGCCATCAAGGTGCGCGACTGCGACTGACCCGGGGAGGGGGGTGATCCCGGCCGCGCTCGGCCGTGTCCGGCGGCTCACGGGCCGTCGGGTGCCGGGGTCACCCCTCCCGCGCGTACGGCACCACCCGCACGTCGAGAGTGAAGGCGACGCGCGGCGCGCCGGCGATGTCCGGCGCCTTCGCGAGCGCGGTCACCCGGGCCGCTCCGGACCGGGCGGCAGCGCAGCGCAGCGAGGCGTGCGCGGTGCCGTCCGGGTCGAGCCGCCAGCCGGACGGCAGGGCGAGGGCGGGCGCCGAGGTGTGTACGGCCGTCCACCGCTTGTCGTCGATCCGGGGCCTGAGCATCAGGGCCACGACCGTCCCGGGCCGCACGCACAGTGAGCGCACGGCCGGATCACCCGGGGCCACGGTGACCTGCGCGTGCCCGGCGGCACAGTTCCCGGCCGCGCCCGAGGGCTCGGACGGCTCGGCCGCACCGCCGGACGCCGAGGCGCCGCACGCCGTCAGGACGGCCACCCCGGCGGCCACGCACACTCCTGTCCACCACCGCATGTCCGTACCTCCCGGGCCGCCCCCCGTGTCCACCAGCATGCCCACACGCTCCGGCGGGGTCGCGTCCGTCGGGCGGTCAGGACGTCTCGGCCACCCCGGCGTGGATCAGCAGGAGCCGGGCCAGGTCACGTGCCTCCGTGGGGGTGAGGGCCGCCCACATGCCCGGTTCCCCGCCCTGAGCCCGGCCGACATCCAGGGTGACCCGGCTGATGGGCCGGCCCGCCGTCTCCAGACGGAGGCACTTCACGGCTATCGGGCGGCCGCAGGAGGTCACCAGCCGCGTGTCACCGGCCGTACCCGACCGGTCCTGTTCCGTCGTCGCAGTCGTCGCTACAGTCGCCGTCGTCCTCATCGGATCGCCCCTTCCTCGGGATGCTCTACCGGCTCCCGTCGGCGATCGGTCACCCTGGGACTCGCGTACCTGGCGGGGTATCAGGTGCAGCATCCGGCGGACCCGGTTTGTTCCCGGTGCGCCGGGTCCGGCGGTCGACGGATCAGACCCCGCCCACGGCGAACGGCGCCCGGCCCACGGCGAAGACGGTGAGGACGGCCGCGTGGTCCGACGGCCACTCGTTGCCGGCGACATCCGGCCAGGGCCGCGGCGTGCCGCTCACGACGGTCCGCGAGTCGAGGGCCGTGAGCCCCCGGTGCAGGACGAAGTCGATCCGGTCCTGCGGCTCGGGCCGCCCGCTGCCGTCCTCGTGCACCGGGTGGATCGGCGACCAGGTGTGTCCGGGCTCGGCGGCCGGGTCCGGGTGGGCCTCCCGGTAGGAGTCGGCGAACCCCGCCTCCTGCGCGGCCTTGGTCACGGGCCACTCGACCTCCGCCCGGTCCAGGTGGGAGGGGCAGTTGAAGTCGCCGACGAGGACGACGGGTACGGCGTCGTCGGCCGCCTCGGCGATCCGGCCCAGCGTGTCCCGCATCTGCGCGAGGCGCACCTCCTCGTGGGCGATCAGCTCCGCCGCCGGGAGCCCGTCGAACGCGGACTCGTAGGGCCCGTACGGCGTGTAGTGGAGGTGGGCGGTCCAGACGTCCACCTCGCGGCCGGGGGCGACCTCGATCCGTACCCCCGCGGCACCGTAGAAGCCGACGTCCGGGTCGCCGAAACGGGCGGTGATGGGGTGACGGCTGATGATGCCGAGGTTCTCGCCGGCGCGGTGGTGGTGCCAGCCCAGCGCCTCGGCGAGCTCCTGGGCCGAGGCGCCGGCCGTCTCCTGGAGGCCGACGACGTCCGCGCCCGTCTCCAGGACGACCTTGAGCTGCTTGGCCCGGTGGTCGTCGATCGCGGCGCCGCCGAGCCAGAGGTTCCAGGACATGACCCGCAGTTCCGGCGCGACCATGTTCCGCAGCTCCTTCGGTGTGACGCCGACGAGGCTGTCGCGCACGGTCCGGCCGGGCGCGCTGTCGATCGGCGCGAGGGACGGCACGGCCAGGACCGCGCAGCCGGCCGCCTCGGCGGAGGCCACGCCGGTCTCGGTGTCCTCGACCGCCACGCAGCGCACCGGCTCGACGCCGAGGGCCCGGCAGGCGGCGAGGTAGGGGTCCGGGGCGGGCTTGGTCCGGCTGGTGTCGTCGGCCGTGACGGAGACCGCGAACCGCTCCGGCCCGAGCGCGTCGAGCACCACGTCGGCGACCGCGCGCGGGGACGCGGTCACCAGGGCGGTGGGGATGCCGGCGCGGGCCAGCGCGTCCAGCAGATCGAGGGCGCCGGGGCGGGGCACGATGCCCGTGCGGACGCGGTCGGCGAACTCGCGGTGCAGCTCGGCCGCGAGGTCGCTGCCGTCCCGGCCGTCGGCGGCCGCGAGCCAGGCGGCGGTGTGCTCGACGGGGCGGCCGAGCACCTCCGGCTGGTCGGCCTCGCCCAGCGGGCGTCCGGCGACCTGCTCGACCGCCTCCCACCACAGCCGCTCGGTGTCGACGAGCGTGCCGTCCATGTCGAACAGAACGGCCTGCAGCGGGAGTGCGGAGGTGTGGGGGGTCACGTTGTTGTCGTTCCTCACTTCTGGATACGTTCGGCCACCAGCACCGGCCGCTCGGGCAGCGACACGCCGACGGCGGATCCGGCGCCGAGCCCGGCGGCCTCGTGGGCGGGCAGGTCGGCCTTGGCCTCGGTGCCGTCGGCGAGCCGTACGGTGACCCGGACGACGGCGCCCAGGAAGGCGGCGGCGACGACCCGGGCGCTGCCCTGCTCGTCGGCCCGCACCTGGACGGACTCCGGCCGCACCAGCACGTCGACCGCGCCGTTCGGTGCCTCGCCGTCGGCCGGCAGCCGCTGCCCGAGCACCTCGACGGTGCCGTCCTTCAGCTCGCCCGGGATCCGGCTCATCGTGCCGACGAACTCGGCGACGAAGGCGGTGGCGGGACGGCCGTACAACTCGGCGGGCTCGGCGCACTGTTCGAGCCGTCCGGCACGCATGACGGCGACCCGGTCGGCGACCGAGAGGGCCTCCTCCTGGTCGTGGGTGACGAAGAGGGTGGTGATGCCGAGCTCCTGCTGGAGCCGGCGGATCTCCTCGCGCAGGGTCAGCCGGACCTTGGCGTCCAGCGCCGACAGCGGCTCGTCGAGCAGCAGGACGCGCGGGCGCAGGGCGAGGGCGCGGGCCAGCGCGATGCGCTGCTGCTGGCCGCCGGAGAGCTGGTGCGGGAACCGCTCTCCCTTGTCGCCGAGGCCGACCAGTTCCAGCAACTCGGCGGCACGGGAGCGCCGTTCGGCGGTGCGGACCTTGCGCATGCGCAGTCCGAAGGCCACGTTGTCCACGGCGTTCAGATGCGGGAAGAGGCTGTACGACTGGAAGACCATCCCGGCGTCCCGGCGGTGGGCCGGCACCTGGGTGACGTCCTCGCCGTCCACCAGCACGGCGCCGGAGTCGGGCTGCTCGAAGCCGGCGAGCATGCGCAGCGCGGTCGTCTTGCCGCACCCGGACGGGCCGAGCAGGGCCAGGAACTCCCCCGGGCGGACGGTCAGGTCGAGTCCGTCGAGGGCAACGGTGGTCCCGAACTCGCGTCGCAGGCCCCGGAATTCGACGGTGGCGGCCTTCTCGGCGGTCGCCTTCTCAAGCGTGGTGACGGTCATGGTTCAACCCCGGGAGGAAGCGGTTCGGGTGCGTCCGCCGGCACCGGCGAGCACGAGGAGCAGGGCCCAGGTGAGGAGCAGGCTGAGCACGGACACGGCGACGGACATCTGGGCCTGGGAGCCGCCGACGTTGTAGATCCACACGGCGAACGGCTGGAAGCCGAGCAGCCGGGCGACGGTGAACTCGCCGAGGACCAGGGCCAGCGTGAGGAACGACGCGTTCAGCAGCGCCCCGCGCAGGTTCGGCAGTACGGCCCGGACGAGGGCCTGCGGCCAGGACGCGCCACAACTGCGCGCGGCCTCGACGAGGGTGCGCACGTCCATGGCGCGCAGACCCGCGTCCAGGGCGCGGTAGACGAACGGCAGGGCCATCACGACGTAGGCGAGGACGAGCACGACCGGGAAGGTCGGGTTCTGGATCGCCACGAACGTCTGGAACAGCGGGGTCCGGGACAGGTGGTCCGGACCCCACTTCAGCACGGTGACGATCCCCGCGACGAACGCGATCGGCGGCACCACCAGCGGCAGCGAGCACACGACCTCCACCACCGGCCGCAGCCTGGGCGCGCCGAGCCGCAGCGCGACCACGGCGGGCACCATCAGCAGCAGGACGACCACGATGGTGGCCACGGCCAGCTCCAGCGAGAGCAGCAGGCTGGAGGTGAAGCCGTCGGCGGACAGGATCTGCGTGTACGCGTCGAAGGTGACGCCGTGGCCGGGCACGTCGACCGTGAAGATCACGGACGCGGCGAGCGGCACCAGGAAGTACAGCGCGGCCAGGCCGAGGACGGCCCAGCGCCAGGGGGTCAGGCGTCGAGCCATCGGGCGCTCCGTCGTTGCAGGGGCAGGTACACGGCCATGACCAGGCCCGCCACCAGCACCATGTCGAGGCTGAGGGCGAGGGCGACGTTCTCCTGGCCGACCAGCACGTTGCCGGAGAGGGCGTCGGCGATCTGCAGCGTGACCAGCGGGACCGCGCTGCCCACCATCGCGGCGGCGGTGGCGTAGGCGGCGAAGGCGCTGCCGAACAGCAGTACGAGACCGCCGAGCAGCGAGGGCGCGAGCACGGGCAGGGCCACGTGCCGCCAGTACTGCACCCCGGTGGCGCCGTTGTTGAGCGCGGCCTCCCGCCACTGGACGCGCAGACCGTCCAGGGCCGGGGTGATGGTGAGCACCATCAGCGGGATCAGGAAGTACAGGTAGACGAGGACCAGGCCCCAGAAGCTGTAGAGGTCCCAGCCCTTGTCCGTGAGGCCCAAGTGCACCGTCAGCACGCCGGCGTTGCCGAGGGTGGCGACGAAGGCGAAGGCCAGCGGGACGCCGCCGAAGTTGGCGAGCACACCGGAGGCGGTCAGCACGGCCTCGCGCAGCGCGCGGGAGCGGGAGCTGACCACGGCCTGCGCGAGCGGCAGCCCGAGCAGGGCACCGAGCGCGGCGGAGATCGCCGACAGCTTCACGCTGCCCACCAGTGCGGTGAGGTACGGGCCCTGCAGTGAGGCCGAGAGGTTCTCGGCCGTGTAGGAGGCGGCGCCGGTCGTCTGGTCCTTGACCGTGAAGGCGCCGTCCAGGATGGCCAGGGCGGGCAGCCCGAAGGCGATCGCCGTGAACGCCAGCAGCGGCACCACGGCCAGCCAGCCGGGGGCGCGGCGCCGCCGCTTCGCCGAAGCGACGGGCGCCACGTCCGTACGGGGGAGAGCGGTCGTCATCCGGAGACGGCCTTACCCCAGCCCTGTCCGATGACCGTCTTGGCCTTGCTCTGCTGGGCCTCGGTCGGGAAGGACGGCGTGCCGGAGACCTGGGGGAGCTTGGCGGCGGCGGTCTTGTCGAGGGTGCCGGCCTTGTCCATCGAGGTCATCAGCGCCGGGCGGGCGTAGCCCTTGAGCCACAGGTTCTGGCCCTCGGCGCTGTACAGGTACTCCTGCCACAGGCGGGCGGCCGCCGGGTGCGGGGCGTCCTTGTTGATGGCCTGGGAGTAGAACTGGGCGTACTGGCCGTCGCTCGGGATCGCGACCTTCCAGTCGACGCCCTTGGACTTGAACTCGTCGGCGTAGCCGGCGTTCAGGTAGTCCCAGTCGATGCTGATGGGCGTCTCGCCCTTCTCGACCGTGGCCGGGGTGGACTCGACCGGCGTGTAGTTGCCGTTCTTCTTCAGCTTGGCGAAGAAGTCGAGGCCGGGCTGGATGCTGTCGAACGAGCCGCCGCTCGCGAGGGCCGCCGCGTAGACGCCGCCGAAGGCCGAGCCGGACTTGGTCGGGTTGCCGTTGAGCGCGACCTGGCCCTTGTACTGCGGCTTGAGGAGGTCCTTGAAGGTGGTCGGGCAGGCCTTCACGCGCTTGGCGTCGCAGCCGATGGAGATGTAGCCGCCGTAGTCGTTGAACCAGCGGGCCTGCGGGTCCTTCTGGCCCTCGGGGATCTCGTCGTAGGAGGCCACCTTGTAGGGCGCGAGCAGGCCCTGCTGGGCGGCGCTGAGGGCGAAGGAGGAGCCGAGGTCGAGGACGTCCGGGGCGCGGTCCTGGCCCTTGCGCGAGGTCACGGCGTTGATCTCGTCCTGGCTGGAGCCGTCGGGGCTCTCGTCCTCGATCTTGATGCCGTACTTCTTCTGGAAGCCGTCGATGATGGCGCCGTAGTTCGCCCAGTCGCGGGGCACCGCGATGATGTGCAGCGTGCCCTCCTTCTTGGCCGCCTCGACGAGGGCGTCGAGGCCGCCGAAGTCGGCCGCGGAGGTGGCGGTGGCGGCGTTCTTGCCGTCCTTGGTCTTGGTGGACGCGTTGTCGGGGGCGGCGCCGCAGGCGCTCAGCGCGAGCGCGGCGACGACGGCGAGGGAGCCGCCGAGGACGGCGTTTCTCGGCAGGGACACGGTCACGGTCTCTCCAGGGGTGCGCACGAGGGTTGGGCGGTGCGTTGGGGAACTGCGGAGAACTTGTATGAACAAGTTGCGTCACAGTACGCCCGCCACAGGTGTCCTGTCTGTAAACCGTGACGAAACTTTGAGCCCTTGTTGTGTGCACAATCCAGACCGTTGCAGATCACGCTCAGGTCTCGATTAGGCTGGTCACGCTGTGCACAGCGACCTGAGCAGAGGGGAAGCATGACGGCGCGACACGAGGAGATCGCCGACGAGCTGCGGCGCGCGATCGACCGCGAGGAGTACACGGTCGGCAGTCGGCTGCCCTCGGAGGCGGAACTCGCCGCGCACTACGGCGTCTCACGCGGCACGGTCCGCCAGGCTGTCGCGGCGCTCACCGCCGAGGGCCTGATCGGTTCCCGCCAGGGCGCCCGCCGCGTGGTGCTGGCCAGCCGCCGCAGCCAGAGCTTCGCGGAACTGCGCAGCTTCGCCCAGTGGGCACGCGCGATGGGCCGGGAGGCGACCGGGAGCGTGGTGGCACAGGGGTACCAGCCGGCCCGCGCCGAGGACGCCGTACGCCTCCACCTGCCCGAGGGCACGCCGGTGCTGCACGTGCTGCGGGTCCGGGGGCTGGACGGGGAGCCCGTGCTGCTGGAGCGGACCGTGTACGCCGACTGGATCTCCCCGGCCGTCGAGGCGATCGAGCCCGACTGCGCCTCGGTCACCCAGCGCCTGTACGACGAGACCGGCCTGGTCTTCGCCTACGGCGAGCACGTCATCGACGCCGTCGCCGCGGGCGCGCAGGACGCCGAGCTCCTCGGCATCCGCCGCACCAGCCCGCTGCTGCGGGTGCGCCGGGTGACCACGACGCGCGAGGGCCGCCCGGTGGAGTGGTCGGACGACCGTTACCGCTCGGACGCCGTGAGCTTCAGCGTCCACAACTCGATCGACAACAACGCGCTGGCCCGCAAGACCGCCGAGTGACACGGCGCAGGCCCGCGCGAGCGGGGCGCCACCCCGGCGGCCGGCCCGTGCCTCGGCGGGTCGCCAGGGTGCCGGTGTCGTCCGGGTGCCGGCGTCGTCCGGGTGTCGGCTAGTCGAAGAGCCCCTTGACCACCCGCGCCGCCGCCTCGCTCTCGGCGGCGGGCGGCGACAGCTCGCTCAGCGTGTCCAGGTCGGTGTCGTCCCGCAGCTCCAGCTCCCAGGCGTCGGCGAGCCGCACCTGCTCCTCACGGGGCAGTTGCTGGACCTTCTCCCGGTCGTGAGGGCTCAGGGCGACCAGGAAACGCTCGACGGTATCGATCGGCATCCACTTCTCCTTCGTCACGAGGGGGCGGCCCCTGCGGGCACCTCTCCAGCGTGATCGGCCCGGAGCGTTCGCCGTGGACGTCGTGGACACCGTGGCCCATTCGGACCCGAACGGAGCACACCGGTACGGCGGACGCGGCACCGGGCGCGCCCACGGAAGTACAAGACCCGGCGCACCGGAGTCCATTGCCGCGGGCACCGCCGGGCCGGATCGTTCCCTGCGTCCGCCCCTTCGGCACCAAGGAGCCCCCGTGCGACTCTTTCGCAGAGCGGGCGGCGCCGTGGCCGCGGCCGTCGCCCTGGTTCTGGGCGGCGGCACGCCGGCGACTCCGGCGCCGGCCGCGTCCCCTCCCGCCGCCTCCTCAGCCGCCTCGTACAGCGTGACCGTCGGCGATCCCGTACCGTTCCCGCATCCCACGGACACCCCGGCGAGCCCGTACCTCGACAAGGACGGCACGTTCCACTTCCAGCAGTCCGCCGCCCTCTACGGCGCGAGCGACCCGCGCACCTGGGACTTCTACACGGGCCGCGACTTCGACACCGCCACCTTCGACCGCACGCTGAGCGAGGCCGTGAACCCGGCCGATCCCCTGGACCGCAACGACGACACCACCTGGCGGTGCAACAACAGCCCCACGGGGCGCGAGGCGACGTACGCGCCGAGCGGTTCGGGCTACGCGCAGAAGAACTACTGCGACCTGTCCGGGGTCTGGGTCGACCCGGACACCGGTGACTGGTACGGCCTGGTGCACAACGAGTTCACCCCCCAGCCCTTCGGCGACCGCCTGCACTACGACGCCATCGACTACGCCGTCTCCACCGACCAGGGCCGCACCTGGAGCATCGAGGGGCACGTCATCACGTCCCCGTTCAGCACCGGGCGCGGGGACACCGCGGCCTTCCCGCACCAGACCTACTCCTACGGTGACGGCGACCAACGCCTGTTCGTCGACACCGCGTCCGGCTACTTCTACGTGTACTACGGCTCGCGGATCGTCGAGAAGAACGGCGGCTGGAAGGCCTTCCACGAGCACGTGGCACGCGCCCCGATCTCCGCGAAGATGGCGCCCGGCTCGTGGCGCAAGTGGTACGACGGCACCTGGTCGCAGCCCGGTGCCGGCGGCCGGGAGAGCAACATGGTCCCGGCGGACTCCGCCCACCCCACCGGCTACACACCGGTCTCCGGCGAGTACGACCCGGCGAACACCGGCACCGTCGACGAGCAGGTCGCGGCGGGGAAGATGCCGCCGACCTCGCCCCTGTTCGTCATGAACATCGCCTACGACGCCCATCTGGGCCTGTACATCGGCGAACCCCAGGCCGTCGACCAGAGCGGACGGTCACCGCAGTACTTCTACGCCACCGACGACCTGAGCAGCCAGAAGTGGCGGCTCATCGGGGACACCGGCGGCTACACCAACGCGTCCTGGTACCGCTGGTTCCTGGACGGGGGGAACCGGACCGGCTCCACCGTCGTGGGCAGGACGTTCCGCTCCTACTGCGCCTTCGGCTGCTCCGGTGACGCCTCGGGCGAGTACGTCGACGTCACGATCGACTCCGCCGCCCCCGCCGCGCCGCCCGTGGACGGCGACCGCGCCTACCGCATCGCCGGCGGCGCCGGCCGCGTGCTCGCCCAAGGCACCGGCAGCGCGGCCACCTCCGTCGCGCGGACCACCGGATCCGACCGGCAGGCGTGGTTCTTCACCCCGGTCGGCGACGGCTCGTTCACGCTCACCAACGCCGCCACGGGCCGCCTGCTGGGCGTGCCGTCGACCTCCGCCGCCGGCCGCGCCTGGGGTACGCGGCCCACCGTCACCAGGGAACGGGCGAGCGGCCCGACCGTCGGGCAGCAGTGGTTCCTCATCCCCACCACGTCCTCCGACGGCGCGTGCCGCACCGGGACCTGGCGGCTCGTCAACCGTTACAGCGGTCTGACCCTCGGCCTGTCCGCGGCCTTGGGCCGCCACGCCGAGACGACCCCGGTGCGCAGTTGGACGGACAGGAGCGGCAGCCCTGTCGGGGGCGGCCGCACGGCGGACGAACAACTCCTGTCGCTCACCCCGGTCGGAGCTCCGGCGGCATGACCTCCCGCGGGCCGTGCCGGACCGCGCAGGCCACGGCCCGCCCACCCGCAGTAGTCCGTTCGGCTGGGCGCGACACGGACATATTTCATAATTATGATCATCTACTGACATAGTGCGGCCATGGAGATCACGCCCCCCGGCGGCCGAGCCGGCGGACCCGTGGCACCGCCCACGCGCCCCCGCCGGGTTCGGCGTACCCGCCGTACGGCGCTCGTCCTGGCACTCACCGGTGCCGTCGCGATCCCCGGCGCGATCGTCCTCGCCACCGGGGGGCACCGCTCCTCGACCCGCCCCGGCGCCCACGCCGGGGGGCCCTTCGCCGCCTCGTCCGGTGCGCCGCCGTCCCCCGGCGCCCCGGGCCTCGGCGACCCGCTGATGCCGCTCGACGGCAACGGCGGCTACACGGTCCGCCGCTACACGCTCGACTTCGACTGGCGGGCGGCCAAGACCCCCTTCGCGGCCGGCGCCACCATCAGCGCCACCGCCACCCAGGCCCTGTCCCGCTTCGACCTCGACTTCGCGGGCAACACCCTGCACGAGGTCACCGTCGACGGCAGGGCCGCGCGAGCCGTGCGCGACGGCGACGAACTCGTCGTCACGCCCGCCAGACCGATCCCGGACGGTGCGACCTTCACCGTACGGGTCGCCTACACCGCCGATCCGACACAGCACCGGCACCGCGACGACGCGATCCAGGACTACGGCTGGGTGCCCACGCCCGACGGCACCGTGCTCTGCGCACAGCCCGACGGTGCCAAGATGATCTTCCCGGTGAACGACCACCCGAGCCTGCGGGCGCCGGTCACCTTCCGCATCACCACCCCACCGGGACTCAGCGCGGTGGCCAACGGCCGCCTCGTCGAGCGCGTCCGACGGCCCGACGGACGGACCCGGTGGACGTACGACTCGGAACAGCCGGTCGCCGCGCAACTGGTCCAGATGGCGATCGGGAGGTTCACCTTCGTCGACAGCACCGGCCCGCGCGGGCTGCCCGTGCGGGACGTGGTCCCGCAGGGCCTGGTCGCCGACACCGAGGAGTACCGTGCGCTGACCCCCGATCACCTCGCCTGGCTGGAGCGGCGGCTCGGCCCGTACCCCTTCCGTCGCTACGGCGTCCTGGTCGGCGACACCGACCTGCCGGTGGCGGTGGAGACCCAGTCGCTGCCCGTCCTGCCGATGGCCGACCTGCTGGGCGACCGGGTCCACGCCGAGCGCGACCTGGTGCACGAGCTGACACACCATTGGACCGGCGACAGCGTCGCCATCCGGCGCTGGTCCGACCTGTGGCTGAGTGAGGGTCACGCCCGCTTCTACGAACGCCTGTACTCCGACACGCACGGCGGCCCCGACATGGAGGCGGCGATGCGGGACGCGTACGAACAGCACGACCAGTGGCGGCACGACGACGGGGCGCCCGCCGAACCCACCGCCGAGACCCTTTTCCGGCAGATGCGGTACGACGGCTCGGCGCTGGTGCTCTACGCCCTTCGGGAAAAAGTCGGAGAGGAGACCTTCGAGCGCATCGAGCGGTCCTGGGTGACGACGTATCAGGGCCGCGCCGCGGGCACGCGGGACTTCGTCGCACTCGCCTCCCGGGTGGCCGGCGAGGACCTGAAACCGTTTCTGACCTCGTGGTTGTACGGGCCGCACACCCCGCCGATGCCCGGCCATCCCGACTGGGAGGTGACTCCGGTGGAGGACTGAATCACCGCGTCTGCGACCGGCGGACGCACTGCCGCCGACCGGGTGGCCTGTGCGAGGCGTTGGTCCAGCCCGGTGAAGCTCGGCGCGACGGGACGTACGGGGCACGGAATCGTACGAGGGGTGACGTGAACGGCAACTCCTCTGTCCCGGTTGCGACGAGCATGGTTGGAGACACTTGTGATGAGAAGGCGCGTCGCCCCCCGTGTCGCCAGTGCCGTACGCGGGCATCGCCGGACGTTCTATGTGACGGCCTGTGTGACCGCGTCGACGGCACTCCTCGTTCCCCTGATGACCGGCTCGCCGGGCGATGTCGACGTGCCGCAGGACCAGCGCCTGCAGAACGACTTCTCGGCCGCGGCGGACGAATACCACGTGCCCCGGAGCGTCCTCATGGGCGTGTCCTACCTGCAGTCGCGCTGGGACTCCCACCACGGCGCCCCGAGTGTCGGCGGGGGCTACGGGCCGATGCACCTGGTGGACACTCAGCAGGGTCCCTCCAACATGCCCAGCTATCGGGGCAGTTCCCGCCCGCTCACCGGTGCGGCGGGGCCGTCCGCCCCGGGTGAGGCGAGCCCCTCGACCGGTGTCACCCGGCATGTGACGGGCCATCCGACGGACCTGCGCCGGGCAGCCGGTCTGATCGGAGTCCCGGCGGAGCGACTGCGGACCGACGAGACGGAGAACGTACGCGGCGGCGCGGCGCTCCTGGCGGCCGCGCAGGGCGAACTCGGCAAGCCGCTGAGCCCCGACCCGGCGGACTGGTGGGAAGCGGTGTCCCGCTTCCCGGGCACTCTGGACAGCGTGTCGGCGGCGACGTACGCGAACGACGTCTTCGACCTGATCCGCAAGGGCGCGCACCGCACCACCGACGACGGGCAGAACGTCACCCTCCCGGCCGCCCCCGGCCTCGACCCGCACGCCCCGCGCTCACCGAGCACCGGGCGGTCCAAGGACGTCGAGTGCCCGCCGGAACTGTCCTGCTCCTGGCTCAGCGCGCCGTACACCGAGATCGACGACGACCGGTACGGCAACCACGACGTGGCCGACCGGCCGAAGGACCAGAAGATCGAGTACATCGTCATCCACGACACCGAGGCGCCCCTGCTGTCGATGTTCCAGACGGTGCAGGATCCGACGGAGGCATCGTGGCACTACTCGGTGCGCTCCAACGACGGCCAGATCACCCAGCACATCAAGACCAAGGACGAGGCCTGGCACTCCGGCAACCAGTTCGTGAACGCCCGTTCGATCGGCGTCGAGCATGAAGGTTTCCTCACCCAGCCCGACGCCTGGTACACCGAACAGATGTACCGGCAGTCGGCCCGGCTGGTGCGGTACCTGGCGAAGAAGTACCAGGTGCCGCTCGACCGGCAGCACATCTTCGGCCACGACAACGTGCCGGCCCCGACCGCCGACTCCATCCCCGACATGCACGACGATCCCGGCCCCTTCTGGGACTGGCGGCACTACTTCGACCTGCTCGGCGCGCCCTTGCGCGCCACGGCCGGGCCGGACAGCGACATGGTGATGGTGCTGCCGGACTACCCCACGTACAAGCCGGAGTTCACGGGCTGCAGCGGCGACGGCGTGCGGTGCGCGCCGCACGGTTCCAGCGCCGTCCGCCTGCACACCGAGCCCAACGAGAACGCGCCGCTCATCCAGGACCCGGGCCGTCACCCCGACGGCGACGACTCCACCACGGACGTCAACGACCTGGGGTCGCGGGTCTCCGCCGGCCAGACCTACGCGGTCGCCGGGCGCGAGGGCGACTGGACGGCCATCTGGTACCTGGGCAACAAGGCCTGGTTCAAGAACCCGAAGAAGCACCCCACGGCGGTCGGCGCGACCGGCCGGATGGTGACGCCGAAGGCGGGCCTGAGCGAGATCCCGGTGTTCGGGCGTGCCCTCCCGGAGCCCGAGGCCTACCCCGAGGGCATGGAGGAGCAGACCGAGTCACCGCTCCCGTACAGCCTCCTCGCCGGTCAGCGGTACGTGACCCAGTCCGACGTCACCGGGACCTACATCGACCGGTCGACCTTCGAGGGCGGGCCGAGCCCGGTGGTGAAGGGCCAGGAGAGGTACTACGAGATCCAGTTCGGCCACCGGCTCGCCTACGTCCGGGCCGCCGACGTGGACGTGGTG
Source organism: Streptomyces sp. NPDC054794 (assembly GCF_053611585.1). Classification (NCBI taxonomy): domain Bacteria; kingdom Bacillati; phylum Actinomycetota; class Actinomycetes; order Kitasatosporales; family Streptomycetaceae; genus Streptomyces; species Streptomyces sp. NPDC054794. The sequence continues at coordinate 21,103 of NZ_JBSHAQ010000064.1, read as the reverse complement.
AACGGCGCGTCGGCCCTGGCGGGCGCACCGCCGCAGCCCGGCGGAGCGTCTGCGGTGCGGTGACCCGGCGGCCGGGGCGGGCGGCGCGCGCCTTCGGCCACCGGTCGGTGCGGGTCAGTGGCCGGTGGTGAGGACCATGCGGAAGCGGGCGTGGCCGGTGGTCATCTTCTCGACCGCGGCGGCGGTGTCCTCCAGCGGCACCTCCTCCACCCAGGCCCGCACCCCGCTCTGGGCGGCGAAGCGCAGGGTGTCCTGGATGTCGACGGCGGTGCCGGAGGCGTGGGCGTAGACCTTCTTGGCCGCGGGCAGCAACTGCAACGCGTTCACCGTGAGCGGTTCGGGCGAGACGCCGACGATGGCGAGTTCGCCGCGGCGGCCGAGCCCGTCGATGGTGGCGGACATCGCGTCGGCGTTGGTGACGGTGGCCAGCACCACCTTGGCCCCGCCCAGCGACTGCAGGGCCTGGGCGACATCGCCGACGGTGCTGTCGATGTACTCGGCGGCGCCCAGCTTGTGCGCCAGGTCCCGCTTCTCCTGGCCGCGGGCGATGGCGACCGTGTGGAAGCCCATCTTCTGCGCGAACTGCACGCCCAGATGCCCGAGGCCGCCCAGCCCCAGCACGGCGACGACATCGCCGGGTCCCGCCGCCGAGTGCCGCAGCGCGTTGAAGACCGTGATGCCCGCGCACGCCAGCGGTGCGGCCTCGACCGCGGTCAGCTCGTCCGGGATCGCCGCGAGCGCCACGGCCGGCACCACGACGGAGTCGGCATAGCCGCCGGGGTAGGCCACGCCCGGGATCATCAGCTCGGGGCACAGGACGCCGTCGCCCGTGCGGCAGGCGTCGCAGTGCCCGCAGCTGCCGCCGTACCAGCCGACGGCCACCCGGTCGCCGACCCGCCAACCCGTCACGCCCTCGCCGAGGGTGTCGATCCGGCCGGCGATCTCGTGGCCCGGAGTGACCGGGAACGTGGTGCCCGGCAGCGCTCCGGAGCTGATCAGCAAGTCGGAGTGGCACACACCGCACGCCTCGACGGTGATCCGCGCGAACCCCGGACCGGGCTCACGCGCGGCGACCTCGACGAGCCGCGGCACTCCGTCGGGTTCGGCGACCTGCGCGGCGCGCAGCGCACCACCGGAGGGCATGGTGGGGGTGGGGGAGGCAGACATGATCGAAACCCCTTCGACGCAGGGTGGTCCTTTTCGACCATAGGCACCGGGCGACGCTCCTCGCACTCGCGCACCACGCCGGGGCGGTGCGGTCGTCGCCGCCCCGACGGAGGCGGCGGCGTGGGCTCGGGAGGTCACCCGGACGGGTTGATCCGTCGCCGGTGCGTGGGCGTGTCGGCATGGGGGCCACCGGGTCGGAGAGACATCGGTCATGCAGCAACCGACAAGCGGCGGCCCACACGTGGAGCCGACGCCGACGGCCCCGTCCGACGTGGTCTTCACCGCGGACTTCGCGTCCACGCGGCAGTGGGTCGCCGGCCGCTCGTGGGCGTATCCCGACGGCGGTCCCGACAATCCGGACGACGACAAACTGGACCACCTCGTACGGGACCCCGACTACTGCCGCTCCGGGGTCTTCAGGGCCAGGCGGCGCCGGGACGGCAGATGGAACACCGGGCTGCTGACCACGGAGGGCAGCGAGGAGGCGTTCCTGGTCCGCGCCGGGGACACGCTTCAGGCGCGGGTGCGGCTGCCGTGCGAGACCGGGGCCTGGCCGGCCATCTGGACCTGGCGGGACGGCGGCCAGGAGATCGACGTCTTCGAGTACCACCCCGACAACCCCGACCTGCTGGAGTTCACCAACCACGTCCGCGGCGCCGACCTCTGCTTCCGGGACGACGCGGTGAGCCCCGGAGCCTGGGTCGACTTGCGCGTCGACCTCGGCTCCCGCTCCGTCGTGTGGTGGGTCAACGGCACCCGGGTCTTCACGGACCACCGGGGCGTGGGCCGCGCCTGGCACGCCCACCTCATCGTCAACCTCTCGGTGTGCGCCGGGCGTTACCACCCGCCGCCGGATCCCGAGACGACGGAGATGACCTTCGAGGTGAGCAGCCTGGTGGTGCGCCGCCCGCTGCCGCGGCCCCGCTGACGGACACCGAACACCGGCCCGGGCGACAGCACTTGGTGACGGGGAGGGGACGCGGCGTCACCGTGTGGGCGCGGCGGTCCGGTGCGCGGCACGCTGGAGGGTGAGGGCCGCGCCCGCGCGGTGGCCGTGCGGTGGCGGCGCGGCGACGTGGGTACGCGACGGGTAGGGCGCGCCGCGCAGCCGCGAAGAGCGGTACGCCGCGGAAGAAGCTGAGGCCGATGATCTCCGAGATGGTTCTGGTGCCCGTCGAGGGAGCGACACTCGCCGGCGACTTCGTCCTGCCGACGTCGGCCCGTGCCGTGGTGCTGTTCGCCCACGGCAGCGGCAGCTCCCGGCACAGCCGGCGCAACCGGTCGGTGGCCGCCGACCTGCGGACCGCCGGCCTCGGCACCCTGCTGATCGACCTGCTCACCGAGCAGGAGGAGCGCCGAGACGTGCGCACGGCCGAGTACCGCTTCGACATCCCGATGCTGGGCCGCCGCGTGGTGGCCGCGATCGACTGGCTCACGGCGCAGCCCGACACCCGGGACCTGCCCATCGTCCTGTTCGGGGCCAGCACCGGCGCGGCCGCGGCCCTGCTCGCCGCCGCCGAACGTCCCGAGCACGTGCTGACCGTGATCTCCCGGGGCGGCCGCCCCGATCTGGCGGACGAGGCGCTGGAGGCCGTACAGGCGCCGGTGCTGCTCATCGTCGGCGGTGAGGATCACGACGTGCTGGGCCTCAACGAGGACGCGGCCCGGCGCCTGCGCGCACCGCACTCGCTGAGCGTGGTGCCGGGGGCCACGCATCTCTTCGAGGAGCCCGGCGCGCTGGAGCAGGTCGCGGCCGCGGCCCGGCAGTGGTGCGAGGACCGGCTGCGCGCGGAGCCGGAAGAGACATAGCAGGAGGGGCCGGGGCCCCGGGAGCCCGGCTATTGGGCCCGCGCCACGAGGAGCGCGACGTCGTCGTGGTCGTCGGGGTGGCGCAGGCCGTAGAGCAGGAGGTCGCAGGTCTCCTCCAGGGGCCGTTGGGGCTCGTCCAGGAAGCTCAGGAGGACGTTCAGACGGTCGTCGATGGCGTGGTGCCGGGTCTCGACGAGGCCGTCGGTGTAGAGGACCAGCAGGTCACCGGGGTCCAGTTCGGTCGTCGTGGTCTCGAAGGGGATGCCGCCGACCCCGAGCGGGGCCCCGGGCGGCAGGTCGAGCAGCCGCGGACGCCGTCCTGGGCCGGCGAGCGCGGGCGGCATGTGTCCCGCGTTGGCGATGCGGCACTTGCCGGTGTGCGGGTCGTACACGCCGTACAGGCACGTGACGATGTAGTGCTCCAGATCGCAGGTGATCTTGTCCAGGTGCTGCAGCACCGCCTCCGGTTCGAGGTCCAGGTCCGCGTAGGCGCAGGTGGCCGTGCGCAGCCGGCCCATGGTGGCGGCGGCGTCGATGCCGTTGCCCATGACGTCGCCGACGACCAGCGCGGTCTTGTCGTCGCTGAGCGGGATGACGTCGTACCAGTCGCCGCCGACCTCACTGGTGGTCTGCGCGGGCTGGTAGCGGGAGGCGAGCTCCAGGCCGGTGTGGTGCGGCGGATGGTCGGGCAGCAGGCTGCGCTGGAGCGTGAGGGCGGTGTTGCGCACGCTCTGGAACCAGCGCGCGTTGTCGATGGCCACGGCGGCCCGGCTGGCCAGCTCGCTCGCCAGCACGACGTCGTCCTGGTCGAACGGCACCGGGTTGCGGGTGCGTTTGAGGTCCAGGGCGCCCAGCACCTCGCCGTGGGCGATCAACGGCACCGCGAGATACGAGTGCACACCGGCCTGGGCCAGCAGCTCGGTGCCCTCGGCGTCGCGGGCGATGCGCCGCAGGTCGTCCTGGCCGACGTCGCGCACCAGGACCGGGCGCCCGGTGTGCACGCACAGGGTGACCAGCCGGTCGCCGTCGTACGCGGCGAGGTCTCCGGGAGCCTCGGTGGCGCGCAGGGCCACGGTCGGGTGGGCGGCCTTGAGGGCCAGCGCGCGGAAGAGCTCCGGGCCGTTGTCCGGCTTGCGGGTACGGCGGCAGGCCAGGGCGGAGTCGAGGACGTCGACGACGACCAGGTCGGCGAGCTCGGGGGCGGCGATCTCGGCCAGCTCACGGGCGGTCTGCTCCACCTCCAGCGTGGTGCCGACGCGGGTCGAGGCGTCGGCGATGAGAGCCAGCCGGCGCCGGGCCCGGTCGGCCTCGGTGGCCGCCCGGTGCCGCTCGGTGACGTCGACGACCGAGGCGGCCGCGCCCAGGACCCGCCCGCCGGGGTCCTCCAGCCGGTAGAAGGAGAGCGACCAGGCGCGTTCGCGGTCGGACGACGGGGCGTGGCCCACGTGGTACTGGTCGAGCAACGGGGTGCCCGTGGTGAGCACCTGGTGCAGGGCGGACTCGATGGTGTCGACGTCGGAGAAGGGCAGGGTGTCCCGCAGATGGCGGCCGACGTGTTCCTCGGCCGGTATGCCGTCGATCCGCTCCAGGGCCGGGTTCACCAGGAGGAAGCGCAGGTCGGGATCCATCAGGGCCAGGCCGATGGGGGACTGGTTGATCAGCCGCTCGCACAGGGCGAGGTCGGTCTCGACGCGCTGGAGCAGCGTGTGGTCGGCCGCGAGGCCGAGGGCGTAGACCTCGCCGACGTCGTTCAGCAACCGCATGTTGCGGAACTCCATCAGGCGGGTGCTGCCGTCCTTGTGCCGGATGGGAAAGGCGCCGGCCCAGCTCCGGCCGGTCTGCAGCACCTCCGCGAACAGGCCGAGGACGGACTGCAGGTGCTCCGGCCGGATCAGCAGGCGCGCCGCGAACTCGCCGAGGGCCTCCTGCGCGGTGTAGCCGTAGAGCTCCTCCGCCTGCGGCGTCCAGAACACGATGCGTCCCTGGGAGTCCAGGACGATCGCGGCGACACTCAGCACGTCCAGGAGACCGATGGGCGCGGACGACTGCGGGCCGGGCACACCGTCGCTGGGCTGGACGGCTTCGGCGTCCTTGGCCTGGAAGGATTCGGCTGTCATCCCAGATCCTCCTCCACCGGCCGACCGGGCCGGCCTGGGCCGGCGTCGCCGCGCACCCGCGCTCGGGCCACCGGGTACTTCCATGCTGCCCCGGAGCCATCTGCTTGCGCGAGCCGCGCCGCCATGCCGGGGCACCGAGTACCCCCGGCGGCCCGGCCCACGCCGGGGCCGATGCCGCCGCGGCCCTGGCTCAGGGGGTGAAGGCCTGCTCCAGGCTGTCGATGGCTCCGTCGCCACCGAGGTGGTACTTGAAGACCAGGCCGCTGTCGGGATGCGCGTCCAGCCAGTCGAGGAGTTCCTGCACGCCGATGCGCTGGTTCTTCGAGCTCTCCACGATCGGGTTGGTGGCGGTCACGTAGGCGGCCTGGTCCATGGGCAGGTAGGTCTCCTTGCCCACGGTCTCGAACGGCGCGCCGTCGGAATCCCCGGTGGGGCAGCCCCAGTTGCCGTGCTTGACGATCAGGCTGAGGGATCCGCCCTCGGGCGAGTAGCGGTAGACGGCGACCTCGTCGGGGGAGATCGGCATCTTGTGGTCGCAGCCGGCGTCCCCGCCGCCGCCCGCGGCGGACGACGCGCCGGCGGCCGGCGCGGTCGAGGCGGCCGGGGTGGATCCGGCGGTGGTGGTGCCGCCGCCCTTGCCGCTCGAACCGGTGGAGGTCTTGGCGGCGGGTGTGGCCCCGGCCGCCGGGGTGCCGCTGCCGCTCGCCGGCGCGGCGGCACTCGTGTCCCCGGCGCTCGGGGCGGACGAGGCGTTGTCGCTGCCGGCGCTGCCGTTGCAGCCGGTGAGCGCCAGGGCCAGTGCGGTCGCGGCGCACAGGCTCACGGCGGTCGTGCGGAGCGCGGCCGGTCTGCGGCGGCCGGTCTTCGTGGTCGGTGCCATGGTGGGTCCCCCCTTGATACGAGCAGCCCGGGTTCGGGCGATGTGATCCGGGAGGAGGGACGATCCGCGGCCGTCCGCAGTTTCACCTTCCACGGGTCGTTGCGCGCTCGTGACGTGTGCGGACGGCGGCACCGGACGGGGCCCGCGGCGCGGTGCGGCGGGGGGTGACCCTCGGTGCAACAATGGGCTTCGTGGGGGCCCGGCCCTGGGATGGGACGTACGTATGGGCGTCAGCCGCGCGCTCGGAAGCAGAGAACCGGCCGATCCGTTCGACATCGAGTCCGCGGCCGTGGCGGTCACCGATGCCAGGGGGCTGATCGTCTTCTGGAGCCCCGGAGCCGAGCGCCTGCTCGGACACCCGGCCCGTGACGTGGTGGGGCGGCCCGCGGAAACCGTCCTGGCGGGCGGCGACCTGGACGCGGCCGTGGCGGGGCTGCGCCGCAGCGGCCGCGCCTGGCACGGCGTACTGGCCGTCCCGCACCACGCCGGCCACACCGTCGACCTCGCGCTGCGGGCCTGCCCCCTGGCCGCCGCCGACGGCCACCGCGGCTGGCTCGTGGTCGCGTGCGACGCCGAGCAGCGGATCACGTACGACTCCTACGAGACGCTCGCCCGAGGTCTGCTCGAACGTTCCCCCCTCGGCATCGCCGTCCTGGGCACCGAGGACCTGCGCTGGACCTGGGCGAACCGCGCCCTGACCGAGATGGAGGGGCACCGGCAGGCGGGGGGCGACGGGACCGGAACCGACGCCGGCCCCGGTGAAGTGTCGCCCCTGCTGCAGCGGCACGCCCGGCGGGCGCTGGTCACCGGGCAGCCCCAAGTGTCCCTGGAATACGCGCCCATCCACGGCGCGGACCGTCGCCGGCGTGGTCAGCGGCGGGTCAGTGTGCGCTCGTTCTTCCCGGTGCGGAACTCCGAGGGGGAGACCCTGGGCATCTGCCTCGTTGCCCTGCAGGCCGTCGGCCAGGACTCGGCGCGCGACCGCCTCGCCCTGCTGAACGAGGCCGGTGAACACATCGGCACCACGCTGGACCTCGGCCGCACCGTGCAGGAACTGGCGGAGGTGATCGTGCCGAGGGTCGCCGACTTCGTGGCGATCGACGTCCTGGAAGGCGTCCGGGCGCGGGCGGACCCGTCACGGGGAACCCAGAACGGCGAAGCGACCCTGCGCCGGGCCGGTCATCTGTCCATCCAGGAGGACCATCCCGAAGTGGTCGTGGAGATCGGAGGCGCCACCGACTATCCGCCGCCGTCCCCCCAGCAGCGCTGCCTGGGCACGGGCAGGTCCATCCGCGAGGACGTCAGCGCGGTGACGCCCTGGCTCCTCGACGACTCCGAGCGCTGGACGAGGCTCATCCGGCTGGGCGTGCACTCGCACCTGGTCGTGCCGCTGCGGGCACGCGGCATCACGATGGGTGTGGTCACCCTGCTGCGCTGGAAGAACCCGGACGCGTTCGACGAGGACGACCTGCTCCTCGTCGAGGAGCTGGTGGCGCGGGCCGGGGTGTGCGTCGACAACGCCCGGCGCTTCGCGCGGGAGCGGGAGGCGGCGCTCATGCTGCAGAAGAGCCTGCTGCCCCCCGACCTGCCCCGGCACCACGCGGTCGAGGTCGCCTGCCGGTATCTGCCGACCGATGTCGAGGCGGGGGTGGGCGGCGACTGGTTCGACGTCATCCCGCTGTCGGGGGGCAGGGTCGCACTGGTCGTGGGGGATGTCATCGGCCACGGGCTGCACGCCGCGGCGAGCATGGGCCGGCTGCGCGCCGCCGTGCAGACGCTGGCGGACCTGGATCTGCCCCCGGACGAGCTGCTGACCCACGTCGACGACCTGGTCGTACGCCTGTCGGAGGAGGCCGAGGCGGCTCCGCAGGGCCCCACCGTGGTCGGTGCCACCTGTGTGTACGCCGTCTACGACCCCGTCGCCCGCACCGTCTGCGTGGCCCGCGCCGGACACCCGAGCCCGGCGATCGCCCACCTGAGCGAGCCCGTCGAGTTCCCCGACATCCCGGCCGGTCCGCCCCTCGGACTGGGCGGACTGCCGTTCGAGGCGAAGGAGATCGCGGTGGAGGAGGGGAGCATCATCGCCCTCTACACCGACGGTCTGATCGAGGCGTCGGACCGGGACGTCGACGTGGGGATGGAGCGGCTGTGCTTCACCCTCGCCCACCCCGACCGGCCGCTGGAGGAGATCTGCGACATCATGGTCCGCACGCTGCTGCCGGACCGCCCGCGGGACGACGTCGCCTTCCTCATCGCGCGGACCCATGCGCTCAGCCCCGACCGGGTCGCCTCCTGGGACGTTCCCGCGGACCCTTCGGCCGTGCACGACACGCGGACCAAAGTCGACCAGCAGCTGTCCGTATGGGGGCTCGACGACGTGGCCTTCACGGCGGAGCTGGTCGTGAGCGAGCTCGTCACCAACGCCATCAAGCACGCGTACGGCCCGATCTCGCTGCGTCTGATCCATGAGCGGAACCTGATCTGCGAGGTCTCGGACGCCAGCAGCACCTCCCCGCACCTGCGCCGGGCCCTCACCACGGACGAGGGCGGGCGCGGCCTCTTCCTGGTCGCCCAGGTCGCCCAGCGCTGGGGCACCCGCCACAGCACCGACGGGAAGACCATCTGGGCGGAGCTGCAACTGCCCGAGGAGCCGTGAGCGCCGCCGGGACGCTCTCCTCGGTCCACACCTGTGCCGCCCGGACCGCACCGAGCACGACCGAGCCGATGTACCGGAACGGCATGGTTCAGTGACCGAGGGGCGCCTCTCGGCACGTCAACGGGTGAGCTGGTAGATGCTCTTGCCCGTGAGCCAGAAGCCCACCACCAGGCAGCCGAGCACGATGGCCTGCTCCTGGTGATCCCGCATCCAGGTGCGCAGAGCGAGCAACCGGGCCGTCGCCGACCTCGGGGCGAGCACCACGTACAGCTCGGTGGCCAGCAGGCTCGCGGTGGCCAGGAGGCAGAAGCCGAACAGCGCCAGCCAGGTCGAGAAGTGGGACAGGTCCGCCGCCACCACGGTCGTCGCGGCCGCCGCGACCATGCCCCAGGGCTGCAGCAGCACGGCGAGCCCCGCCGAGGTCCAGACCGTCGGCTGCCGCTCGGGCTCCGCGGCGCTCTCGTCGGCCCGTGCTCGGCCGGTCGAGTGCCGCCGGCGCCGGTGTTCGCCGTAGAGGATGAGCGACACGCCGACGAGCAGCTTGGCGGCGAGGGCCGCCGTCGAGGGCGGCGACTTGGGCGGCGGCGGATGCCCTCCGGTCAGCCCGAGGACGAGCGCGATCACCGCGACCAGACAGGCCAGCCAGCTCAGGATGAAGACGAGCCCCTTCCACGCTCCCCGTGGCGAGGCCACCACCAGGACGAACGCCATGACGGGCAGCGGGTCGAGCGTGATCGCCAGGGCGATGAGCAGCAGATCGAGAACCATGGCGACCCCACGCTGTCGGGACTGTGACGGGAGTGGGCGGGACCCGCGGGACTCACCTGTCGGGGCCCAGGGGATCGGGCGCCCGGGGCTGCCGGAGTGCGCTCAGCACGGCCCAGATGACCGAGATGAACGGGACGGCGACGATCGCGCCGATCACGCCCGCGACGATGCTGCCCGCGATGACGGACACGGCGACGGCGAGCGGGTGGAGCCGGACCGCCCAGCTCATCACCAGCGGATGCAGTACGTGCCCCTCCAACTGGCCGATGACCACGATGAGGATCAGTACCGCGAGTGCCGTGAGCGGGCCGCGGCCCGCGAGGGCGACCACCGTGGCCACACCGAGCGCGACGGGCGAGCCCACCAGCGGCACGAAGGTGGCGAAGAACTCCAGCAGGGTCAGCGGCAGCGCGAGCGGCACCCGCAGGATGAACAGGGCCACGCCGACGAGTACGGCGTTGGTGGCGGCCACGATGATGATGCCGCGGGTGTACCCGGCGAACGTCCGCCAGGCCGCGTATCCGGCCCGGTCCCAGCTCTGCCGGGCCCCGCTGGGCAGCAGCTGGTCGCGGGCCCAGCCCCACAGCCGCTCCCCGGAGTGGATGAAGAAGACGGACGTGAAGAGCGCGAGCGCGGCTCCGGTGATCAACTCGACGACCCTGCCCAGTCCGCTGACGGCGCTGCTGAGCAGGCTCGCCCGGTGCGTGGTGAGGTAGTTCACCACCTGACGCTGCAGATCGGAGAGTTTGCCGGGGCTGAGCCGGAACGGCGGTTGCTGGAGCCACAGTTCGATCCGGTGGATGCCGCCGCGGAACTCACCCGCCAGCTTCGCCGACTCGCCCGCCACCGCGTTGCCCACCAGGGCGAGCAGCGTGAACAGCAGCAGCACACTGCCGACGAGCGCGACGGCGACGCTCACGGATCTGGGCAGCACGCGGTCCAGCAGATCGGCGATGGGCCGCAGGAGGGAGGTGACGACGAGCGCGAGGAACACGGCCACGGCGATGAGCTGGAAGCGGCCGAGGATGGTGAAGACGCCGTAGACGACGGCGCCGACGAGGATGAGACGCCAGGAATAGGCCGCGGCGACGCGCAGCCACGGCACGGTCCGTTCCGCCGCCGAGGCCGTCGTGGCCGCCCGGTCCGTCGGGCCGGGGCGCGGCCGAAGACGCACCGCGTGCGCCGGCCGGCTGCCCAGCACCGCGCCGCCCGTCCGGCGCCCCCGGTCCTGCCCGGCCGTCCGACCGCCCGCATCGGCCATCGCCTCTCGCGTCTCCCCTCCGATCCTGACTGTCAGTCACGTCTAGAGCACGGTAAGGGCAAGCCGGGCGGGCGACCGGGCGCAACGCGCCCGGCGGGGCCGTGATCGAGCGGAACGGGTGCGTGCCCGCCACGGGTGGGCGGGCGCGCACCAAGCCCCGGTCAGGAGGTCAGTCGCGGCCGCGCGGGGTGTCGAGACGCTCCAGTACGGCGCGTGCCATCGCTTCCTCACCCTTGGCGTTGGGGTGGGCGGGTGCCGCCGGCGAGGCGGGCTGCAGCGGCTCGATCCAGCGGTCGGCGGGCGCCTTGCACATGTCGTGACCGACCGTGGGCCCGTAGGTGTCGACGTACTGCGCGTGGTTCCACTTCGCCACCAGGCGCAGCATGAGGTTCAGCCGCTTGCCGGTGTCCCGCAGATACGGGAAGTCCTTCGCCGCGAACGGCACCGACGGGAAGCAGCCGCTGCCGTCGTCGGGCAGCAGGTCCGGGTAGCCCACGACGAGGACCCGGGCGTGCGGCGCCCGCGCGTGGACGGCCCGCAGCACGCGGTCGACCTTCGGTGCGGTCCGCACGATGTTGAGCGTCAACTGGTCGAACCCGGACGCCCCGTAGTAGCGCTCGCACGGGTTGCCCGTCGGATCCTGGGCGCCGAGGCGGGCGCAGGTGCCGATGATGGAGCCGAATCCGATGTCGTTGCCGCCGATCTGGACCGTCACCAGGTCGGTGTCCCGGCGCACCGCGTTCAGTTGGGGGTCGTTGGTGCCCTGGGGCTTCCACATGTGCTCGGTCGTCGCGCCGCCGCAGCTCACGTCCTTGAACGCGGTCACCTCGCGCGCCGCCGCCACGATCGAGGGGTAGTTGTGGTCGGAGCGGGCGCAGTTCGCGTCCACCTGGGCCGGGATGAGCGGGCCCGACGTGTAGGAGTCCCCGAGCGCGGCGTAGTTCATGTCCCGGCCGTGGCCGGATCCGTGGGCCGCCGCGGGCGTGGCGGACGCGGCGACGAGGACGCAACCGCCGAGCGCGGCACCCACGCTCACCGCCCGCCGCCGGCGTCTTGCCGCTTCACCCTGCATCGTGTCGTTCACCAAGGCGATCCCCCCTGGACCGAAACGGCGTGCGGAGCCGGCGACAAGCGTGTGACTCGCGCACGTTGGATCGCCCTTGTATACCGCTCGGTATGTTGGAGGGGCCAGAGGTGGGAAGCACCCGGCTGAGCGGGATTCCGGGCCGTGCGCCGCCGACGGAGTCGACGGGACGGGACTGTCGGTGGCGGGTCGTAGGGTCGCGGGTCATGAGCATCCCTTCCGTCGAGGATTCCTGCGGTGGATGGGCCTACGCGAAGCAGGAGGGCGGCGCCGCCCAGTTCGCCCGCCCGGAGGTGCTGGACCGGCTGTCCGCGGGCAATCGGGCGGTGGCCCCGACCAGGCGGGGCCCCGAGGTGCGCGTCACCGTCGTCGAGGACGGTGTGCCGCGTCCGGACGCCGAGCGCTGTGTCATGTCGCCGCGCGTGGACCACGTACAACTGCCCGGCGGTGGGCTCGCCCGGCAGCTCGGTGTCGACCCGTGGCCGGGATCCACCACCGCCTACACCCGCCTGCTCGGCGAACCGGCCGGGGACTTCGGCATCGTCCACTCGCCCGCCGACGACGGGACGCGGAACTGGCCAGCGCCCTGCTCCTGCCCGTCCTCGACGACTTCACGGAGGCGGACCGGCGACCGCTCGCGCAGGTGCGGGACTTCGACCTGGGGGCGCTCGTCGACCGGACCCGCCGCGGCGGCTGCGCACGGGCATGGCCGCGCGGTTGGCCCGGCTGGCGGCCGAGACCCGCCTCGACACCTACCCCGAGGTGGCTGACGCCCTGCGCCGCATCGGTCGCGAGGACCCCGTCGATCTCGCCGCCGACGGCCCCCTGGACCTACGGCTGCGCATGCTCGCGGCGGAGACGTTGGCGGCCCGGCGGATGGTGCACCCCGAGTGGCCCCGCGAGCCGGGGCCCCTCACCCAGGACGACTTCGCCGCCTGGGCGGCGCGCGAGGGCGCGGCCCGGGCGCTCAGGGAATTCCTGCTCCTGCCGGTGTCCGTGGCGGCGGCGAAGATCCTCCACGACCGGATGTCCCTGCACTGGCGGAGCGAACTGGCCGCCGACCTGGAGGCGGGACCGGAGAGCGCCGAGGGGTCCGGCTAGCGGCAGTCGTAGGCGAAGTGGACACGGGCCGTGCGCTGGCCGGGGGACAGGACGCGCAGTTCCGCCACGGCTCCGTACCGGCCCCGCCCCTGGAACGTCCACAGCAGATGCAGCCGCGTGCTCCGCTGACCCCGGGCCATGTCCTCGCGCAGGACGCGGGAGGACGTGCCGTCGTTGCGGATCCAGCGGTAGGAGAGCGTGCCCTTGCGGCCGTTGGTCCGTACGGTCGCGACGACGTCCGCGGTCGCGTCGCATCCCACGCTCTCCCGCGCGCTCGTCACGGAGATGTCGCGGACGGCGACCGGGGCCGCGCCGTACTTCCAACAGAGCAGGAACACGACGACGGCGATCAGTACGAGCGCGGGCAACGCCTGTCGGCGGAGCCGGTCGCCCCGACGCGGGGCGGGCGGCGCGGGTGGCGTCGGCGCAGCGGGCGGGGGCGTCGTGCTCAGGCGGTGCGCCAGCGCGGCGGTGACCCCGGGGCCGAAGCGCAGGACGGTTCCGTCGACGGGGTCGGGCGGCGTCGAGACGTTCGAGACATCCACGGTGTCCGGGGTGCCCGTGGCGCCCGGGGTGTCCGCCACGGTGGTGTCCACCCTCGTGGCGTCCAGGGCCGTGGTGTCGAGTCTCGTCGTGTCGATCCGCGTCGTGTCCGTCTCGGGCCGTTGGAACCAGTGACTGGCCAGCGCGGTGGCGCTGTAGTCGTCGGCGTCCTCGGCCGGGGGCTTCGGCACGGGCGCGGGTCTCGGGGTGGGGTCGGATGCGGCCTGGCGGTCGTCTTGAGCGGTCATCGGATCTCGCATTGCCGGGTGAGGAGTTGCTGCGAGGCACCGCCGTCGGCGGATGCGGGGCTGGTCGTCGCCTGCACGGTCCAGTAGCAGCCGGTTCCCTGGAAGGTGTGGTCGACGGTGATGGTGTACTGCGTGGCGCCGCTGCGCTGGTACGACGTGGGCTCGCCGTCCGCCGCGCCCGGCTGCCCACTGGTGTTCCCGGAGAACCAGCCGACGGTGACCGAGATCGGTCCCGTGCCGTCGGTGGTGACCGTGATCGTCGCGGTCGCGGTGCTGGGGCCGGTCTGCCGGAAGCCGGCGACCGTGACGTCCTTGACAGCGGGCGGGGTCGGTGGCGGGGAGGCGCTCGTCGTCGTAGTGGGGGAGGTCGACGCGGTGGGGCCGCCGGCCGTCGGCCCGGCACTCGGGGTGGCTCCCGGTGGGCCCGAGGGGGTGCCGGAGGCCGACGGGGCGCCGGTGCCGTCGGTGGCCGAGGCGGAGGACGAGACGGTGGGGGACGCGGAGTCCGTCGTGTCCGGTGACGCGGACGGTGCCGCCGTCGGCGGGAGCGGACCATGGCCGGAGGCCGGCGAGGCGCTCGTGGTGGCGAGAACCTTCGCCGCCTGCCCGGTGTCCACCCGGGGGCCCCGGTCCATGCCCTGGGCCAGGACGAACGCCAGGATCAGGGCGACACCGGCCACGGCGACCCCCGGCCAGCTGGGCCGCCAGGCGTGGAGCCGGCCCGGGCGCGCGCCCTGGGCGAGCACCGTGCGGGCGGTGTCGGTGGCCGAGTCCGGGGTCCGCAGGGCGGAGGGGCGCAGGAGCAGCAGCAGGGCCACGAGCTCGGCCAGCCGGCCGCGGCCGCGCTCCTCCCAGTCGTCCCCGTACGCGGCGACGGCTGTCGCCTCCAGGTCCGCGACGAACTCCGTGGCGTCCGTGGGGCGTTCGTCCGCGGACTTGGCCAGGCCACGGCGGACCAGCGCACGCACCGCCTCGGGCACGTCCGCCACCGGGATGGGGCCCTCCACGTGCCGCAGCGCCAGTTCCGCCAGGTTGTCGCCCGAGTAGGGCTTACGGCCCGTCAGGCACTCGAAGAACGTCGCGGTGGCCGCGTACACGTCCCCGGCGGGGGAGGCCGGCGCGCCGGTCCACTGTTCGGGGGCCATGTAGGAGGGGGTTCCGGCGATGCCGGCGCTGATGCCGGCGTCCACCGCGATGCCGAAGTCGACCAGCTTGGACACGCCTTCCGGGGTGACCAGGACGTTCTCCGGCTTGTAGTCCCGGTGGACCACGCCGACCCGGTGGGCGTCGGCCAGCCCCAGCAGCGAGCCCTTGAGCACGACCAGCGCGGCCTCGGGCGAGAGCGGACCCCGCCGGGCCAGCAGGGTCCGCAGCGAGGCGCCGTCCACCAGCTCCATCACGATGGCGGCGCCGATCGTGGCCTCGACGTACTCGTAGAGGCCGGCGACGTACGGGCTGTCCAGTCCGGCGAGCAGCTGCGCCTCCGCCCGGAATCCGTACAGGAAGTCCGGGCGCGTGCGCAGCCCCTCGCCGAGGTACTTCACGGCGACCGGCACACCGGTCTGTTCATGGACGGCGAGCACCACCCGTCCACTGGCACCACTGCCGAGCTCGAACGACTCGGAGTACCCCGGTACCGCCCATGCGTTCATCGCCGCACCCCCTGCCGTGGCACGTCCGCGGTTCCCTGCTTCCCAGGAGCTCGGCCACGCGGACAGAGACACATTTTCGGCCATCCCGGTTGCAGGTGTGCGACCGGGAGCGGTCCTACGTCGAACGGGAAGCCCCGCAGGGGCTCAGCGGACCGGGAACCCGAAGGTGTACCCCTGCTGCTTCAGCCACGGCAGAACCTCGCGGAGGGCTGCGACGGTCTGCGAACGGTCGCCGCCCGCGTCGTGGAAGAGAAGGGTCGGCCCGTTGGATATCTCGTTCTTGACGGTGTTGACGATGGCGGCGGAGCCGGGACGCTCGAAGTCCTTGGTGTCGACGTTCCAGCCCAGCGGGCGCATGCCGTGGGAGGCGGCGAGCTTGCGGCTGTAGGGGGTGAAGGCGCCGCCCGGGGCACGGTAGTAGAGCGGGCGGACGCCGCCGGACGCCTTGGTGATCATGCGTTCGGCGTCCAGGATCTCCTGCGACTGGTAGGAGTCGGACTTGGTGTCCATGGTGGTGTCGTGTGTCACCGTGTGGTCGCACAGCCGGTGCCCGGCCGCCACGACGGCCTTGACCAGGTCCGGGTGGGCCTGGGCCTGCGTGCCGACCATGCAGAACGTGGCCTTGACCCCGTTCTCGCGCAGCACGTCCAGCACCTGCGGCGTCCAGTTCGGGTCGGGCCCGTCGTCGATGGTGATGTTGACGCCCCGCTCACCGCGGTCCGAGGCGTGGGCGATGTCCACCGACACCCGCGCCGGCGCCGCGGGACGCGCGGAGGCATTCGCCGGCCCGTGCCCCGCGCCGACGGAACCGGCCTGTGCGGTCCACACCGAGGTGGCGGCCGCCACCGCTGTCACACCGACCGCAGCCGCCAGTACCCGGCCGTGCCATCCCCGTCCCCCATGCCGCGCCATGTCCGCCCGCTCTCCCGTCGACGTGATCCATCCCGTGCACACCTCAGGACGGAGAAAGGATGCGACGGGATCCGCCTGTTGCCAATCGCGGACAAATGAAGGGAACTTCCGCGACGGACCGGTCCGGTCGGACGGCTCGGGCACCCGCCAATTTGAGCCGTTGCTTTGTTGCTGCCATGACAATTTGTGACCGAGGTGTCACTCTGCTGTCTCCGCGCTCACACGGTCTTCATGGTTCCCCCATCTTTTCTTCAACTCCTCACCCACTCCTTCGACTCCGATCACCCCCACGGAAGGTGAACGCCTTGTTCCGGCAGGAACGTCACTCCCAACGATCCGGCTACACCACGGCCTTGGTACTCACCGCGGTGAGCACCCTGCTCGCGGCCGGTGTCCAGACCGCCGCCTCCGCCGCCCCCGCCAGTCGGGGCGACGCGTTGATCCTGGCCACCCCCCGGTCCGCGGCGGCCCCCGCCCGGCTCTCGCCGCGCGAGCATGCCGCACTCGTCAGAAGGGCCGCCGCCGGCACCGTCGCCACGGCGAGGGCCCTCGGCCTCGGCGCCAAGGAGAAGCTCGTCGTCAAGGACGTCGCCCGGGACGCCGACGGCACCACCCACACCCGCTACGAACGGACCTACGCCGGCCTGCCGGTCCTCGGCGGCGACCTGGTCGTCCACGCCCGGCACGGCCGCCTCACCGTGTCGAAGGGCACCCGGACCGTCCTCGCCCCGCCGACCGTCACGCCGAAGATCCCGTCGGCCACGGCGAGGACCACCGCGCTCGCGGCGGCCGCGAAGGCGGGCGGCGAGCACGTCTCGGTCGCCCGCGCGCCGCGGCTCGTCGTCTGGGCCGCCGGTGCCCGGCCCACCCTGGCCTGGGAGTCGGTGGTCGGCGGCTTCCAGGACGACGGAACACCCAGCGAACTCCATGTGATCACCGACGCCGCCTCGGGCAAGCCCCTGTTCCACTACCAGGGCGTCCGGACCGGCACCGGCACCGGCCAGTTCAGCGGAACGGTGCCGCTCGGCACCACCCTCTCCGGTACGACGTACCAACTCGTGGACGGCGACCGCGCCGGACACCGCACCTACGACCTGAACCAGGGCACCTCCGGCACGGGCACCCTGTTCACGGACGACAACGATGTCTGGGGCGACGGAACCGCGGGCAACCGTCAGACCGCGGGCGTGGACGTCGCCTTCGGCGCCGCGGCGACCTGGGACTACTACAAGGACGTCTTCGGCC
The DNA here is from genome assembly GCF_053611585.1 of Streptomyces sp. NPDC054794. Classification (NCBI taxonomy): domain Bacteria; kingdom Bacillati; phylum Actinomycetota; class Actinomycetes; order Kitasatosporales; family Streptomycetaceae; genus Streptomyces; species Streptomyces sp. NPDC054794. Next base: position 3,660 of record NZ_JBSHAQ010000064.1, on the reverse strand, counting down.
GCAACGGCATACGCGACGACGGAGTCGCCGCCTACAGCAGGGCCCATTACGGCAGCAACTACGTCAACGCCTTCTGGTCCGACACCTGCTTCTGCATGACCTACGGCGACGGCTCGGGCAACACGCACCCGCTGACCGCGCTCGACGTCGCCGCGCACGAGATGAGCCACGGCGTCACCAGCGCGACCGCCAACCTCACCTACTCCGGCGAGTCGGGTGGCCTCAACGAGGCCACCTCGGACATCTTCGCCGCCGCCGTGGAGTTCCACACCAACCTGCCCGCCGACGTACCCGACTACCTCGTCGGCGAGAAGATCGACATCAACGGCGACGGCACACCGCTGCGTTACATGGACAAGCCCTCCAAGGACGGCGCCTCCCGCGACTACTGGAGCTCCTCCCTCGGCGGCATCGACGTCCACTACTCCTCCGGACCGGCGAACCACTTCTTCTACCTGCTCTCCGAGGGCAGCGGCGCGAAGACCGTCAACGGGGTCGCCTACGACAGCCCCACCTACGACGGCCTGCCGGTCACCGGCATCGGCATCGAGAACGCCCAGCGCGTCTGGTACCGGGCCCTCACCACGTACATGACCTCCACCACGAACTACGCGGGCGCCCGGACCGCGACCCTCCAGGCCGCCGGCGACCTCTTCGGCGTCTACAGCCCCACCTACCTCGCCGTGGCCGACGCCTGGGCGGCGATCAACGTGGGCAACCGCATCGCGCCGGGCGTCAACGTCGCCCCGATCGGGGACCAGATCAGCGGGGTCGACCAGGCGGTGTCCCTCCAGACGGAGGCGTTCACCACCAACTCCGGCGCGAAGCTCACCTACGCCGCGACCGGCCTGCCGGACGGCCTGACGATGAGCGACACCGGTCTGATCTCCGGCACGCCGACCGCCATCGGCGCCAGCGACGTCACGGTCACCGTGACCGACGACACGGGCGCCTCGGCCGCCGTGCACTTCACCTGGCGGGTGGCCCACATCTACGCCAACGCCACCCGGGTCGACATCCCCGACGCCGGGGCCGCGGTGGAATCCCCGATCACCGTCACCGACCGGACCGGCAACGCCTCGGCCACCACCCAGGTCTACGTCAAGATCGTGCACACCTACCGGGGTGACCTGACCGTCGACCTGGTCGGCCCCGACGGAACCGTCTACGCACTGCTCAACCGCAGCGGCGGCTCCGCCGACAACGTCGACCAGACCTTCACCGTCGACGCCTCCGCCCAACCCGCCTCCGGAACCTGGAAGTTGCGGGTCCAGGACCACGCCGGGATCGACGTCGGCTACATCGAGCGGTGGCAGCTCACGCCCTGAGCCGCCCCACCCACCCCGGCCGTCGGCCCTCGGGACGCCTCCGGCCTCCCGGGGCCGACGGTCGTCGGACGAGGACGGCGCTCAGGGCCGCAGCGGTCCGCACAGCACGGCCGCGGGGCCCTGGGCGCTGCCCAGGCGGGTGGTGAAGGCGATGCCGGCCGCGTACTCGTCGGCGGCGCACTGCCCCTTGCAGTGGCCGGAGGCGAAGTCGCCGCCGGCGCCGTCCGCGGGCCGGTTGTCCGAGCGGTCGAACCAGACGGTCCGCCCGGCCCGGCCCAGGGCGAGGCCGGCGGGTGCGCACAGCGCCGCCGACAACCGCTCACCGCGACGGCTGTAGCCGATGAGGAACTGCCCCGCGGGACACTGGAACTTGGTGTAGCCGCCGGCCCAGTCGCCGCCCCCGGGGACGTAGCGCTCGTCGGTGACGACCGCCTGCGCGTTGCCCGCGGCGCGCAGGTCGCCGCCGGTCGCGTCGGTGCACAGGCCACGACCGCCCGTGTGGCTGAGGCCGATCAGGCGCAGGCCGTCGGGGCAGGCGGCCTTGTAGGCCCCGGAGTCCCAGTCGCCACCGGCCCGTACCCGCGATGACTCCACGGCGTCGCCGTGGTCGGTGGCGAGCATGCGCCAGACGGGCACCGGCGTGACCGGGCCGGTGCGCGTCGGTGCGGTCATCAGGTGATTCCAGGCGGTGGCGCGCCAGTCGCCGGAGTCGAGCAGGCCGTAGCGCCGCCCCGCCGTGTCGTAGCGCAGCAGGGCCCAGTCGTCGTGGCCCTCCCAGCCGACCAGCGGCCAGTAGGCGAAGTCGGTGTCGTGGTCGGCGAAGTAGTCCGTGATGTTGCCGAACCAGGTGCGGGCGGCGCCGCCGGTCTCGTTGGCCCCGATGCCGAACTCGCTGATCCACACGGGCGCCGTGTAGTGCTGTCCCTCGGTGGTCACGAAGAACGCCTGGTCGGCGAGGACTTGGTGGAGCTGGTCGCGGGACAGGTCCTGGTAGCGGGGGTCGTGGGTCTCGCCCGTGCCGGTGGCGCCGCTGTGCCGGGGGCCGGTGTAGCCGTAGAAGTGGGCGGAGTAGACCAGCTTGTGGGCGTTCACGAGGGTGTGCGAGAGCGTCCGTACCGGGGCGAGGGTGGGGCGCTCGTGCGGGAGCCCGTCGACGGGTATGCCGGTCCAGTTGATGCCCTCGACGACGATCAGCAGATTCGGATTGGCCTCGGTGAGGATACGGTCCGCGGCGACCTGCGCCGCGGCGTACCAGTCGTGGCCGTCGCCCAGGCCCCAGTTGGGGTCGTCCCAGACGTCACGCCGAACCTCGTTGTAGAGGTCGGCGCCCACCACACGCGGGTCGGCGGCGTAGCGGCGGGCCATGAAGACCCAGTCGTCGGCCCACTGCTGGGCGGACTGACTGCTGTTCCAGCGCTCGTTGCCGTCGACGCCGCAGCACCAACGGGAGGTGTTGGTGTGGTTGTTGAGGATGACCGCGAAGCCGTCCCCAGTGAGGGCGGACACGACGGCGTCGTAGACCTGCAGGGGTGTGCGGCCGCGCAGCCCGGGATTGGCCGCGACGGCGGCGTCCGGCACGGGGGCCGTCGCGTGGATCATCTCGTTGGAGAACGGCAGCCGGACGCTGTTGATGCCGAGCGCGTGGAAGTCGGCCAGCAGTTGAGAGAGCGGGGCCCGGTCCAGGCCGAGCGGGATGCCGTAGGAGACCTGGCCCGCGTGGTGGTTGGCGGGGTCGGCGGTGCTGCCGCTGCCCGTCCACGACCCCTGCGCGCCGTCCCAGTTGGCCGACTTCAGGCGGAAGCGGTGCCCCTGGGCGTCGACGATGTACCGGCCGCGGGTGGACAACGGCGGCTGCCAGGTGTCGGCCGCCGGTGAGGTGGCGTCGGCAACGGTGGCGGTGGTCCGGTCGGCGGCGTCGGAGGTGGCGGGCCTCTGGGCGGCGACCGCCGGCGATGCCGTGGTCAGCAGCGCGAGGGCGGCCCCTGTTGCTGTCAGGTGCTTGACAAGTTTGGCGGTCGGCATCCGTGTCCTCTGTGGGCGCGCTGGGGGCATGGCGGCGCGGTGACGCGAGAGACGGGGGCCGCGTTCTTGCGCGGCCCCCGTGTGTCACCGGCCCTGACGGGTCGCCAGCCTACGGAGGAACTACGGCCGGGTCGACGGCGGTTGGCGCCACCATCCTCTTCCGCGCGGCCCTAGGGCCTCTCGTTTGGATCATGCCGGGCTCGCGGGGTCTGGCACCGTGCCTCGCCGCGTTGTCGTCGGTTGCCATGGCTCCGCCATGACGCCCTCCTCCGCCTTGCGATGCACGGCACCAGACCCCGCTCCCTGATCC